>JAFDEI010000034.1 GCA_019310425.1 Deltaproteobacteria bacterium | reverse complement strand
CGAGGCTCGCGTACTCGCAAGTACACAACCGACGGTGAGCAGGCATGCCGCGACCCACGGGCGGTACCAGTTCGACGCAGACGCCTCGACCTGATGCATCAAGAGGTTGCCGTACGTCCCGGCCAGAACCCAGACTGCGAAATGGATCGCGTTGTAGGCGATCGCCGCGCCCACGGCGTACGTCACCGTCCGTGCGGCCTCGGGGCCCTGGAGCATCAAGGTTCCGAGTACCGAGGGTGTCTGCATCGGGGCGCCCGCGAGCAGGTCACGCGCGAGGAAGATGACGGCGACCGCGGCACCGGCCAGCAGCCCGGCCTCGATGCCGGATGGAAGCACTGGGCGTGCTCCGATGGCGTCGATCAGTCGAAGCGGATGCGTTCCTGCTGCTTGGGAACGACCGCTGGGAAACCCAGCTCGGTTTCGAGCGCTTCTCGCAGCGCTTCCGATGCCTCCGGCTCGCCGTGGACCACGAAGCTGATGTCGGGCTTGCGTGTGGCGCTGCCCGCCCAGGCCACGAGTTCGTCGCGGTCGGCGTGCACCGACAGCGCGGTGAGGTTCGTGATTTTCGCCCGAACCGGGACGTAGCGGCCGAGCAGCTTGAGGGTGCGCGCACCATCGAGCAGGTGCCGTCCGCGTGTTCCGGCGGCCTGATAGCCCGCGAGGATCACGCAGTTTCGGGCGTCCGGGAGACGCGCCGCGAGGTGGTGCAGCACGCGACCGCCGGTCGCCATTCCCGAGGCCGAGATCACGATCGCGGGCTCGCTGCTCACGGTCAGCTGCTTCGATTCTTCGACGTCGCGCACCTCGATGAGCTGTCCGGCCGAAAAGGGTTGCTCCTTGCCGTGAAGCTCGGGGCGGATCTCCTCCCAGCCTTCCTGGATCGCCTCGCGGTAGGATTTCAGTGCGGCAAGCGCCATCGGGCTGTCGACGTAGATCGGCGCCTCCGGGATGCGGCCGGCTCGCACGAGCTGTTCGAGCAGCCGCAAGATCACCTCGGTGCGGTCGACCGCGAAGGCGGGGATCAGCACGGTGCCACCGTTGCCGATGGTCCGCGATATCGATTCCGCGAAGAGATCGATGACCGCATCGTCTTCGTGTCTCCGGTTGCCGTAGGTCGACTCGATGACGAGGATGTCCGCATCGGGCGGCGGGTCGGGTGGGCGGAGCAATGGATGGTCGGGGCGGCCGAGGTCGCCGCTGAAGGCCAGGCGCGTGTTCTTGCGTCCGTCGGCCGCGTTGTCGAGTTCGACCGACACGATCGACGAACCCAGGATGTGCCCGGCGTAGTGGAATTCGATTTCGATTCCGCTCGCGATCGCACGGGGTTGGTGATGGAGCGCGGTCTCGAACAGCTCGAGCACTCCGGCGGCGTGTTCCTGCCCATAGAGCGGCAATGCGGGCTCGTGCTTCGAATAGCCGTGCTTGTTCGCAAATTCGGCGTCCCGCTCCTGGATGAACGCGCTGTCGGCGAGAATCACCTTGCAGAGTTCAAGAGTGCCGGGCGTGCAGAGTACGCGACCCCGGAATCCCTGTTTGAAGAGTGCGGGCAGGTAGCCACAGTGATCGAGGTGGGCGTGGGTGAGCACCACCGCGTCGATCGTCTCCGGGGCGACCGGGAAGCGCTCCCAGTTGCGCAATCGCAGATTCTTCAATCCCTGGAAGAGCCCGCAGTCGATCAGTACTCGTGCGACCCTGGTTTCGAGCAGGAAGCGGCTGCCCGAGACGGTGCCGGCTCCCCCGAGGAAGCGAAGAATCGGGGCACGCGGTCGTCGAAGCGTACCCACGGCTCAGTATCCGAACTCGAAGAGGTCGGAGTGCGCCCGCGCGTGGTCTTCGGCGAAGCGGAGGTGGGCTTCGCTGCGGGCGTGAATTTCGATCAGCGGCTCGTCCCGTACGACGACGTCGCCTGGTTTTCGGAGCATGCACAGCCCTGCCGCAGGGTGCGCGGGCGCACCTGCGAGCTTTGCCAGCGCGTTGATCTGCTGGCAGTCGAGGCTGCGCAGGCGGCCGTCTCGCGGCGAACGAATCTCGCCGCGCAGCGGGGCTTCGGCGGGGATCTCGCGGCGTCCCTGGAGTTCGACGATCTCGTCGAACTTGCGTGCGGCTCGACCGGAGTCGAGCGCTTCGCGCGCGGCGACGTAGCCTTCGGATGGGCCGACCGCACCGACGGCTTCGAGTATGCGCGCCGCGAGGAACAGCGACTTTTCGCGCAGGTCGACGGGCGCATCCTCTTCGCCGTTCAACACCGCGAGGACATCGAGCGCCTCGAGACGAGGCCCGATGCCGCGGCCGATCGGCCCGGTAGACTCCGTCACCACCACGTCGAGGTCGAGCCCGACTGCATCCGCGATGGCCTCGAAGCGCGCGCCGAGGGTGTGCGCTTCGGCGCGCGTGTGAACCTTCGCAGTTCGTCCAGTCGGGATGTCGATCACCGCGAAGGTCGAACCCGCGGCCATCTTCTTGCTCATGATCGACGCGATCATCTGGGCTTCGGTATCGATTCCCATCGGGCGTTCAACCGTGATCAGCACGTCATCGGCGGGTGCGAGGTCGAGCGCGCCACCCCACGCGATGCAGCCACCGGCGCGGTCGACGACGTCGTACATGCGGTCGCGGCCGAGACCGACATCGGCCAGCACGCCCATGGTATCCGCTGTTCCGGCCGGGCTCGTGATTGCGCGTGAAGAGGTCTTCGGGATCTTCACGCCGAGTGACGCGACGATCGGGACCAGGATCATGGTGGTGCGATTGCCGGGAATTCCGCCGATACAGTGCTTGTCTGCGATTGGGCCCTCGCCGAAGTCGAGACGATTGCCGCACGCGATCATCGCGCGCGTGAAGTCGGCGAGTTCCTCGAGGTCGAGACGCCGCAACGCGCAGGCCAGTACGAACATCGACAGCTCGACCTTCGAATAGCGTCGCTGGGCGACGTCTCGGAGGATCGCGTCGAATTCCGCTCGCGTGAGGCGCCCGCCCGCGAGCTTGTTCCGGACCTGCGCGATGCTCTCGGGTGGCGCCGCGAGCCTTGCCTCGGCCGGGCTGCCGGAAAGCAGCCCGAGGTCGGCGAAAGCGGACTCGGACAATCCGATTTCGTCCTCGGCGATCAGGCTGTCGTGGCAGAAGTTCAGTACACCCTGGATTTCGTGCACTTTTCCGGACTCTGGATCGCGCCCGATCACCCGCACGCGATCGAGCGGTTGTAGTCCCAACGCTCCGCGTGTCACGGCATTGCGGTGCAGGAAGATCACGTGTTCGCTGTGCGTGTCGATTGCGATGCGGATCAGCCGGAACACGCGGAAGCCTTCCGGTCGCGCGCGGCATCGCCGTCCGTTCGGAGCGCATCGGCGAAGAAATGGGCGGTCGCGATCGAGTTCGTCTCGTGGGGAATCGTATCGCAGGATACGAGTCGCCGGATGCCCGCGCCGCGGATCCGAGCCATCGCACCGGGAGCGAAGATCGCGTGTACGACGACGGCATCCACGGTTTCGATGCCGGCCGCGCGGAGTGCAATGGCTGCCGCCGCCAGCGTGGTGCCCGAACTCGCGATGTCGTCGACGAGGATTGCGCGGCGTGTCCTGGGAGGCTGGGGCGGATCGGGAAGCGTGACCCGCACTCGATCATCGCCGAGCCGCTGCTTGTGGCAGACGATCCACGGCAGACTGCCGAGATCCGCGAGATTGCGGACCCAGGCTTCGGATTCAGCGTCGGGACCGACCAGCAGTGCGTCGTCGGAGTCGTGGGTGCACCAGTCCGCGAGAAGCGGCGCCGCGTCCAGTGCTCGGGCGCTGCACGGGAACACCTCTTCGAGGCCTTCGATCCGGTGGAGATGCGGCTCGAGTGTGATGAATTCGTCGACCGCCTCGCCGATCAGCTTCGCAATCACGTGTTGGGAGACGGCCTCTCCCGCGCGAAATGCGATGTCCTGGCGCATATAGGGCAGGTAGGGGGTGAGCAGTGTCAGCTGCTCGACCCCGCTGCTCCGCAATGCGTTGGCCGCGAGCAGCAGCGGGAAGAGCTTCGCATCAGGGTCGTGGATCTGCGCAAACAGCACCGCGTGCTGGCCGCAGGGCTCCGTGATGCGCACGAGGGTTTCATTGTCGGGAAAGCGATGCAGCGCGATCGGGCATTCGCGCAGACCGGCGCGCCGCGCGATGTCGCGCGCGATTGCCGCGGAGTCGGGAAAGAAATGCAGTGAGCCGCCGTCCCGATCGATCATTCCCCGTCCTCTTCGGGCTCGAACTCGGATTCGCTCGGCGGCGTCTGTTGATCGCGGAACGAGATTTCGACCTGGACCCGGCCACTTCGGACCATGCCCGTCCATGCCTTCGGGTCGGGCTCCGCGCCGACCGCGACGCTGTTCGCTTGCACGAGGTGGATGCCGGGGCGAGGCCGAGCAATCGTATGCGAATCCCGGTAGAGCCAGTGGCGACAGTTGAATTGCAGCATGAAGCGTTCCCCCGAGACGAGTTCGATCGGAAGCGGTGACTCCGGAGGTTCGGGTGGCGGTGCGAAATGTGCGACCAGAGTGGATCCGCCCAGCTCCGGTTCGAATTCGAAATGCCAGTTCCAGGGTAGGCGCAGGCGCCCGGGGATCCGCAGCGGCCCATCCGTGGCGTTTTCGAGTTGCAGCTCCAAGGCGACGCCGCGGTGTCGTTCCGGGTGCGCGGTGGCGGAGATCGCGACCCGCAACCCGTTCGCAGCCGGGCCCCACGCGACGTCGAGGCCATTCTCGGCTGAGGCGGGCAGGGCTGTGATCGCGAATGCGATCGCAGCCGCACGAGCCAGTGTGATCACCTCGTCCTCCGCGTAGCGCAGGTGCTCAGCGCAGCACTCCATCCTTGGCGAGTTGCTTCGCGACGGCTTGCGTGGCCGAAGCGATCGTATCCGCGACCGAGTTCGGGTTCATCGTGTCGCTCTGGCCGGACCAGATCAGCGCAGCATTCTGGGCGTCGTATAAGTTGGTCTCGAGCCGGACGATGGTGTTGGTCTTGTAGTAGCCGGGTTCGTGGACGACGTCCCAATGGGAATAGTAGTAGCCGTAGTAGCCGCCGTAGGTGCGTGGCACTGTGTAGCTGCGTGGCGGCACGTACTTGGTTTCCTGCGTCTCGCCGATGAGGTGTGAGATCGTCACCGCGTCGAAGTTCCCGCCGAGCATGGCTTCCTGGATGGCGCCTTCGGTCAGGCGGTCGGTGTTCGGGAGCCGACTGTAGCTGGCTTCCGCGACAACGCCGCGCTTCACGAGTTCCCGTGCGAGATGATCCTCGAACAGTCTTCGCGAACCATCGTTCTCGCCGATTCCGATTACGAAGATCCGCGCGAAGCCTTCGCCCGCGTAGGCCGGATCCTGCCACACCATCGGGACTTTCGTGACGGTCCCGCAGGCCGAAACCGCGAGAGCGAGCACCCAGCAGCACAGGATCGACGATTTCTTCATGGCACCCTCCAACGATGGCCGTGGCGCGCCCCGACCCTCGTCGGGGCTACGCCTGGTGCCATCAGGTTATCGCGCGGAGAGTCGCTGTCGAATTCGGAGTGCTACGCGTTGTTTCGCGGTCGCTGGCCGCGCCCGCCACGGCTGTTCCCGCGTCGGTTCGACGGTCGTCGTCGGCCGGGGTTCGCCGGCCGGGAGCCGTTCCGCCCACGGTTGTGGCGCGCCGGGCGATCGCCCGAGCGGGTATCCAGTGATTCGCCCTCGAAGCCCTCGACGTCGCGGCGTGCGATCGGTGTTCCGATCATGCGCTCGGTCGCGCGCACCCAGGCCGCGTCCTCACCGGTGACGAAGGTGCAGGCCTTGCCGTCCTGCTCCGACCGACCAGTGCGGCCGATGCGGTGGGTATAGGCTTCGGGCGTAGAGGGTACGTCGAAGTTGATTACATGGGATACGCCGCTCACATCGATCCCGCGCGCGGCGATATCCGTCGCGACGAGGATGTCGAAGCGACTGCCGCGGAAGCCCTGCATCGCGCGGTCGCGCTGACCCTGCGACATGTTGCCCTGGAGTCCGACCGCACGGTGTCCGGCCTTGCTGAGCTGCTCGGCGAGCCTGCGTGCCCGGTGCTTGGTGCGCGTGAAGACGATCGCCGACCCGCAGGCATCCGTCTCGAGCAGGTGCTCGAGCAGCGCGCGCTTGCGCTTCTCGGGCACGGGGTAGAGCGCGTGCTCGATGGTGTCGGCGGGCGCCGAGTGCGAGAGCTCGACCACGTGGGGATCGACGAGCAGGTCATCGGCGAGCCGCCGGATCTCCTTCGGCATGGTGGCCGAGAACAGCAGGTTCTGCCGGTCCTTCGGCAGAGCGGCCAGGATGCGTCGGATGTCGGGCAGGAAGCCCATGTCGAACATGTGGTCGGCTTCGTCGAGGACCAGCGTTTCGACTCGGTCGAGCTGCACTGCTCCCTGTTGCATCAGGTCGAGCAGACGACCCGGACAGGCGACGATGATATCGGGACGCCGCCGCAACGCCTGGATCTGCGGCCGTGCGCCGACGCCACCGAAGACCGTGACGCTCTTGATGTCGGTGAACTTCGCGAGCAGCCGGATCTCGGCGTCGATCTGCGTCGCGAGTTCGCGCGTCGGTGCGACCACGAGTGCACGCGGGCCCTGACCACGCGTTTCGAGGATGAGGTCGAGGATCGGCAGCGCGAATGCCGCAGTCTTGCCGGTACCGGTCTGGGCGAGGCCCAGGACGTCTCGGTCATCGAGCGCTGCGGGAATCGTCTCGACCTGGATCGGCCGGGGACTCGTGAAGCCTGCGGCGTGAATGCCGCGCATGATCGCCGGGTCGAATTCGAAGGAATCGAAGCCGGTGGAATCGGAATTGGAAATGACACTGGGTGATGCAGACATGGATAAACTGGTTCTCCGCCGCAGTGCGCACTTCTGGGCGCACGGAACGGCCGTGTGTTCCGACCTATAACAACAGTTGAGGACGAATTGATTGGATGTTGCGGCGTGACCTGGGGAAGGTCCTGTTGTTCGCCGCTGGCGGACAGACGCCCGCTTGGATGGACGATGTTTAGCCCCTTCTGGTGCAAAGCGCCACAGCTTTGTGGTGACGTCTCTGTGGCGGTTTCTCGACAACCTGAGGTCGGAACTTGAGCCCGGGCCGGATTGGAAACTCGGAAGGAGGGGGGAGTGGATGCTGCTGCAGGGCGGCCTGGGGTCTACTTGACCTGGAAATTCGTGGTCCCGTCCCAGTCGTCGGGTGGTCGATTCACGCCGAATTCGCGGATCAGATCGAGCAGGCGGGCGACCGAGCGGTCGTCCGGGAATTCCCGCGCGAGTGCTTCCAGCGCAGTGCCCGCAGCCGTGAAGTCTCGCTCGCGAAACTGATCGAGCGCGGCCTCGTAGCGGGCCGCGAACTCGAGCCGCTCTGCGGGCACCTCGCCCGTGTGTCCGAGGAGTTCGTACAGGTCGATCGCCTGCTGCTTGCCCTTCGCGCGTACCCGATCGACCCGCCGCCACGCGAAGGCGTCGCCGGCCGCACGGCGGGTTTCTTCGGAGGCCAGCACCCAGGTGCCGTAGAAACGGTTGATGCCCTCGAGTCGGCTTGCGAGGTTGATGGTGTCTCCGACCGCGGTGTAGACCAGGCGCTCGGGCGAGCCGACGTTGCCGACCACGACGGGGCCGGTCGCGAGCCCGAAGCGAGTCGGGAGTTCGGGGAGTCCGCGCGTGCGCCACTGGGCGTTCAGGTCGGCGAGGGCCGCACGGCATGCGAGCACGGTCGCGGCGGCCTGCGCGGCATGGCGCGGGCAGTCGATCGGCGCGCCCCAGAACGCCACGAATCCGTCGCCGGTCAGCTGGGTGACCTCGCCGAAGCCGTCCCCCTGGACGGTGCCGAGCATCGCGCGGAAGTACTCGGACATGTGCCTGGTCAGTGCCTCCGGGTCGAGGGACTCGGCGATCGTGGTGAAGCCCTGGACGTCGGTGAACAACACCGTGATGGTTTCGCGTGAGCCGCCGATACTCGCGGCTTCGTCGCGCTTCATGAGCTCGCGTACCACCTCGAGCGGGACGTAGCGCGAAAACGAATCGAGGGCGATGCGCATCCGCTCCTGGCTGGTCGCGAGCTGCTCGACCTCGCGGATGTTGGTCTCGATCTCGGCCGGCTCCGCCACGTCGAGCCGCTGGATGCGCTCGGCCTGGGCGGCGAGTGCGGCGAGTGGCGTGCTGTATCGCCGTGCGAGTATCAACGCGAGCAGGAAGGCAGCCAGCAGCGCACAGGCGGTGATCGCGAGCAGGATGTTCCGTTGTTCGATCACTCCCGCCAGGAAGTCGTTTTCGGGCGCCACCACCACGACCCGCAACACACTGTCGCCGAGGCGGAAGGGCTGCACGCCCGCCCACCAGATCTCGTTTCCGCTGGTGAACCAGAAGATTTCGTCCGGACTCAGATTCCGGGCCTCTGCCGCGGCGGCTCCATCGGCGAGTTCGGGCAGTCCGAGATCTTCCACGCGAGAAAGCAGGTGAGTGCGCATCTGTTCGGGAGTTTCGAAGCGGCTGTCGCGCGGGAGTCCTGCGACGACGCGGTCCTCGGTCAGGATCAGGGCCTTGCCGCGCGGACTGATTTCGAGCGAGGTGGTGAATCGGGAAAGTTCGAGCATCAACACATCGAATGCGATCACGTACGTGAGTTCGGGGTCGTTCGGGTCGGCCCAGCGCAACGACGCGGTGATGCCGGGGGCCTTGGTGGTGAAGAACCGGTACGGCGCCGTCCAGTGTACTTCGCCGCTGTCGGCGCGCTCCATCGCGCCGACGAACCAGGGGCGGGTACGCGGGTCGTAGTCGAGTGTCTTCCAGAAGGCGTCGTCGTAGGAGCCGTCATCGTTGCGACGCATCCAGAACGTATCGCTGCCCCAGATCTCGGGTCCCGACACGCGGTTCAGCCAGTGGTCCTGCTCGCGCAGCAGCAGGTATTCCTCACCGCGAGAGTCCGCGATCATTATCGATGTCACGTGCTCGAGCTGCTCGAGCAGGGGGATGAAGCGCTCGTTCAGTCGGATCACCGCGGGCGCGGGCAACGCCGCGCCGTCGCTCTCGGGGCGCACGATGGCGCCGAGGTCGACCGGTTGCAGCAGGCCCGCATTGCCCCATTGGCGGAATAACTGCAGGTCGGATTCGATCGGCAGGAAGAACTTCTCGAGCGCCAGGCTGGTGTGGTCGAGCTGTTGGTGGATCAACTTCTCGGACAGGTCCTCGACCACGCGACTGCTGAACTGGTAGGTGACCACGAGGATGACGCCCGCGCTCATGAAGATCATCAGCATCAGGCTGCGCGCGAGGCTCGAGCGAAGCGAAATCGTCCGGCGCACAGCCTTCGGGCTCACGCCGTCTTCAGCGCTTTCCCGCAGCTGCGAGTCGCCTTCAGTCGCCATGTCTCAGCTTCGATCTCGCAGGATGACGATCGGAATCTCGCGCTCGGTGCGGCCGTCGTAGCGCGCATAGGCGGGGTTGCGCTGCTTGAGCCAGGGCCACAGCCGTGCCTGCTCCTCGGGTGTCGCGCGCGATGCGGTCATGCGGCGTCGTTCGCGCCCGAACTGCACCTCCGCCTCGGGCTGTTCTCGAAGGTTCAGCCACCAGGCCGGGTCGTGCTCCTGCCCGTTGTTCGACGCCACGACGATGAGGTCGTCGCCGTCCGGGAAGCAGGCGAGCGGTAGCGTACGGAGCAGGCCGCTCTTGCGTCCGACGGTCGTGAGCAGGCACATCGGCAGCCCCGCGAGCCGCGCGCCGACGCGTCCGTCGGTCTTTTGATAGATCGCGCGATGTACCTTCGTGACCCAGGCCCAGTTTGCCATCGATGCCCCCCGTTCTCACTGTCCGCGGCGGAGCCCAAGCGTAGCTGTTGCGCGGGAAATCTTCGGCTGCCGGGCTACGGTCGGTGCGTGGATTCGGGCGCGCGATCGGAACGGGGTGTTGTGGCGGCCGGCCATCCGGCGACATGTGAAGCCGCCGCGGAGATTCTCCGGGGCGGAGGCAATGCGTTCGACGCCGCCGTGGCGGCCGGCTTCGCTGCCGCCGTGGTGGAACCGGCTCTTACCGGGTTGGGCGGCGGCGGATTCCTGCTGGCCCGAACCGCCTCGGGCGATGCGCGGTTGTTCGATTTCTTCGTCGATACGCCTGGTCGGGGCCTTTCGGAGCCGCCGGAGCAGCTCGATTTCGAGCCCGTGACCGTTCGCTTCGGCCACGCCGATCAAGTGTTCAACGTGGGGCTCGGCTCGATTGCGGTGCCGGGTTGCCTGCCCGGCTACTTGCACGTCCACCGCAGTCTCGGCCGAATACCGCTCGCGCGAGTACTCGCGCCCGCGATCCGACTCGCGCGTGACGGAGTCGCGCTGAACGCCGAACAAGCCTACCTGCTCGAAATCCTGCAGCCGATCCTGTCGCTCTCCGAAGCGGGTCGGCGGCTCTACACCCGCGACGGGCGGTCGCTCGTGGTGGGCGAACGTCTGGTGAACACGGATCTCTCGGTCTTCATCGAGCGGCTGGTCGAATCGGCAGCGAACGCGGATTTTGCCGAACCAGGGCTCGCGCGGCAGATTGCGGCCGACATGGCGAACGGCGGCGGTCACGTAAGCGTGGCCGACCTCGAGGCCTACCGGGTGATCGAGCGCAGGCCGCTCGCATTCGAATACCGTGGTGTCCGGGTGCTCGTGAATCCACCACCCGCGTTCGGTGGCACGCTGGTCGCGATCTCCCTCCGGCTGCTGGAGGCCGGCGGGCCGATGCCGCCGTGGGGTTCGGACGCGCACGTCGAGCGCCTGGTCGACAGCATGATCGAGACGGACGCGGTTCGCGAGCGGGGCGAGATCGCCGCCCGAAGGCATTCCGCGCAGGGCACCACCCACGTGAGCGTTGGCGACGGCGAGGGGAATGTCGCCTCGATGACTACCTCGAATGGCGAGAACTCCGGGTATATCGTGCCCGGTACGGGCGTGATGCTGAACAACATGCTCGGCGAAGAGGATCTGCACCCGGACGGTTTCCACGCGGGCCCGCCGGGCGAGCGTGTCGCTTCGATGATGTGCCCGACCGTACTGTTGCGCGAAGACGCGCCGTGGCTGGTGCTCGGTTCCGGGGGCAGTAAACGGATCCGCACCGCACTTGCCCAGGTGATCAGCAACACGGTCGACTACGGGATGGACCCGCGGTCGGCCGTCGAAGCGCCTCGTCTCCACTGGGACGGCAGCGTGGTCCAGCTCGAGCCAGGGGGAGGCGCGGAAGCGGTCGCGGCGCTGGCCGCGCGCTGGCCGCTCAACCGCTGGTCGCAGCGAAACCTCTATTTCGGCGGCGTTCATGCGGTCGGCCCAGGGCCCGTCGGGGCCGGGGACCCACGCCGGGGCGGGTCGGTTGCGTTTGGCTGAGCGGCGTGCCGGCCTTTGTTGGGGGGGGTGGCGTCCGGTACACTGCCGCCTTGGCGCAGGCCAGGTCCGGTTTCCCCAGCCTTCGAGGTCTGCGCTCGAAATCCCACAGTTCTCGCCCCCGTTCGGAGATTTCCGACCGATGAAGTCCTTCGCCGTCGCGCTGCTTGCGTTCATCATCATCACAGCCGGGCTCGATGCCGAAGCGCGTGCGGACGGGGCTGCTGCGTTGCGCGCGCGCCATCGCGCCATTGCGGCTGTACAGCCGCTCGGTGCAACGGTCCCACCGTTCGCGATCGAAACGGGCGGCGGCGACGGACTGGCGCGTGGCAACGTCTTCACCACGGTTCCACACGGCTTCGCCGCGCTCACCGACGTGCTCCGCCGGCCGTCGAACTGGTGCGAGATCACATCGCTCCACCTCAACGTCAAGTCGTGCACCTGGAGCGAAGCGAAGGCGGTGCCACGCATTACGCTCTACAGCGGGCGCAAGACCTATGAGCGTCCCGAAGATGCGTATGCGTTGTCGTATGCCTTCGAGCTCATCGAGGATGGCGACGATTACTTTCGCGTGTTGTTGACCGGCGATGACGGGCCGCTGGGCACCCGCGACTACTCGATCGAACTCGAAGCGATCCCGGTCGGGGAGGGCGAGAGTTTCGTGCGCCTGAGCTATGCCTACCGCTACGGCCTGAGGGCACGAATGGCGTTCGCGAGTTATTTCGCAACGCTCGGCAGCGGCAAGGTCGGCTTCAGCGTGGTTGGTGCCGATGCGCAGGGTAACGCCGTCTACGTCGACGGGATGGCGGGCATGATCGAGCGCAACGCGGTCCGTTATCAGCTCGCGATCCAGGCCTATCTCGACACCTGCGAGCTTCCGGAATCCCAGCGTTTCGAACATCGGATCGCGCGCTGGTTCAGTCTGACGGAGCGCCACCGCCGCCAGCTCTACGAGCTCGAGCAGGAGCAATACCTCCAGAACAAGCGGCGCGAATATTCCGACCAGCTGCGCCTCCAGCAGGCGCAGGGCACGGCGACCTTGCAGCCGTAGGGTTGAACTTCCGCGTGTGACGCGACAGGGGCGCTCACAGCGCCTGTATCGCAAGGCGTGTGCCAGCAACATTCTTTGGGGCACAATCTAAGGTCAGCCCTCCGGCTGGCCGATTCCTCCAGCCTCGAATCGAGGCCGAAAACGGCATGTCGGACCCGCAAACCCGCCCGAAAGTGATTCTCGTCGACGACGGCGAACTCTCCGACGTGCGTCGGCTGCTGGATTCACTGGAGGTCGAATACGGTGAAGCGGCCAGCCTGAGTTCGGTCGGGCGATCGAGTGGCTGCAAGCTGTTGATCTCGAGCGCACGTCACGCGCTGGTCGCACCGGTGGACTCGGGAGATGGTCTGCCGTGTGGATTCCACGTCGTGGTCTACGACGCGATCTCCGATGGGCTGCGGCGACTGTTGTCTCGCTCTGGCTGCGACGTCGCGGTCGGCCGCCCGGTTCATCCCGCTGTCATGCGGCTGATCGTCGCGCATGCCTTCTATGCGGGCCCCGAGCGCAGAGGGAGTGGCCGCGCGGCGATGTCGGCCCCGGTGCGGCTGATCGGCCCCGCGGGCACTTCGGTCGCGACGTTGATCCAGCTCTCAGAGGGCGGCTGCGGCTTGATCTCGGCTGCTCCGACCGCGCTGGGGGACTCGCTGACGGTCGTGCTGCCTCCGGAATTGACGGGCACGGGGCCGCTGCCGCTGCCCGGCAGCGTGAGGCACGTAGCCGAAGCCGAACCTGGCGAGGGATCCAACCTGGCGCTGGTGTTCGAGGCGGTCGACCCAAAGGTCGAGCAGGTTCTCGCGGCGGTGATGCAACGGCATTCGCTCGGCTTCACGCAGAGCCGACGGGACACCGCCTTGGAATCGCTCACGAATCCTCGAGTCGGCGAAGGCTCCGGGGTCGATGAACGCGGTGGACCACGGAAGCTATTCGCGGGCCGGGTCGCGGCCGCCGGACGCAGCGACTCGTGTGTGATGATCGGCCGGGACTTGTCGGTCGGCGGGATGCGGGTGCGGCCAATCGACGGTCTGCAAGTCGGCGACGAGTTCAATCTGGCGCTCTACGACGACGGAGACGCCGCGGCGATGGTCGTGAGTGCCGTCGTGATACGCGACGAGGGCTGGGACGGATTGGTGCTGCGGTTCCAGCAGATGTCGCCGGCAATCCGGCAGCGCCTCGAGCGGCTGGTGGGATCGCTCCCGGTAACCCGGCCGGAAGCGGGCGCTCCTTCCCGCATGTCCGGCGTAGTGGTCTCCGAGATTCTCGAGACCGGATGACAGCCGGCGCGTCGGCGCTGCGGAGGGTAGCGCCGACACCCGAAAGTCCGGCATTCTGTCGCTCCGTCGGTGTACTTTGAACCGAACCGTGTTGGCTGGAGATTCCGATGCCCCATTACAAGTACGACCGTCTGAGCGCGCAGGACGCCACCTTCCTCATGTTCGAAACGCCCGAGGTGTACATGCACATCTCGGCGACGATGATCTTCGATCTGGGACCGCTCGAGACGGAAGGCGGCGGGGTCGACATCGACGCCATCAAGAAGGCGACCGAGGCCGTGCTTCACCTGATTCCGCGTTACCGCGAGAAGCTTGCCTGGATTCCGTTCTTCAATCATCCGGTCTGGGTCGACGACAGCGACTTCAATCTCGACTACCACATCCGGCACACGAGCCTGCCTCGCCCGGGTGGCCTCGAGCAGCTGAAGCGGCTGTCGGCGCGCATCATGTCACATCAGCTCGACCGCGCCCGCCCGTTGTGGGAGACCTGGGTGGTCGAAGGTCTCGAGGGTGGTCGCTTCGCGATGATCACTAAGTTGCACCACTGCATGATCGACGGTGAATCCGGCGCAGACCTCGCGCAGATCCTGATGTCGCCGAACGAGAATCATCGGCTGCCCCACGAGGTGCCGAGCTATATACCGCGGCCCGCCCCGACACCGGTCGAACTGCTGAAGGATGAGCTGGCGCTGCGCGCGAGCATGCCGCTGCATGCCCTGCGGAGCTTCCAGTCGTTCAGCAAGGAGAGCGAGAACCTGCGTGATGAGATCGCGATGCGCGCTCGCGCACTCGGCTCACTCGTTGGCTGGGCGGTGAGTTCGCCCTCGGAAACCCCGGTCAACGGGACGCTCGGCCCGCACCGCAATTTCGACTGGCTCACGATGGAACTCGCGAAGGTGAAGGCGGTGCGGCGGGCGCTCGGCTGCACGGTCAACGACGTGGTGCTGACGACGGTAACGGGCGCGGTCCGTCGCTTCCTGATCCGGCGGCGGGTGCGCCCGGAAGACATCGATTTCCGTGTTTCGGCGCCGGTCAGTGTGCGCAACGAGGGCGACAAGGGAACGATGGGAAACAAGGTCTCGTCGTGGATCCTGCGCCTGCCGATCGGGGAGGTGGATCCGAAGAAGCAGCTGGAATCGATCCATGCGGCGACACAGGAACTGAAGGCATCCAAGCAGGCTCTCGGCGTCGAGATGATGATGGCCGCCGCCGAATGGACACCGGGTGTGCTGCTCTCGCTGGGTGCGCGTGCCGCCTCCGGCCCGATCAACATGATCGTGACGAATGTGCCCGGGCCGCAATTCCCGCTCTACCTGCTGGGCGCGAAGCTGCTGGAGTCATTCCCCCAGGTGCCGCTACTCCAGGGGACCGGCATCGGTGTGGCGTTGTTCAGTTACGACGGCAAGGTGTGCTGGGGGTTCAACAGCGACTACGGGTTGCTTCCCGATCTCGAGGATTTCCAGGCGGTGGTGTCCGAGGCCTTCGAAGAACTCTGTGAAGCGGCCGGGGTCGACGAGACCCCCGCCGACGTGCAGCAGCTCCACCCGGATCCCCGGGTCGGCTGACCGCGATCCAGCATCACTCGCGATTCTTCTCGAACTCCTCGAGTGCTTCACGGATTGCGCGGCTGACCTCGGCGGCGCCCTGTTCGAGGGCTTCGCTGAACTCCTCGACGCCCTGACCGACGGCCTCGCCGATCTGCTGCATGCTGGTCGCGAACAGCGCCGTGGTGAGCGCGCGTTCGGTGGCCTTTGCGTCGACGATCCAGCCCGAATCGCTCCGGATGAGGTGAGTGTCGAAAGTCGTATGAACCCGGCCATCGTTCACGGACGTTGCGAGCGAGGTGCGAACGACCGCGGAATGTTCACCGATGAGCGCTTCGCCGAGTAGCACCTCGTCGATCGGCCGGCCGTCGCGCATGCGCTCGAGCTGAAAGTGACTCGACTCACTCGATAGCTCGGCTGCCGCCTCGATGTCGCGTGCACGGATGGCTTCCCAGAACTCAGCGGTCACCACTTCCGGTCGAGGGGTTCCAGAACCGCAGCCCGCTGCGACGAGCAGGCCGAGCATGAGGAGCGCCGCCAACCCGCGCATTCAGCCGCCTGCTCCGCGGGGCCCGGCGAAGTACCAGATGATCAGGCCGACGATCGGGAGAAGCACGATCAGCACGATCCAGAGGACCTTCGTCCCGTTGGATTCTCGGCTCTGCAGAACCTGGATGATGGCCCATACGTCTGCGACGACCAACAGGGCGATGATAGAACTCAACATGGGTTTTCCTCGGATCGGTGTTGTCCCGAGTCTTCGGGAATCTGTGCTGATGTCAAACGACTTTCCCCGCGGGGCTCAACCCTTGTGGTGATTCGGTCGATGACGGAACTCGGCTCGACGAAAGTGTCGCGCAGCCGGCCGACTAGCGGCTGCGCTGCTCACTCGTGAGTCACCTGCGAATGGGATGGCTGCAGGCTCGGGGGGAGTTCGAATGGGGATTCGAATCGGGGTCGGCGCAGCGCTGATTGCCGTTGTCGCGGCCGCGGGCTGTGGGGGCGGGAGTGATTCCGGCTGGGGGCCCGTCATCGGCGCGAATCAACCGCCCGTGATCCATCACCTGCACATCGAGCACGATGATCCCGAGGCTCCAGGCCTGATTCGAGCGGTCGCGGAAGTTGGCGATCCCGACCGTGACGAGGTCGAAGTACGCTACGCGTGGGAAGTCGCGGGTGTCGCGCAGCCCGAAAGCGGTCCCGAGCTGTCATTGCCGCGAGCCTGGAAGGGAACGCGGGTCATGGTCACCGCCATTGCGCGAGACTCCCGCTCCCAGAGCGAGCCCGCAGTGCGGGTCGTGCACCTGCGGAATACGCGGCCCGAGCCCGCCGTGGATGCTTGGCGCAACCCGCGTGCGAGCGAAGGGCCGGCGGCTGAAACCGCCGGCGAGAGCCGGTTCGAGGTTCAGGGGAGTGTCGCGCCCGACGGTCGCGCATTCGGGGACGGGTTTTCCGTCACGGAACTGGAGGTCGGCAGCGAGGGGGAAGCGCTTCGCTACGCAGTCGAAGTCCCGCGCACGGATGGTGCGAGCCGAATTCGCTTTCGGTTGTTGCTGGGTCCCGAGGGTATGTGGCTGCACCCCGCTTCGGGCGAAGTGACCTGGCTGCCCGAGTCGTGGCAGACGGGGTCGCATCCGGTCGAGGTCGAGGTCACCGACGCGAGCGGAGCCGTGACCGTCGAGGCGTTCAGTGTGAACTCGGGAATCGATGAGCCTGCGCCGTCGCTGCCCGCGAAGCTCGCGATTCCCTAGCCCGCACAGCGGCCAACGCGCAGCTGCAGTGTTCAGCTGTCGCTGGGCGTTACGAGGGCATCGCGATCGAGGCGATCGCCGAGTTCATATTTCTGGATGCGGTAGCCGAGGGTGCGCCGCGTGATCCCGAGCAGCTGCGCCGCGCGGGTGCGGTTGTAATGCGTTCGTGCCATCGCCTGGAGGATGCAACGCTGCTCGATGCCTTCGAGTGTGTTCGTGTCGCCCGTTCCTGCTTGCAGCAGCGGGTTCTGTACGCGCTCGTGATCCTGGATCGCAATCGGCAGGTCTTCGATCCGTATCTCGGGCGGCTCGCCGAGAACCAGCGCGTATTCGATCGCATTGGCGAGTTCGCGAACGTTGCCCGGCCACGAGTAGCTGCGCATCGTTTTCAGCGCCGCGTCGGATAGCTTCACGCCGTTCGGGTTTCCGATCTTCCGCATGAAGTGGTCGATCAGCTCGGGCAAGTCCTCGAGATGGTGGCGCAGGGGCGGGATTTCGATCGGAACCACGTTCAGGCGGTAGTAGAGGTCGCGTCGGAACGTCCCGCGCTGGACGGCCTCCTCGAGGTCGCGGTTGGTCGCCGCGATCACGCGTACATTCACTTGGACCGGATGTTGCGCATCGCCGAGGCGATGGAACTCACCGTCCTGGAGGACGCGCAGCAGCTTCGGTTGAAGCGCGATCGGGATTTCGCCGATCTCGTCGAGGAACATGCTGCCACCATTCGCGGCCTGGAAGAGGCCCGCTCGGTCGCTAATCGCCCCGGTGAACGAACCGCGCGTGTATCCGAAGAGCTCACTCTCCATCAGGCTTTCCGGGAGCGCGGCGCAGTTGACGCGTACCATCGGGTTCGCATTGCGCGGCGACAGCTGGTGGATGAGGTGCGCAAAGATGTCCTTGCCGGTTCCGGATTCGCCGTGGAGCAGCACCGGTGCATTCGAACGTGCGACCTTGCGCGCCTTTTCGATCAGCGACCGAATCAGCTCGCTGCTTCCGATCACGCGCGTCGTCGAGTCTTCGGCTTCCTTCGGCGGCGAGCCGGGGGGCGGCGACTCCGCCTCCGTTTCCACCTCGGCCGACGTGCGCAGAATTTCCGAGATCAGCGGCAGCAGCTCGTCTTCGATTTCGAAGGGCTTGGTGATGTAGTCGACGGCACCGCGCTTGAGTGCCTCTCGAGCCGTTTCGACCGTCGCGTGGCCGGTCATCAGCACGATCTCGCATTCGGGTCGAATGCTCTTCGCACGTCGCAGCAGCTCCAGCCCGTCGACCCCGGGCAAGCGCAGATCGGTCACGACGATGTCGAAGGGCCGTTCCTTGAGCCGTCCGAGACCGGTCTCGGCATCGAGCGCGCTCTCCGCCTCGAAGCCGTGGGCTTCGAAGGTGCGAACGAGTAGCGAGCTGATTTGCGCCTCGTCGTCGACGACCAGGATGCTGCCGCGCACGCGACCTCCGTGAAGTTGCGAATCCCTGTGGTCCCGCGCCAATCGACGGCGTTGCTGCCCCGGGGGAACCTGCCGATCGTGCCTCGAGCGCCGTCCGGCCCGCCCTGGGAACCTGCGGGTTGGGCCGTTCTGGGACCCTCTATCTTGCCTGATCGCGTTGCAAGTGCAACACGAGTCTGTGGCCACTTCGAGCTCGGGTACACGCCGAGGTGCCATGGGGGATTCACTGCGTCTCGTCTGCGGCGGGTGGCCGGGCGGCTCAGACTGCTGAATCGCGATGCGCGCGGAGCTGCTCGAGGGCGTGGTGAACGACCTCGAGCGTGGCGGGGGGGAGCGAGGGTCTGCGAAGCAACCGCGACAGCGCGCTGACAGCTTCGCGAACGTCGAGTTCGTCGCTCGTCATCGCGAATGGCGAACGGTCCCATTCGCATTCCGAGTTCAGCTTGTTACTCACGGCTTCGACCTCCTGACTCGTCCTGTCGCGGCGAGTACCGTCGTTCGTGAGTGGCCGAAATCGGTCGGCAGGTGACGAAGATTGTCGCCGCCGAGCGGCCGACTGCGGCTTCGGTCTCTGCGCCGGGCGGTTGTGCGGGGAGTTGCGTCTAGTCTCGTTTGCTCGCCCGGTGCGGGCCTACAATCCGCGGCGGCGTAACTCGTAGCGCTTCCACGCTTCGCGCTCTTTCATTACGGGGGCCTCGATAGAGTCCAGCGATGGGACGAGTTCCACGATCGCGATCCAGTGCCCCTCATCGAGCGTGAACTCGTTGGCGCCGAGATTGGTCTTCGATCGGGTGAGTTTCTTGATCGTCGTGCCCTGGTACTTTTCGCCGGGCGACGGTGTGACGCCGCCGAGCACGGCGCTCAACGCGTAGGTCTCACCTGCACCGGGTTTCCAGGTAACGGTGGCGGGATTCGTCGATTCGGTCGAATAGGTGGCCAGCGTCAAGTCGCGCCGGAAACTCTCACGCGAGTAGAAATCGACCGTGAGTTCATAGGTTCCCGGGAGCACCTCGATGCATTGTGGATAGTGCCATTTCTGGTGCCGCGCATACGTCGCACGCTCATGCGCTTTGGTCTGGATCGTCGTTACAGTGGTCGAGCTCTCGCGGCTGCACAGGATTGCGACCTGCTCGAGCGATTGCATTGGGCCGTCGTAGAAACGGAACCACTTCTGAGTCGGCTCCATGCCATCCAGGAAGTAGCCGTCGTAGTCGATCGGGAGGAGTGCGTGCACTCCGAAGTCGGGAATCGAGTAGAGCAGCATGCCCGGGCCGGTGAGCGCGACCCAGGGCCCCCAGCGGTCGCTGTCCCAGCTGTTCGCGATCAAGCGACCGGAGCGTCGTGCCGCGCTCGGGGCGAAACAGCCGGTGAACACGGCCAGCAGCAGGCAGGCGACGATCGCGGCTCGGAGTTTCGGATTTCTGCTGGATACGTCCGGCACTCGAGCATTCTAGGGGGTGAGGGCGGCGGTTGCCTTCGAGCCGATCGACTCGTCGCATTCGCGGCTGATCGGATGGCGTCCCGCCGGTGCAACGGCCGCGGCTCGGGGCTCGAAATCGACGACACACAGTGGGCTTCCGATGTTTCGTCGCGGACGCCCTTCGCATAAGCTACGCGAATGAAGAACGCAATGGCACGACGATCGATGATCGTCTTCTTGGGGTTGGGGCTCATCACCACGGGGATCGTCGCGTGCGGTGAGTCCTTGGAAGAGCGGCAGACGAGAATCAGAGCCGAGGAGATGCGCTTGCTGATGCGCGAGATCTTCGCGGGTGTCGCGGTCGCATTGCCCGCGAGCGTCGAGCCGGGCGAGTTCCGCGACCCCGCCAATCGCGCGAAGATCGCAGCGGCCCTCGGCAATCTGGCCGCGAACGCGGAGCAGTTGGAAGGGCACGCCGGGGGGAAGGGCGGAGCGCGCGAGTACCTCGCGCACTCGACCGCGCGCGATGCACGCGACGTCGAGCGCGCCTACATGGCCGAGCAGTATGGTCGGGCGGCCTTCCTGGTCCAGCAGATCACCGAGAACTGCATCGCTTGCCACACGCGACTACCCGATGACGTGGATTCTCCGGTGGCGAAGGGTTTCGTCGACGAGACCCTGTTCGCACAGCTCCCACTCGAACCTCGGGCTTCGCTCCAGATGGCGACTCGGCGCTTCGACGACGCCCTGCTCACACTCGAGCAGCTGATTGCATCGGACGAGCACGCGGCACTGCTGTTGAACGCGCTGACCGACTACCTGGTCTTGAGCCTGCGCGTGAAGGGTGACTTCGAGCGGCCGGTCCCGGTGCTGGAAACCTTCGCGACCCGCGAGGACGCCTGGCCGACGCTGCGCCGCGCCGCACGCGGTTGGGCCGCCGCGCTGCCCGAACTCGCGCCCGCGGTTGCCGCCGAGCCGGACCTCGCGACGGCGCGGCGAATTCTCGAGCAGGGCAAGACGCTGAGCCCGGTCGAGCGGGACCACATGCCGCTCGTCCACTGGGTGGCGGCGTCGAGCGTGCTCGAGCGTTTCATCGAGCGCGGTGACGCCGAGCCTGCCGCGCTCACTCCGGCGCCGTTCCTGCTCGAGGCTTCGATCCGACTGGCACCCGGCGAGGACTTCTCCGAGGAGGCCTACGCGATACTCGAGACCCAGCTGCTGGCGGTCTGGGAAGGGATGGATACGGAGGAACTCCCGCCCGAAGACGCGCAGCGTCTGGCCGAGTTGCGCGGCCTGATCGACGCTGCCCGCTAGGCCGCGCCCAGATCCGACACGGCATCTTCTTGGAGCGATTCCGGGGGTTTGGCCCGCGGGCTTGACATGTCGGGGCGCTGCGAGAATGATTCCCCGTCACGAAACTGGAGTTTCCGAACTCATCACATTCTCGCCGGGAGTCCAAGCATGCGCGCCATCACGATCATCGTCGCCACCCTCTTCGCCGTCGTCACTGTGCCGTTCGCCGACGCAGCCGCCAAGAGCTGCTCGAGCTTTGCGATCATCACCGCCTACGACGCCGACGCGAAGTCCGTCCAACTGAAGACCGAGAAGGGCAGGGAGAGCAAGTTCTTTCCGAAGCCGGAGGGCGCGCCCAAGGTCTCGAAGATCCCCAAGAAGTGCTCGAGCAAGGTCATGAAGCAGGACAGCTTTCCCGTAACACCGACGGGCGGACGCCTGACCGTCACTCAGGTGCGCGCGAACTTCTCGAACAAGATGCAGAACGACACCAGCGACGCGACCTGGCTGCCGAAGAAGCTCGAAGAGCTGATCGCTGCGAAGACCATGGTCCTCATCGTGGCCCGCCCGCCGGTCACCGACAAGAAGGGTCCCGCCGGCCTCACGACCATCTACCTGCCGGCCAACGAAGAAGATCTCGCCGAGATCAAGCGACTCGACGATCAGGCCGAGGACGAGTAGTCGCCGCTATCGCGGGGTTCCGCGCCAGTATTGAATCGCTGGCATGGACGCCCGGCGGCCCCGACCGCGCTCGAAGACCGAACCCAATCGAAAGCGGCCCGGCAGGCCAAACGCCTACCGGGCCGCTCGATTTCGTGGTGGAGCTGAGGGGGATCGCGTGCGAGCAAAGCTCGCATGCGCAGCGCAGCTTTGCTGCGCCGCGACCCCCTGACCCCCAGGCTGCCAGAACGCCGGAAGCGCAAGAAGTCACGCCTTCTTGCGTCTCCCACCTCGCGAGGAGCGGCATAGAGCGGCACCGGACGACGCGAGGCTTTATTCCCTTGCGTGAATACCCTCGCGCGTAGGACACTCGCGCTGACACCCCCGTCAATTCGCGGCAGAGATCGGAGCCGCAGGTAACTCCCGGAGTCGTCCGTGTGCGCACCCAAGACTTGAAGATCCCGCTCGCAGTCCAGGCCCTGGCCGTACTCGTGCTCTTCACGAGCGGCTGTACGGGCCTCTTTCCGCATACGACGATTCCGGTCAAGAGCCTCGACCAGGAGGCGCTCGATCGAGCGGCCGGAAAGATGACGGAGAGCGGGCTGCGCCAGGAGGTCCTGCGATTCGCGGACCGCTACATGAGCGCAGTGGGCAGTTTCGGGCTGGAACGGGTCGAGGATACGTCGAGGAGCCCCGAGGAACGCCTCGCCTCGCTTCGACTAGCTCACAGTTTCAACACCGCCGCTCTGGATATTGCGATCGGGCCGAGCCCCGTCGTGAACCTGCTCGACATGATGGTGTTGACCTCGCTGACCCGGCGGCGCGCCGAGGCTCGAATGGAGGTGGGCGGCTTCTACCGGCGCGAGGACCTGGCGGCGGTCGTCCCCACCTTGGTGATCGTCGAGGACGACATCTGGCAACTCGGCGCGCTCGTACTCAAACCGGCGCAGCTGAGTTCGTTGCGCGACCTGATCGACGCCTGGCTGCGCGAACATCCCGGTCTGGAGTACGTTGCCGATGTTCGGCTCGCTGCGTTCGCAGCGAGCCACGGTCACGAGGAATTGGCGGAGGTCTGGGTGCTGGGCTTCGTTCCCGGCCTGAATCTCGCGCCCGAGTTGGGTCAAGCGTCGGAGGCAGTCGACGAGACGCGCCTGCTCCTCGAGCGATACCTGGTCTATTTCAAGCATCTTCCTGGCATCGTGCGCTGGGAGTCGCAACAGGCGTACTTGCAGTTCATCCTCCAGCCGGAGGTGAAGCAGTTGCTCGCCAATGCAGGTCGGGCGGTCGCTTCCAGCGAACGCATCTCCGATTTCCTGGATCGACTGCCACAAGAGGAAGAACAGCTGCGCGTGCTGTCAGAGGATTTGCGCCAGACGATCCTCGCGGGTAGGGAGATGGCCGTCATCGTCGACCAGGCCGTGGGCTCCGCCGACGCCTTCCTGGTCGGCATCGAGGAGCGCACGACACCGGGTGGACGGAGATTCGACATCGCCGACTGGCAGAACACGGCCGCTGAAATCGGAGTGGCGGCACGCCGGCTGAACGATGCCGTGGCACAGATCAACTCCCTCGTAACGTCCCCGGGCTGGGAACAGAACCTCCCGCAGCTGACCGCGGCACTCGACCGCGTGGAATCGGAGGCCGAGGCAGTGGTCGACCACGCCTTCCGCCAGTCCGTCGCGTTGATCGGCATCTTTCTCGGAGGCCTGCTCGTGACCGGCCTCTTCTACCAGTGGGCGAAGCGAAAGATCTTTGCGTCTGGGTCCGGCTCAGCCAACATCTGAGCCCTGTTGGCCCGAATCGGATGGGGGCGGGAGGTCATGGATATGATGAGGAACCTGGATCGACGGCTCATTCCTGCTCTGGCGCTGCTCGCGACCATCACGGGCTGTGCCAGCCTGGGGCCACCGGAAGTCTGCCCGGCCGGCACACAGGATCTTCCCGATTGTCCGCCCATCGGCGCGATCGTCGACCCCACGATCAGTGCGCTCTACGACAACCGGACCTGGAT
>JAFDEI010000361.1 GCA_019310425.1 Deltaproteobacteria bacterium | reverse complement strand
CAGCGCGCCGATGTCGGGTGAGATTCTCTTTACCGCGAGAGCGAGCCTCCGCATTCCCCTGGGAGCGCCGATGGACGAGCTTCAAGACCTGCTCGAAGAGATTGCCGACGATCTGATGGTCGAACTCACGCTGGGCGATGCCACCGACTCTTGACCTGGCCGAGGAGCCGGAAACACGCAGTGTTACCCGTGACGACGCGGACGTTTCGGACGCGGAGCACCCTGCTAGCGCGTGTCGCGGTCCGCGTAGAAGATGTATTCGGAATCGGGTCGGCGATGCGATTCGAAGGACTCGACCCGGACGTTCTGGGTCACGGCGATGCGCGGAGGGTCGGAGGGGTCGTTCAGCAGCGCCCGGTTCAGCTCCTCGTCCTCGCGCACGGACTGGATCGCGAGCTGCTCCGCCTCTTCCGGGCTGTGGGCTTCGATGTCGCGCGTCGTCGAGAATCCGAAACGCTTCGGCTTTCCGCCGGATGCGAAGATCAGGTTCCGGCCCTCGATCATCACGATGTACTTCGCGACCGCCGTGGTCGCCTTCGCTTTCGGCTCGGGTGCCACTGCCGTGGGGCCCGTGCACGCGATCGCGAGCAGTAGCAACCACGGGATTCGTCGCACTGGGCTGTTGAATTGGAGAGCCTCTGCTTATCCGGTTCGCTCCGCCGTCAAATGGTGGTAGGGGAAGGGGTCCGCGTCGATCGCGCAATGCAGAACGCGGGGGAAGATCTCGGTTTCCTTCCAGCGCCGGTCGAAGCGGAATACGAACTCGTCCAGGTAGCGCTGAAGATGCTTCGGGCTGACCCCGTGGAAGGTTCCGCGTAACCATGTCTTGAGGTTGCCGAAGACGGTGTGGGCCCACGGCAGCCCGTCCAGCGCATGACGACCGTGTCCTCCCTTGCGAGGTCGATGGTCGATCCCCATCTTGCTGAGCGCCGTGTAGGACCTCCAGGCGTCTGTATGGACGGTGGCTTCCTGCGGCTGAATCGCACCCTGAACAAACGAAGTCAGCACCGCAGTCGTCGCACGGGGAATGACGGCGAGGCGAGCAGAACCCGCTGTACGACCTCGTCGCTCGACGATGATGGCGACCCCGGTCTTGCCCGCCCCACGGCCGTTCAACCCTTCGCGATACCCGCCGATGTAGGTTTCGTCGGCCTCGACGTCCCCTTTCAAAAGCGGAGCTGGGAGATTCGAGAGGCCCGATCGAAGCTTGTGCAACAAAGCCCAGGCCGTCTGATAGCTCCCCACCCCGGTGTCTCTCTGGAACTGAAGGGCCGAGATCCCCTTCTTGTGACGAGCCAGGAAGAAGACTCCCAGGAACCACACTCGAAGCGGGACGCGGGTTCCATGGAATACGGTCCCCGCGGTGACCGAGCTTTGATACCGGCATGCACGACACTGCTCGAGACGCCGGCTTGCCAGAAAGTGACTTCCCCGGCTTCCGCAGCGCGGGCACAAGAACCCGCGTGGCCAGCGGATCCGGCGTAGGTACGCCCAACAATGATCGTCATCGGGGAACTGGGCCTGGAACTCCAAGAGCGTACTCGGGAATCGCATTCGGTTGTCCTCCTTGGAACATCAGAATGCGCCCTAGCCATGTCACACCCGGTCACGGGGCGGAGCGAACCAGATAAGCAGAGCATGCCCTATCTGTAATTTCACAGTCAGAGCGGCCGACGAATCGCCATGCGCCGGGCAACTTCGTCGAGTGCAACCGTCCGGTTATCGGCACTGGGCAGCAGTCGACGCCTCATGCGCCGCGACATCAGCAGCAACGGGCGCTGACGCTCTGCCACGTCGTAGACCAGGTCGGCTGCAGTGCAGCCCCGGCGCTGCGGGCTGTGATGCAGGGCCCGCGCCACGCGCGGATTCCTCGCAAGCCAGGTGCGAACCTGGTCGAGGTCCTGACCCGTCTCGTCCAGCGCCCGCTGGAGATCGCGCGCGGCTGCCTTCCGGGCCTTGAACACCTGCATCTGGACCCGGCTCTGGACGTTGACCGCGCCGTCGCCGCTGGTCTCGACCGCGAGGTAGATCCCCTCCGGAAACAGCTCGGTGATCAGCGACTGCACACCATCCGACACCCCGCTACTCGGCATGCAGCCGAAGG
>JAFDEI010000033.1 GCA_019310425.1 Deltaproteobacteria bacterium | reverse complement strand
GGTTCTCGACGCCGAGCAGCGTGTCGCCCGCGAGCAGAGCGTGCTCCGGGAAATCGGCTGCAGCGACTGCGACATTCACGTAGAAGGCGTCGTCGTAGTCCGGGCGGTGGACGACGAGCGCGACTACGACGCAGATGAGTGCCATTCCCCATAATGCGAGCTCGCGGGCGCGGCCGTGCACGGCGGGTGCGGTAACGGGTTGTTCGGCGAGCAAGAAGGCCGCGGCGGCGAAACCCAGTAACGCGATTGTGCTCCACCAGACCATCGTGAACGATACCCGCCGCGAGGCCGGCGAATTGCAGCGACCAGCGAAGTCGCGTGCGCTCCGGCGCAGCCGGGGTGTCGGTCTCCGCAGGCTTTTCCCGCCGGCGCATGGCGCGTCGAATGCCGACCGCGACCGCCGCCATTGCGAGCGGAAACGCAATGAGTAGTTGCTGCAGCGAGCCGCCTGCTGCAACGACTGCGTGGGTGCAGACGGTCCACACCCCGAACCAGATCGCGGTGGCGTCGCAGATTCGTTCGGAGAGCGGAGCAGGCTCCGCTTCGGTGGCGTCGGTCGCGCGGGAGGTCAACGCGCTGGCACCTTCGCGTTAGAGCGAACTCTAACGCCGTTTCGAGCGGACGATGTAGTTCCCACGCTTGTCGTCGTATTCGAGCTCGATCACGCCCAGCTTGGCCACGTCTTCGAGGAGTTCCGCGAACGATGCGAGCCCGTAGTACTCCTCGTTGAAGCCCGGGAAGACCCGGCGGATTGTCTGCTTCACCATCGATCCCCAGACGGGGTCGTAGTCACGCTCGAGCGAGCGGACGATCTGAAGCAGCTTGTCCGCCGAGTCCTGTCGTTTGCGCTTTGCGGGCTGCTCGGCTTTGGGCGCGGGTTCGTCGGGCGATTTCTTCTCGACCTTTGCGGCAGCTCGGATGAGGTCGTCGTAGTAGATGAACTCGTCACAGCTCGAGATGAGCAGATCCGAGGTCGAACTCTTGACGCCGCAACCGATCACGCGTTTGTCGTTTTCCTTGAGCTTGGCGACGATTGGCGAAAAGTCGCTGTCGCCCGAAATCATTGCGAAGGTATCGATGTGGGGCTTCTGATAAGCGAGATCGAGTGCGTCGACGACCATGTGGATGTCGGCGCTGTTCTTGCCGCTGGCCTTCGACTGCGGAATATCGATCATCTCGACACCGTGCCGATGGAATTCGCGCACGGCGGTGCGGTAGTTGGTCCAGTCGCTGTAGGCCCGCTTGTAGACGATGCGGCCCTTTTCCAGCAGCCGGCGCAGCACCAGGTCGATCTTGAAGGATCCCTTGCGCATCTGGCGCACGCCGATCGCGAGGTTCTCGTAGTCGATGAAGACAGCGATCAGCTTTTCATCGGACATCAGGCGGCCTGAGGCGTGCGCGCAGAAAGGCGCGTCATCGTCGGGTCAGACGGCATCATCTTCCTTCTCGTCGACCTCTTCTTCGTCGGAGCCGAAACCGTAGCCTTCGAGGTCTTCAGCCGTTGCCACCAGGCCTGCCTCAGTCTCGCCTTCCTTGCGGACTTCCCGCTTCTCGCGCTTGAGTGCGGCGCGTTCGGCCTTCTTGACTTCTCGCTGGCGCTTGAGAATCGCCGTTCTGCCCTTTTTTGCCATCTGGTCTTTCCTCGTTCGTCTGCTGGAAGCACTGCATCTGCCGAATGCGGGGGGATGGTGGTGCGATGCTACACGGCTGGAGCGCCGAGGTCACGCGGGACATGCATGGCAACGCGCGATTCCAGCATTACTGACACCGACCTGCCGTCTCGGGTTCACAGCCATTCACGGTGCTCAGGGCATCTCCTAAGGTCTTGATCGTTCAGTGCTTTCAGGGTGTCGGCTGCAATCGAATTCGGGGACTGGAATTCGAGCCGTTTACGACAGCGAAATTCTATTCAATAATATGCAGCCCTGAGAATGGTGGCCCCGATCAACAATCGGCCGCATAGCAGGCGCCTTAACCGTAGCGGTTCAGTTTGGAGGGAGATGACGGCATGGCTGCGCAAAGAAAATCCGGCAAGAAGACACCGGAGGAGTTCTGGTCGAAGGTGCTGGCTGCGCCCAAGGTGAAGCGAATCCTCGAGAAGCGCGGGTTCGATACCGAGGCGTTCCGGCGCGACTACGAAGCGGATACTTCACGCGGGCCGAGGACCCCGAAACGCCCGAGCAAGCAGCAGATGGACGCCGTCGAGGCGTTTGCGCGAACCGGCGACTTCGAAGCTCTGAAGAGTTCGCTCGCTACCGAGAGCGCCGCAGCCGCAAACTCCGCGCTGCGTCGAGTGTTGCAATTCAAGGCCCTCGGTGGCGTGAAGACGGTGCGGCGTCGCAGCGGTTCGGACGAGTAGGCGGCACGACCATTGAACGCGCTCGAATTCTCGGGGGTTACGAAACGGTTCGGGGAGCGGACTGCGCTGCGCCGGGTGAGCTTCACGTTGCCGGAAGGCTCGTCGCTGGGCCTGATTGGGCCGAACGGGGCCGGCAAGACGACCGCGCTGCGGCTCCTGCTCGGTTTTACGACGCCGACCGAAGGCAGTGTCCTGCTGGCGGGCAAGAGTCCCAGCGATCCGGACTCGAGGGTCGGCATCGCGTATCTCCCCGAGAGCTTGAAACTTCCCGAGCGTCTCACGGTTCGCCGGTTGTTGCAGCTGCACGGAACCCTCGCGGGGCTGTCGGGCGCCGAGCTCGAGCGTGAGGTCGACGAGTCCCTCGAGCTGACCGGAATCGGCGATCGAGCGCGCGATCGGATCGGTGGATTGTCGAAGGGCCTGACTCAGCGCGTCGGCTTCGCGCAGGCGTTTCTCGGCAAGCCGCGGCTGATGTTCCTCGACGAGCCGACTTCGGGCCTCGATCCGATCGGTGTCCGCGAAGCGCGCGACTGGATCGGGCTCGCGCGCGACCGCGGTTGCAGCGTTCTGATGAGTTCCCACATCCTCTCGGAGGTCGAGCGCGTCTGCGATCGGATCGCGATCATGAACCGGGGCGAGATCGTCGCGAGTGGTGATCTCAGCGAAATCGTCCAGCCCGGTGAGACTCTCGAAGATGCGTTCGTGCGCGTGGTGAGGGGATCGTGAGGGCCTCCGCGTCGCGCGTATTCCGCGCGTTACTCGGCGAGGCGATCCACGACGCGATCCGTCGCCGGATCGTTCCCGCGATCGCGGTGGTTTCACTGATGTCGTTGATGATGGTCGACGGTTGCACATCCTGTGCGGCGGCTCCGACCATCGTCCAGAACGGTGTCTCGGTGGAGATTCCGGAGGTCGCGGGTTGGACGGGCATCGTGATCTTCTCGGTACTCGCGCTGTGGACGATGGTGCTGGCGGGAGTGCTGGCATCGGATCACCTGGCGGAAGTGCTCGGCGACGGAACCGCACCCCTGGTGTTGTCGCGTCCGGTGTCGCGCGCGAGCTTTGCGCTGGCACGCCTCGGCGGTGTGCTGGTGATCGCCCTCGTGACCGGCATGGTCCTGCTCGGCGGAACCACTGCGTTGTTGGTGCTACGCAACGGTGTGACGCTCGGCGCCGCGATCTGGG
Source organism: Deltaproteobacteria bacterium (assembly GCA_019310425.1). Taxonomy (GTDB): domain Bacteria; phylum Myxococcota_A; class UBA9160; order UBA9160; family SMWR01; genus JAFDEI01. The sequence continues at coordinate 17,696 of JAFDEI010000033.1, read as the reverse complement.
GTGGCCTGGCCTGCGCATTCGGAGCGACCGTTACGGCTTCACTCGCGATGAGCGCATCGCTCTATCTGCCCCGCATCGCGACCGTGATGGTGGTGCTGGTCGGCGTCGGCATGATCGCGACCGTGAACGCGATCGGCATGTTCCAGGTCGAACTCGGAGGAGTCGCCTGGGCGATCGACCGCTTCGGCCCACCTCTCGGCACCTCGGTCGCGACAGCGCTCGCGCCCTGGATCGCACCGGCCGAGATTTCGGCCGACCCGCTCGAAGTTTCGGTCCGCGCAGCGGCATGGGCCGTCGCGGGGGTCGCACTGTTGGTCGTCAGCTTTCGCAAGCAGGACATCGGGAAATAGGCGGGCCGTGATATTGCGAATCAAGCCGGACGTTACCCGCTAGCGTAGTTTCTCCCGCAGCACTTCGTATGGCGTCTTTCCACTGCGCGTGTCGTGCGGTCGATCGTAATTGTAGAAGCCTTCCCAGGCAGCCAGCTTCTTCTCGAGATCGACGTCGTCGCGATAGGTGAGCAGTTGATAGAGCTCCTCCTTGTCGGTTCGATGCGACCTCTCGACCTTGCCGTCGAGTTGAGGAGTACGTGGTTTGTTGTTGACGTGCTCCATGCCCAGGTCTGCGACATGCCAATGGAAGAGCGCGATCACTCGGCTTACCTCGGTGCCGATCATCAGCGCGAGCGATAGCGAAGTAGCACCCCCACTCCACCGAGACGCGTCAGTCGCTCCTCCGCGACGATCTCGATACCACAACCCTCCCGTTCCGCGAGCTTGACCATCTCTTCGCGGGCATCGAAATATTGTAGATCCGCCGCACCGCATCGCGGGCACGGGTCGGGCACGAAGAGGCCGACGTCCATTTCGTCACAAGTGGCGCAGCGCCAGCCTGGAATCGGCCCCCAGTCCCCGGATAGAATCAGCGTATCCACCTGCGCACGCCCGAGGGAGCGAAGTGCCACACCACCTCCCGCGACCGCGAGGCCGCCAGTCCTGAGCTCGCGAAAGAGGCGATCGGAGGTTGCGATCTGCTCGCGCCCCTTCGCCGCAATGAAAGGAGCCAGAGTCCGCGCAACCACATCCGTCGGTGCCTCGTTGCCGGATGCATGGCCGACCTCGACGATTCGCTTCCGAAGCGCGGACGGCAGCGTCCGGCGAATGACACCGACCTCTCGTGGCGCGCCGGCGATCACGATGTGAGTATGCCCACCCGCCTCCGCCAGGCGTTTGATCAGCTCGACCTGCTCCTTGAGGAAGCGCCGGCTGCGATCGCGTCGATGGCTCTCGTAGTGGGCCTGCGTCCATTCCCGACCCACCCGACGGCGTAGCTCGGGCCGATCGAACCAGAGTTGTTGCGTCACCGACCCCAGGTTGACCTCGAGAATTCGAGTGACGGTTTCCGTCACGATCACCACGATGTAACGATCGTAGGTCTCTTTCAACTCAACCAGATGATAGATGTTTGGCGTGGAATCGAGCGCCACCCAGGTAGGTAGCGGAACGCGGAACTGCAGCCCCAGCAAGAACGGTTGTGATCCTCCACGTGCGAAGATGGCGACTCCCTTCGACTCCGGATGGATCTGCCCCAGCCAGCTATCTGCCGCCGCAATGGCTTCATCGAGCAGCGGTCGTTCCTCGTCGACAACGCTCTCACGTATCTCTCGAAGTCGCACATTCAGTGCGGGCCGGTCGGCCGGCTCGCCACCCTCGGTCGGCAAGTAGCAGCTCAAGACCGGCGTCTCCGTCTCCGGTAAGTGAATGAGTCGATCGACGTGAAGCCCGAGTTTGCTGCGGTCCATGGTCTTTCTCCTCTGATGTTGCCCAGGATCAGCACGGTGTTTCCTCTCCGTCGTCATGCACGAAGCCGCGCAGTTTGAGTTCCAGCTTTCTCTGCACTCCGCAAGCAGCGCGTTCCAGCGCAGCATCAAGGGCCGTGCGGACGCCCCCACCAGCCTGTACGGCCCCTCACTCTTGGCCCTGTGCGAAAACGCTCACCGAGCATCGAACCCTCTCGTGACCTGCCGCCTCGTCTCCCTCGACAGACACCAGTCTCATCTCGGCAATCGCTCCAGCGAACCCGACCCATCGCAAAGCCAATGCGGCGATGGATGAACTCGCGAAGCGGATCGGCGATCTCAGCTTTCTGCCCTCGAATCCGGACCCGTATCGGCCCCTGTCCCGCGATATCTCTACCGTCCTTCTCCGGTCTGCCCGAGTACCCGCAAAGCTCCAGACCCTGGGAGAAGTCGTGGCTGGATCTTCAGTTTGGGCAATCCCCGATTACCTGAGCCCGCCAACGAAACAGAGGCGATTCTCCCTTCCTCTTCAAATCACGCGGGTGTGCCAAGGAAAGCAGACTCCCAGACCCACGAAAAATAGATAATGCGCGCTAGAATCATCGAAATACTCGAATCGGCAACTCCATGGGCCGGGGCGCGCGCCGGTCGGCCCGCCGAACACGGAAGCCTGGAGATCCGAGAACCATGGAATGGCTCAACTATCACCACCTCCTCTACTTCTGGACCGTGGCACGCGAGGGAAGCGTCTCAAAGGCGAGCGCCTCGCTGCGCCTGGCTCAGCCGACGATCAGCGGGCAGATAAAGACGCTCGAGGATGCGCTGGGTGAGAAGCTCTTCGAGCGGCGCGGTCGCAACCTGGTCTTGACCGAGATGGGGCAGGTGGTCTTCGGCTATGCGGACGAGATCTTCTCGCTGGGTCGGGAACTCCTCGACACAGTCAAGGGCCGCCCCGTCCATCGGCCGGCTCGTCTCAGGGTCGGCCTCGCTGACGTGATCTCGAAGCTTGTCGCCTACGAGCTTCTCAAACCGGCTCTTGCGCTAACCGAGCCGGTGGAGCTCTCGTGTATCGAGGATGAGACCAATCGCCTCGTCGCCGCGCTCGCGACCTATTCCCTCGACATCGTCCTGACCGATGCGCCGCTCGCCCGCCACCCGAGCATCCACACCTACAACCACCTCCTCGGCGAGTCCGGCGTGACGATCTTCGGGACGAAGGCACTTGCCGAAAAATACCGGCGCCGCTTTCCCCGTTCGCTGGACCAAGCGCCCGTGCTACTGCCCATGCCGAATACCATGCTGCGAGGCGGCCTCGATCACTGGTTCGAGAAGCAGGCCATTCGGCCCGTCCTTGTTGCGCAGTTCGCCGACACGGCGCTTCTCAAGGTCTTCGGGGGTTCGGGCATCGGCGTGTTTCCGGCTCCGACCATCATCGAAGCGCAGGTCAAGAGGCAGTATGGGGTGAGCGTCATCGGGCGGACAACCGAGGTGAGGGAACAGTTCTATGCGATCTCGGTCGAGCGGCGCATTACCCACCCCGCCGTTTTGGCGATCACGGAAGCAGCACGATCAGGGCTCTTCGGGTAAGCAGTTCGGACAAGCAAGGCCCCCTTTCACCCCCGGCAGCTACGCGACAGGCGGCCGGTGCGTTCCCCCGACTCGCCCTGCAAAACCACGAAAATTTCGCCCTGTTTGCGTCGAATTATCGATTGGACCGAAGTGCGAACCTGGCCGAGTATCCCATGCGAAGAGTGACTCGGTCCGCGCCTGAGGCCGAGCGGCGACTTCAGGGGGTCCATCCATGGCGAAAGCTACGCTGACCATCACCGACAACCGCACCGGTCGCAGCTACGAGGTCCCCATCTCCTACGGAACCTACGCGGAGTACGGAGCGACGATTCGGGCAGAAGATCTCAGGCAGATCAAAGCGTCCGAGGACGACTTCGGGCTCATGAGTTACGACCCCGCCGGCGGGAACACCGCAGCCTGTCGCAGTGCGATCACCTTCGTGGACGGCGACCGTGGGATTCTCCGCTACCGGGGCTACCCCATCGAGGAACTTGCTGAACAGTCGACCTACCTGGAGGTGGCGTATCTGTTGCTCCGCGGGGAACTCCCCGACCACGGGCAGCTCGATGCGTGGACCCGCGAGATCACACTTCACACCATGGTCCACGAATCCATCAAGAAGTTCCTCGACGGCTTCCGCTACGACGCACACCCGATGGGCGTCATGGTGGGAACGGTGGGGGCGCTTTCGACCTTCTACCCGGAGGCGAAGAACATCGAGGATCCGGCATGCCGCGCGACCCAAATCGTGCGACTCATCGCCAAGATGCCCACGCTGGCGGCGATGGCCTACCGGCACCAGCGCGGGATGCCCTACGTCTACCCGGACAACGAGCTTTCGTTTACTGGGAACTTCCTCAATCTCCTGTGGCGAACCGCCGAGCCGCGCTACGAGCCCGACCCGATCCTGGAGCGAGCATTGGAGGTCCTGTTCATTCTCCATGCAGATCACGAGCAGAACTGCAGTGCCAATACCATGCGGTGTATCGGAAGCTCGCACCCCGATCCGTACAGCGCACTCTCCGGGGCCGCCGCAGCTCTCTACGGTCCGCTCCATGGAGGGGCCAATGAGGCGGTGCTCCGAATGCTGGACCGGATCGAGTCGAAGGACCGGGTCGCTGCCTTTGTCGAGGGCGTCAAGGCCGGAAAGGAACGCCTGATGGGGTTCGGCCACCGAGTCTACAAGGAATACGACCCGCGCGCGCGAGTCATCAAGACCACGGCCGATCAGGTGTTCTGCGTCACCGGCGTCAATCCGCTGCTCGAGATCGCCTTGGAGCTGGAGCGTGTCGCTCTGAATGACGAGTACTTCATCGAACGAAAGCTCTATCCGAACGTGGATTTCTACTCTGGGATCATATATCAGGCGATGGGATTCCCGGTGGACATGTTCCCGGTGCTCTTCGCGATCCCGCGGACAGCGGGCTGGCTCGCCCAGTGGGAGGAGCTCCTTCTGGACTCGGAACAGCGGATCAACCGCCCGCGCCAAATCTACGACGGGTGCGATGCCCGAGACTACGTGCCGCTGTCAGAACGCGGAGTACGCTCCGCGCTGGAGATACGCGCCAGAGGCGGGGAGTGCGCGAGTCCCGAGTCCTCTTCGTCACCCGGGAGAGCCTACGGATGAGGCAGTTTCGAAAGATCGTCGTCGGGGTCGATCTCGAGTTGGACGGAAAGGAATTGGCACCCGGCACCCGGCTCGCGGTGAACCAGGCCCGCTGGCTGGCGGAGCGAGTCGGCTCGCATGTGACGCTGATTCACTCGAGAGTGAGCGATGAATACTGGGATGCGGAAGAGAAGCGATACGTCGCCCGGCCGGAGGGTTCCCCAGCAGTGGTCCAGCTGGCGTTGGAGCAGCTTGCGGCCGACTTCCAGGAACGAAACATTCGAACCTCGGTGTTCTCGGCGACAGAGGATGCTTGGCTTGCCATCACTCGGCGGGTGCTACACGAAGAGGCAGACTTGGTGGTCGTGGGCAAGCGGACTCACTCAAGTGAGGATGGTCGCAGGATCGGGAGCGTTACCAGCAAGTTGATTCGAAAGTGCCCCTGCGCCGTATGGGCAGTCAAACCCGGCTCCGATCCGAATCCCAAGACGGTGCTCGCGGCAACCGATCTGGGTCCTGTTGGGCGACGCGTCGTGGAGGTCGCTGCGTCCGTCGTCGCAGCGTATCGGTCGCAGCTCCACGTCGTCCACGCCTACCAACTGCCGCTTGGTGTACAGATGGAAAGCGCGCGGGCACGCGCGGAGTTCGAGAGTCAGGCGAGGTCGAGCGCTACCGAGGAGATCGAAAGCCAGCTCCGCGCCGCCGTTCTCGAACGTGCGGCCATTCTGTACATCGGTCTCACCTCTCCGACCTGCGCAATTCTCGAATGTGTCGACCAGCTGGGACCCGATCTCGTCGTGATGGGTACCATTACGCGGGGTGGGATTCCCGGGGTCCTCGTAGGCAATACCGCTGAACGCCTTCTCCCTCGCCTCGATTGCTCCCTGCTGACGGTGAAACCCGAGGATTTCGTCTGCCCCGTGGAGCCGGCCACGCTAGATTCGTGAAAGAGCCGACCGCGGCTGCTTCCTAGAGATCTGGGCCCGGGTTGCCGGGGCGGCTGCACGGAGGATCCGGGCCATGAAGCGCTTCAAGAAGATCCTACTCGTTTCCCGCGAGGGTACAGGCGAGCGGACCACCCTGGCTCGGGCGGTGGAGCTGGCGAAGCGAAACCGGGCCCGTCTCACCCTGGTCGAGGTGGTGGAGGAGATTCCGCGCGAGCTGCGCATGCTCGTCACGGCCATACCGCCCATTGACCTCGAAAAGCTGGTCGTCAAGGAGCGGAAGGAGCGGCTGGAGGCGCTCGTCGCACCCTTGGTGGACGACGGGGTGCGGGCCGCGGCCGCCGTGCTGGTCGGAACGCCGTTTCTGGAGATCATCCGCGAAGTCATGCGGAAGAAGCACGATCTCGTCATTCTGACGGCAGAGGGTCGGGGTGGCGTCAAGGAGCGGCTGTTCGGCAGCACGTCCCTCCACCTCCTGCGGAAGTGCCCCTGTCCTGTCTGGGTCATGAAGCCCACCCGGAGCCGCCGATACAATCGGATTCTGGCCGCGGTGGATCCGCACCCGTCGGATCCGGAGCGAACCGCGCTCAACGTCAAGATCCTGGACCTCGCCACGTCGCTCGCCCGCTTGGAGAAGAGCCTGCTGCACGTCGTTCACGTTTGGCGATTCCCGGGTGAGACGATGCACCGGAGCGGTCGCACACGCATCCCGAAGCGGGAGCTGGAGGCGATGCTCGCCGAGGCGCGCGACCACACCCAGAAGAACCTCGACGAGCTAGTGGCAGGCTGCAGGCTCGAGGACCTGAAGCACCGGGTCCACTTGCTGAAGGGCGAGCCACGTGTCCTGATCCCCGAGCTCGTGCAGGAGGAGCGGATCAACTTGATCGTCATGGGTACGGTCTGCCGGACCGGAATCCCGGGCTTTCTCATCGGCAACACGGCCGAGAGCGTGCTGCAACTGGTGGACACCTCCGTACTGACGGTCAAGCCGGAGGCCTTCGTCACACCGGTCACCGTATAGCGGGGCGGAGAAAGCGTGTTCGAAAGCGCCTTTGCCGAGGTGGCCGCCCTCTTGCTGGCAGCGGCTCTGATCGGGGCGCTCGCGCTCCGGCTTCGCCAGCCCCTGATCATCGCCTTCATCCTCGTGGGCATCCTCGCGGGTCCCGCCGTTCTGGGCTGGGTGACCGCCGCGGATCAGATCGATCTGCTGGCCAAGATCGGCATCGCGCTGCTCTTGTTCGTCGTCGGCCTGAAGCTCGACCTCCGTCTCGTTCGCACCCTCGGTCCCCTGGCAGTCGCCACGGGCCTCGGGCAGATGACGTTCAGCGCCGGCACTGGCTATCTCGCCGCCCGGGGCTTCGGAATGGAATCCGTGGCCGCACTCTACGTCGCCGGGGCGCTGGCCTTCTCGAGCACCATCATCGTGGTGAAGCTGCTGTCGGACAAGCGCGAGATCGATGCTCTCCACGGGCGTACAGCGGTGGGCGTCCTCATCGTGCAGGACATCGTGGTGATTACGCTCCTGCTAACGCTGACTGCCTTCGACGCGGGAAGGGAGACGACCGGACCCTGGGGGGGAGCCGCGGCAGTTCTCGCGAAGGCGGTTGTGTTTCTCGCCGCGCTTGGCATAGCGATGCGCTACGTGCTGCCGGCTCTTCTCCATCGGCTTGCAGCGTCGCAAGAACTGCTCGTTCTCTTTGGCATCGCCTGGGCGGTCGCACTGGCGGCAGGCGCAGAGGCCATGGATTTCAGCAAGGAGGTAGGCGCCTTCTTGGCAGGTGTGTCCCTGGGGTCGACTTCCTACCGTGAGGCCTTGAGTGCCCGTCTGGTAAGCCTGCGGGACTTCCTGCTCTTGTTCTTCTTCATCGATCTGGGCGTGGGTCTCAATTTCGGGCCGATGGGTGCACAGGTGGGGGCCGCCGTGGTTCTCTCCCTGCTCGTGCTCCTGGGCAAGCCGTTGATCATCATGCTGATCCTCGGAGCCTTGGGCTATCGCTCGAGGACGGGATTCCTGACCGGACTATCGCTTGCGCAGATCAGCGAGTTCTCACTCATTCTGGCTGCGCTCGGCGTCGGTCTGGGTCACATCGATTCGGAGACAGCATCCGTCATCACTCTTGTGGCAATCATCACGATTGCGCTCTCTACCTACCTCACTCTCTATGCTCATCTCTTGTACGAACGCGTCGGAGGGTGGCTGACGATCTTCGAGCGTCAGATGCCTCACCCGGAAGAGACGGCAAGCGAGACAGGCGCGTCGCAGACGCCTGACGTGATCCTCTTCGGGCTCGGGCGCTATGGCGGTGAGATCGCACGCCGCCTTCTAGATAGGGGGTGGGACCTGCTTGGCGTCGACTTCGATCCGTACGTCGTCGCTTCTGCGCGTAAGCAGGGGCTCAACGTTCGCTACGGCGACGCACACGACCCAGAGCTGCTTGCACATCTGCCGCTAGTGCACGCGAGCTGGATTGTCAGCACTGCTCCCGAGCGCGAGGTGAATCTGGCCCTTCTCTCTGCGCTCCGCTTGCACGGCTACCAAGGCGAGGTAGCAATGCGTGTGCACGATGCAGCGGACGCCGAGGTGCTTGAGGGCGCGGGGGCCGACCTGGTGCTGGAACCGCTACGGGACGGCGCGATGGAGGCCGCCGACCTTCTGACTGCGCGGCGAAAGGGGAGCGAACTGAGCAGATGATGTTGCATTCACCGATTGAATCTACCCATTACTGCCTACACCAAAGTATTTCGAATCAGGGCTAGTAGTCGACCTCGAATTCGTCGACTTCGGCCACCGAGATCGGGTGGGGGGCGTACTCGGGGCCTTCGTCCCAACCCGGGATCTCGCGTGCTGAGATCAGCCATGACTCGGCCATCCGATCATCGAGCACGACGCTGTTGCCATCGAAGCTCTCCGTGATCGCGTCCCAGAGCTCCTGCCCGCCTGCTTGCCACCAGCCCTTCGACGGGTTTTCGAAATCGATGGAGAGGCGGGTCATGGGCTTGCTCCTGTGGCTCGTGGCTGCAGCCTTCGTTTCGAGTCCGGAACGGTGCCGTTCGAAGCAGGCTCCGAATCCGTCGCGCCCGGTTCGCGGGTCGGCTCCGTGGGGGAGGGTTACCCGATCACCGGGTCGCCTGGGAGCGGAATTTTGCAGATTTATTGCAAGTCGCAGCTGCTCCTGCCGATACAGGGTTCGGGAGGGCGAGACGAATGAAGACCCGGATGATGTGCACGGACTGCTTGCGGACCGCAGAGGCGGATACCTTGCTCGAGGGCTCCGATACCATCGAGCTGCTCGCGTGGTGCTGCCTGGCACTGCCCGGCCTGTTCTACTGCTGGTGGCGGCACGCGCTCCGGATCAAGATCTGCGCGTTCTGCGGCGGTCGCGAACTCGTGCGGGAAGCTCGTGCGGCCGCAGCACGGCGGCCACAGCTCGCTCCCTCGGAATGGGCGGCCCCTGTGCACAGCGCACCTGCGCGATTCGACTGGCCCGACGCATTTGCGAATCCGCGAGACCGGCTGCGCCACGGCAGCGTGATGGCACTGCTCGCCGGCGCTTTCATCGCGAGCCTGGTACCGGCAGCGCTCGACCCGGCCGGTGATGGGAGCGCGCTGGTGATCGCGCATGCGACCGTGGTGGCAAGTGTCGCGTGGGGGTCCTACCAGGGGCTCCGCGTAGCCCAACGGCACTCGCAGCTCTCGGGCTGTCGGGCCTGGGATGGGCAAGGACGCCCGATTCGCGTCGAACGGGTGCTCTGAGAATTTGGTTGTGGATCGAAGCTTGGGTCCATGCCGGCTCACGCTGCTGAAGGGTCTCGTGAATCTCGTCTCGATGGTTGCGCTAACGACTATTAGCCATTAGTCTCACGCCGATCCTTCAGATCGGTGCAGCCGCCGGTGATTCGGTGGGCTGGTGCCGGGCGATTCGCGGGCCGCTCGCCCGCCACGAGGACTGCGTCATGGCCACCTCTCCGAGTTCCACCTCCCCGAAGTCGAACGACCCGCTCAGCCGCGCGCGCGCGATCGCGCCGATCATCGAAGCCAACGCCCAGCAGGGGCAGGACGATCGTACGCTTCCGCCCGAAACCGTGAAGGCCATGAAGGAGGCCGGTGTCTTCCGCATTTTTCAGCCCAAGGCCGTGGGCGGAGACGAGTGCGACTTCGAAACGCAGGTCGCGGTTGCCGCGGAGGTCGCACGCGCGGACGGCTCCACGGGTTGGAACGTGATCGCGAACGGGCCTTCGTCCGGCTTCGCGGGTGCATTCCTGGGCGACGACGCGGTCGCGGAACTCTTCGGCGAGGGCAAGGACTATTGCTTCGGTGGGCAATTCGCGCCGAACGGGGAGGGGGTCAAGGTCGACGGCGGTTACCGTGTGACGGGGAGCTGGCACTTCGGCAGCGGCACGGGGCACTCCGAGTACGTGATGGGCGGCTTCATCCCGCTCGTCGACGGTGCTCCGCCGATGCTCCCCAACGGCCTACCCGATATGCACGTCGCCTGTATCCCGCGTGAAGAGATCACCTTCACCGACGGCTGGTTCGTGATGGGGCTCGAGGGAACGGGCAGCTTCGACTACGAATGCAAGGACGTCTTCGTGCGGGAGTCATGGACCTACCCGCTCTTTACCAGGGAGCCGAAGCGCGGTGGCGGGATGTACCGGATGGGGATCTTCGCGATCACGGGTGCCGGCCATGCGGCCTGGGCGCTCGGCGTCGGGCGTCGCGCGCTCGACGAAATCAATACGCTGGCGCGCGGACACACGCGGATGGGGCACACGACCGTGCTCGCCGAGCGGCCCACGTTCCAGAAGGACTATATCCGCGCGGAAGCCGAGCTGAAGGCGGCACGGCTGCTGGTCGTCGATGTGTTCTCGGAAGTCCAGAGGAAGGTGGATGGGGGGGCGGATGTGAGCATCGAGGATCGTGCGCAAATGCGGACGGCAGCCTCTTACGCCACCGACGCGTCGAAAGACGCAGTCGACATGGTGCATCTGGCCGCGGGCACTGCGGCGGTCCGGAACGGCAGCGTGCTCGAGCGTTGCTTCCGCGACATGCACACCGGAACCCAGCACACCTTCATCGGCGAGGACACCTACCTCCAGTCGGCGGAAGTGCTGTTGGGGCTGCGCACCGAATCCCCGTTCCTCTGATTCCGCTCGATTCGGGCTTTCAGGAGCTGCGGCGCTTGCGGCTTGCGAGTGTGATCGCGCGCCGGAACAGGCCGGGAGCGATGTCGTGCAGCCGGAACAGCGGCCCGTAGCGGCGCGGTGCGGCGACTTCATGGCGCCCTGTTTCGATCGCCCGACGTACCGCATCGGCGACGACCGCAGGTGGATGGGGGCCGACCAGCGTTCCGCTCGTGACCAGCGACGCCTCGCGCGTTTCGGCGAGCTGCGCGAGCATGTCCGTGTCGATCGGTCCCGGGTTGACGAGGTGCACCCGAACGCCGCTGCCCTCCAGGTCGTAGGCGATCCCTTCGGCAAAGCCGCGCAGTCCGTGCTTCGTCGCTGAGTAGAAGGTCTGGCCGGGCAGCGCCATGTGGCTGTTGCCCGAGCCGATCTGCACGATCCAGCCTTCCCGCCGCTCGCGCATGGCAGGCAGCACGGCGAGGGTGGTGTAGATACAGCCGAGCAGATTGGTTCCGACCATCGCGATGGCATCGTCGACGTCGAGCGTGTCGATGTCGGCCGGACGGTTGATCCCCGCGTTGTTGATCAGGATGTCGATTCGTCCGTAGCGGTCGAGCGCGGCACGTACGAGGGAATCGCAGGTGGTGCGGTCATCGACGCTCCCGAACCACAGCATCGAGTCCGGGCTCGACTGCTGTACTTCGGCGAGCACGGCGCGCAGTTGCGATTCACGCCGGGCCAGCAGGCAGAGTCGCACGCCGCGCCGTGCGAGGTCGAGCGCAATCGCGCGCCCGATTCCGGACGAGGCCCCCGTGATGATCGCGACGCGCCCGTCGTAGTCGAATGCAGACACGCGGCGGCGAACCTCCGCTTAGTCGGCGCCGGGTGCCGGCCGGGCCAGGCCCTTCTGCTGCGCGACCTTTCGCATCGACTTGAGCAGATCCGACGAGGGCTTTCCGCTCGCCGGGATCCCCTGAGACTGCTGGTACTTCTTGATTGCCGCGCGGGTCCCGCGGCCGATCACGCCGTCGATCTCGCCGATCTCGTAGCCGAGTGCGATCAGCGCTTCCTGGGTGTCGGTCTTCAGCGCGAGCGCCGCCTGTTCGGCCTCGTAGCCGATGAAGCCTTCGCCGTAGCTTGCAGACAGCGGCTTGCCGCCGGGCCCCGGCTTCTCCGGGTGCACGCCGAGCAGGTAGCCGTGGATCGCACGGGCAAGGTCGCGGTGATCCTGCGCGGAATTCTTGCGCAGCACGTTCGACAGCACGGAGACCATGTAGAACAGGCGGTCCTGCCCTGCGGGCGTCTCGATGACTGCGATCGAGTTCATGTAGTTGCGCTTGTTGCCGTGATACTTCTTGCAGACGAAGCCCGGCTCTTCCATGCAGCTGTAGAGGGAGCCCGATTTGAAATACACCGCCGACGAACGCAGTACGCCCGACGAGCCGTAACGAATTCGGCGCTCGGTGATGTACAGCATTCGCTTGATCTCGCGGCTCGAGAACTCGTCGACGAGCTTCCCCTGCTCCATCTTCAGCATGAACTTCGCGAAGCCGCGCGGTGTTGCGTAGCTGCTCGTGCTCGTGGGCACGAGTCGCTTGCCCTGGCGTGTGAAGAAGCTGCCCTGCCGGAGTTCGTCGGTGCCGATTCCGGCGCGCTTGATCGGCGACTCGATCGCCTCCAGGTAGATCTTCGCGAGCTCCTTCTTCGGCGTGTCGGCGAAGAATTTCGCCTCCTGCTCCGGCGTAACCGGGTAGCTGGCGCCGAAGTGGGCCATCAGGATCAGGTGCTTCTGGATCATGCCGGCGGCCGAGTTCGAGCTCGGCGACATCATCCAGTCGAGAAAGGTGTAGAGCGACGCGGTATCGCCCTTCTGGATCGGGCGCCGGATCTGGCGGTTGTTGGCGCCGTCCCAGATTCGGACCGTGTGGTGATCGTAGACGCTGAACTCGTCCGCGGTGATCATCGCCTCGCGCAAGACGCGCTTGCGCGCCTCGATGTCGTTCGGGTGTGCGTTGGCCAGGGCCTGGAAGACCGCGAGTGCGACGACGATCTTGCCCACACTGCCGGGATTCTGTTGCTGGTTGCCGTTGTATTCCGCATAGCGCGGGTTCGCCATGTCCGAGAGGTCGAGCAACGTGATGCCGTAGCGGCCGACGTCGGGTCCGACGAGTCGCTTCACGCGCGCGGTCAATGCCGGGTCGGGCGTGGGCAGCTCGAAGTCGGGGTGGTCGAGCAGGCGGAGGCCGACCATCGCGAGCGGCAGCAGCTCGCCGGAGGGGCGCTTCTTGCCCTTGGCCTGGCCCTCCTGGACCATGCGCTGGATTTCGAGACGCTTGATGCCGGTGCTCTCGTAGCCGTCGAGCGGGTAGGCGAGCGATCGCCCCGGCAGCGCTGACAGGCACAGGGCGAGCAGCAAGGCGAGCGCGGCGGATCCATGCTGACGGTTCATTCGATGGCCCCCTCTCGATGTGCGCCGGAGTGTAGGACAGTGGCTCCGCGAAGCACGTTGGAACAGTCGCCTATCGGGCGAGTGCGAAGGCCACCAGGCTGTCGCCCGGAGATGAGCGCATCTGCGCGTGTCCACCCGCAGCGATCACCACGAACTGCCGACCACCGTCCCGAACGCGATAGGTCATCGGTGTAGCCTGTCCACCCGCCGGTAGTCGCCCCTTCCAGATTTCCTCCCCGGTCTCGCTGACGAACGCGCGCAGGTAGTTGTCGAGTGCCGCGCCGATGAATACCAGGCCGCCCGCGGTCGCGATCGGCCCGCCCATGTTCGGGACGCCCCAAGGGATCGGGATCGGCACGGGTGACAAGTCACGTACGGTTCCGAGCGGTACCTCCCAGCGCTGGCTGCGTGAGCCGAAGTCGAGCGCGGCGATCGCACCCCAGGGCGGTGAGTTGCACGGTACCCCCACGGGCGATAGCAGCACGTCGAAGCGCGCGACGTACGGGGTGCCGGCTTGCTCGAAGTGCGCGACGTAGCGGCCGCGGTCGGAGTCGAAGTCCGCTTCGTCGCGCGGAATCAACTGCACCGTGTTCGCGATACGGCTGGTGTTGGCAAACAGCAGCCGGCGCTTCGGGTCGTACGCCACGCTGCCCCAGTTCGAGCCGCCCGCAGAGCCGGGGAATAACACGCTGCCCTCGAGACTCGGCGGCGTGAAGACGCCGTCGGAACGCAGTGCGGCGATCTTTCGCGCACACGCAACCCGGTCGATCGGCGTGATCCCCCAGGCCTCCTCCGGACGCAGGGACTGCGGCACGAGCGGCGGCGGCCAGCTGGGAAACGGCTGCGTGGCTGCGGTCACCTCACCCGCCACTGTCGTCTGCGGCACCGGCCGTTCGTCGACCGGGACGAGCGGCTCGCCCGTTTCGCGATCGAGAATGAAGAGGTTGCCCATCTTTGTCGCCTGGACGACTGCTGGCACCAGCCGTTCGTTCAGCGGGAAGTCGATCAGCACGGGCTGTGAGGCGACGTCGTAGTCCCAGATGTTGTGGTGGACGGTCTGGAAGCTCCAGACCAGCTCGCCGGTGGAGGCCCGCAACGCGCTGACGCTGTCCGCGTGGCGGTTGTCACCGATCCGTTCGCCACCGAAGAAGTCCGGCGATGGGCTACTCGTCGGCAGGAAGAGGAGATCGCGTTCGGGGTCGGCCGAAGCGAGAGACCAGACATTCGCAGCCCCGGTGACGTCTGCGCTGTCACCTTCCCAGCTGGTGCGGGCCGGATCGTCTGGGTCGCGTGGGATCGGGTCCCAGCTCCAGCGTGCTGCACCAGAGCGCGCGTCGAAGGCCTGCACCTTGCCGCTCGGCATGTCGACCCGGCGGCTCTCGCTGACCGACGAGCCGACCACGACCACGTCGCCGACCACGACCGGCGGAGAGGAATTTCCATACTCGCGCGGCTCGCGCGCCCCGACTCCGATCGAAAAGTCGACTTCGCCTTGCGCGCCGAAGCCGGTGCAAGGTTCGCCCGTTGCGGCATCGACCGCGATCAGGCGGGCATCTGCGGTTGCGACGAAGATGCGTCTGGCACAGGCGTCAGCCGTCTCGGCGCGATCGTCGCTCCACGCGGCGACACCGCGACAGTTGAAGTTGTAGTGGCCGAGTGAGAGGTCGACTTCCGGGTCGTGGACCCAGCGTTCGCGACCCGTCTCCGCGTCCAACGAAACGACGCGGCTGCGTGGGGTGCAGAAGTACAGTGCGTCATCCAACAGGATGGGCGTCGCCTGGAAGGCGTGGTTGCGATTGCGCATCGTGTCGTCGCGAAGATCACCCGTGTGGTACTCCCAAGCGATTTCCAGGTGTTCGGCGTTGGCTGGCGTGATCTCGTCGAGCGGTGAATAGCGAGAGCCACCCGGATCACCCGCGTAGACGGGCCAGCCGGCTGCCGGGCCTCCGGTCGCCGGAGCAGCCTGGCGATCGCAGGCTGCGATCGCGGCCACGCAGCATGCGAGAGTGGCGACTACCGTCTGCGTTCGCGCATTCCGATTTCGACCCGGCAGGCTCCGCAGTGTCGATCCCCCTGCATCCGCTTCAGCGTGCGCCGCTCCTCGCAGTCCAACGCGCCGGCCTCCGTTCGTCAAGGGCAGTCGGCTCGTTCGCGCTGGAAGACTCGACACAGGAACTCTCCCACTGGACCGCTACTCCGGGCTAGAATCGCGGAACCATGGAGTACGAATAGCCGCCTGCCGGCTTGATCATGTCTCGAATTCTCTGCGCGATCATGTTCGTCTCCGGAGCGGCAGCGCTGCTATTTGAGACCCTGTGGTTCCGACAGGCGGGGCTCGCTTTCGGCAACGGTGTCTGGGCTTCGAGCCTTGTGCTGGCGAGCTTCATGGCGGGACTCGCGATCGGCAACGGCCTGGTTGCACGCCACGGCGCTCGTATCGTCCGTCCGCTGTTCTTCTACGGCCTGCTCGAGATCGCGATCGGTGTCGCCGGGGTTGCGCTCGTGTGGCTGTTGCCCTCGTTCGGCGGTTGGATGGTGCCGCTGTGGCGGCCACTCCTCGATCAGCCCTTGATCTTGAATGCTCTGAGGCTCTTCATCGCGTTCTCGATGCTCGTGATTCCCGCTACTGCGATGGGCGCGACCTTGCCCGTGCTCGTGAAGGTACTGCGCGCGCATGATCCGAATTTTGGTTCGGTGCTCGGCCGGCTCTACGGCTGGAATACGCTCGGTGCGGTGGTGGGTTCGTTGGCGGGCGAGGCCCTGTTGATCGAGTGGTTCGGCGTGCGCGGCAGCGCGTTCGTCGCGGCTGCATTGAACGGCGTCGCGGCACTGACCGCAGTTGCGATTGCGAGAAGTGCACCCTTCGAAACACCCGCTGGCGCGTCAGCCATGCCCGCGCGGGTTCGCGTCAGCGCACCGGCGAGCCGGCTGCTTGCAGCGGCCCTGGCGTCCGGTGCGACACTGCTCGCGCTCGAAGTCGTCTGGTTTCGTTTTCTCCACCTGTTCGTCGAGAACACCAGTCTCGGCTTCGCACTGGTGCTCTCGATCGTACTCGGGGGGATCGGCATTGGAGGAGCGCTGGCCGGCGGATGGTTGCGGCGCGACCCCGAGGCCTTCCGATTCGCTGCTGTGATCGCGCTCGCAGCCGGAGCATTCGCTGCCGGCTCGTACCGCTTGTTCGGGCTCGCGGTTGCGGGCTACGGCACGGCGCTGATTCGCGAGCCCAGCGACATCATCTGGCTGTCGGTTGCGTTGATGCTGCCGGTCTCCGCGCTCTCGGGCGCCTTGTTCGTGGTCACGGGCGCCGCGCTCGAACGCGAGGTGAAGCCCGAGACACGCGCCGCGGGTTGGCTCACGCTCGCGAACACCGTCGGCGGCGTCGTCGGAGCGATCGTCGGTGGCTTCGTGATGCTGCCGCTGCTCGGGATCGAGCTTTCCTTGTTCGCACTTGCGACCAGCTATGCGGTAGTCGCGCTGATGATGCGCTCCGCGTGCAGCGTCGAGGGGCGCGCCGCGTCGTCTGTGCCGCCGCTCGCCGCTGGAGCTGCGTTCGCGCTCGCCCTCGTGCTGTTTCCGTTCGGCAGGATGGAAGAGGAATTCGTCCGCAAGGTCGCGGAGCGCATGGGCGAGGCGGGTTCGAAGGTTGTCGGGCACCGTGAGGGCCTCACGGAGACGGTGACCTTCCTCGAACGGGACCTCTACGGAGTGCCTGTCTCGTATCGCCTGGTGACGGGCGGTTTCGGGATGGCGTCGACCAATGTCTGGGCACGCCGCTACATGAAGCAGTTCGTCTACCTGCCGGTGGCGCTTCACCCGCGGCCCGAGAGTGCGTTGCTGATCAGCTTCGGCATCGGCAACACCGCGAAGGCGCTGACCGACACGCTGAGTCTCGAACGAATCGATGTCGTCGACATCTCCCGTGACGTGCTCGAGATGAGCGAGATCGTCTACCCGGATGCCGCGACCCATCCGCTGCGCGACCCGCGCGTGAATGTCCACATCGAAGACGGCCGCTTCTTCCTGCTTACCACCGACCGGCGTTTCGACCTGATCACGAGCGAGCCGCCGCCGCCGAAGCACACCGGCATCGTTAATCTCTACACCAGAGAGTACTTCGAGCTGGTATATGGGCGCCTGGCCGAGGGCGGAATCAACACGTATTGGCTGCCGGTTCATTCACTGGTTCCGGGTGATTCGCTCGCGATC
>JAFDEI010000360.1 GCA_019310425.1 Deltaproteobacteria bacterium | reverse complement strand
CGAAAGCCTGAGCTTCATCCACCGCAACTTCGACGAAGACGCCATCGGATTTCACCCGGAGCGCGCTCCGTTCTGCCGCCGCGAAGCCGACCCGCTGCAGCTCTACTTTTCGCAAGTCATCAGGCGGCACTTCGGCGGCGACAAGCGAGATCGCTACACCCGCCGGCTCGTCGGCGACTTCCGAGAACGCCCGGTTCGCTATGTCGTACAGTCCTTCCGGCTGAATCAGTTCCCGGTCGAGGTCCGCCGCTTCATGGCGGACAACTACCAGCCCTACCGCGCGTCGGTCTTCGTGGCGGGTCGCCGCCTCGAGGGACCGAGCGGTGGCCGCAGCGAGTTCGAGCTGATCGTGCCGGGTCGTTACCGCTGGCTGCCCTTCGAGACGCCGTCTGCGATCCGAATCGGAGATCGGCTACTCGCCCCCGGCGAGACCGCGGAACTCGCGACCGGGAACCACACCGCCGAATTCGTCGAGGACGTGTCGAGAGGCATGCTGGTCCTGGCCGTGGGGGATCCGCCCACCACCGCACCGCTCGCGTTCTACAAGACCTACTGACCGTCGGACCGCAGCGCGATCGCACGCTCGTATACCTGGAGCAGTGCGGCGAGGCCGGCTTCCGGCGTCAGGCGGTCCTCGTAGTCGGCGCGCGCCTCGCAGCCCATCTCCTCGGTCCGCGCCGGGTCGGCGAGCAGCGCGCCACACGCGGCAGCGAGGCCGTCGACGGAGCCGAGTTCGAAACGCAGCCCGTTGCGCCCGTGGTCGACGAACTCGTCGAGCGCAGTCGGGCTGGCGGCAACCACCGCACGGCCGCAGGCGAGCGACTCAGCGACCGCGACCGGGAAGTTCTCGTACCACAGCGAGGGCACGATCGAGAAGGCGGCTTCGCGCAGCGCTTCGAAGACGCGATCACGATCGACCCGGCCGAGGAAGCACACTCCGGGAATGTCCGCGGCGGAGCGCCGGAGGGCGGCCCCCTCCGGACCCGAGCCGACGATCGTGAGCGGCTGTCCATCGAGGCGTCGCCACGCCTCCAGCAACAAGTGCACGCCCTTCTCACGCGACAGGCGACCCACGTAGACGCCACCACGACCGGGCGCAATCGCCGTGCCGGGGTCGTCGACGGCATTGCCCTTCACCACCACGCGATCGGGCGGCAGCCCCGCCGCGAGCAGCTTCGCGCGCGCGAACGCGCTCGGCGTCGTGAACAGGTCGACCCGCTTTCGCCACGTGCCGAGTCGGCGATGATGCTGCGTCTGGTCGGCCCAGATCGCGGTCTGGATGCGCGACCCGCGGTAACATGCGTGACGCACCGCGTTCCAGGGACCCCGTTCCACGCAGTCTTCGCACGGACGGTCACGCCGCAGGAACATCCCGTTCGCACACAGCAGGCGGTAGTTGTGGAGTGTCTGCACCACCGGCACGCCGCGTTCGCCGATGGCCGCATGCACGGCCGGCGTGAGCAATGGGAAGAAGTTGTGGACGTGCCCCACGTCGACGGGCCCCGCGTCGAGGAATGCCCGCACGCGGTCTGCGCTGCGCGCGTTCCAGCGCGCGTTCTTCCCGGTGCGCAGCGCGCCGAGCGCGCCCGACAGCGATCGGCCCAATTCATCGCGATTGTCGACCACGAACATGCGAACCTCGTGGCCGGCCTTGCGAAGCAGCTCGGCCTCGAAGTCGACGACGCTGTCCTCGCCGCCTCGGTGGCGATAGCGGTTGTGGAAGATCGCAACCCGCATCAGCAGCGAGCCGCCCGCATCAAAACGCACCGCGGCGCGACAGTACGGCACCAACCGTTCGAAGCAGGATCGAGAGGTCGAGACTCAGCGACCGGTTCCGGATGTAGTAGAAGTCGTACTGGAGATTCTCGTGCATCGGCAGATCCTTGCGCCGCCTTTCAGAACGTTCCAGAGCTGCGGCAGTTCGTCGATGCTGGTGCCGCGCAGCCAACGACCGTAGGGCGTGATCCGATCGTCGCTCGAATCTCGCGGCGCCACCGCGTAACGGTCCACATCGTCGTACATCGTCCGGAACTTGTACATCTGGAACTTCCGGCCGTTCTGGCCGCTCCGCTCCTGCGCGAAGAAGGCCGGCCCCGGGCTCGTCCGGATCGTACGCAGCGCGCACCACGACACCAAGGGTGCGGTCAGCACGATTCCAGCGAGCGCTCCGACGACATCGAAGGCGCGCTTGAGCGGGGCATAGGATCGCGGCACCTGCTCGCGACCGAGGCGCACCACGGGAAGATCGTCGACGAGATCGACCGGAGTGCCGGCGGTCAGCACCTCGAAGAGGTTCGTAACGACGCGGAACGTGATCCCGAGATCTTCACAATCGAGCACTAGCAGGAGCATCTGCGTGTGACCGAGTGAGGGGTCCGCAATGAACACCTCGCTCACTTCCTGCTCGAGCGCGACCGCACGCAGCGATTCGACCGTACCGAGCACCGGCCGGCCGGCGACATCCTTGCAGCCGGGTCGGTAGTCGTCATCGAGGAAGCCCACTACTTCGTAGCCGGTCTCACGGTGATCCTGGAGCTTTTGGAGCAGGCGAATCGCGGTGATCCCGGTGCCCACGATGAGCGCGGAAACGTCGTGTTCGCCCGAGAGGCGCAGGCGTTTCTGGATGCGGTGAAAGACCATCCGACTCGCGCCCTGGAAGACTAGATTGAAGCCCGCACAGGCGAGCACGACGACGCGCCCGAACTCGAGCTCCTTGAAGAAGAAACTGATCGAACTCACCACCAGCAGACCGAGCGCGACCCCGCGGAGCAGCGACTGGAATTGCTCCACCCCGGTCACCATGCGACTGCGTCCGTAGATCCCGAAGAACCAGCACGACGCGATCCACGGCAGCGTGACCAACGGCAACGCGCGCAGGTACCAGTAGAACGAGTTGATCGGGTAACCGAGCACA
>JAFDEI010000359.1 GCA_019310425.1 Deltaproteobacteria bacterium | reverse complement strand
GATCTCCTCCAGCCCGTCTACGATTGGTTCACCGAAGGCTTCGACACGAAGGACCTGAAGGACGCGAAGGCGCTGCTCGAGGAGTTGGAATCATGAGCGACCTCGAGACGATCGAGCAGGCGCGCGCCTTCCCCGACAGTCGCGAAAGCAGCGCCTGAGAACCTCGCAGCAGCGGTGATCGCCGCGCGGTTTCGGCGAGCCGGGGGCAGAGTCAACGCCCTGCTGCGTCTCACGACATGCTGGACTCGAGGCGTTGCCACGGCAGCGCCTCGAAAGCACAGCGCATTCGCGGGCCGGTCCAGCCTCTCGAGCGCTTCGGCTCGCGCTTCTCGATACTGGGAGCTCGAGGCGTCCGGTACCGCCGATACGAAGAGCGGATCTGGCAGCCTGCCAGCACGCGTGCCAGTATCCGGCTATGCAGAACCCCACTCGACGATTCGCCGTTCTTGTCCTGATCGCCTTCGCGGTGGCATGCGCCCCGGCGCCGTCGCCCCCGCCGCCCTTGACCGTGGGGTCGAGTGTCGTCCCAGCCACGTTACTCGACCAGAACGATGTGCCACACGAGATCGATGCCAACGTGGGCATCATCTTCTTCGCGCGCGAGATGGAGGGCGGCGCGGTCATCCGCGCGCTGCTCGAAGAGGAAGGTCCGGACTACCTGACAAGGACGCGGGCTCTCTATGTGGCCGACATCAGCGGCATGCCCAGCCTGATCGCAAAGCTGGTGGCGATTCCGAAGATGCAGAAAGAGCGCCTCTACCCGACCTTGCTCGACCGCGACGGGGCCACGACGGCGCCCTACCCCTCCGAGCAGAGTCGCGTCACGATCATGGCGCTCGACAAGCTGCTGGTGACGGCCCTCCACTACCCCGACTCCGTGGCCGGTATGCGAGAAACCCTCGCGGAGATCGCGGCGAGTCGCTGAACGTCGCCACCTCGCAAACAACCGCTGGGCCCGCTACGCAGTGCAAGCCGACGCGCCCTCATCTCGTCGGCCCGGACGCCATGCTGGCAGATTCAGACGGCCCGATGCTCAGAATATGCAGCTCTGCCCAAACCCTCCATTCATCCGACTGTTCGATGGTACAAGGGCATACCTTCATGCGGTGATCGACAACTATTCCAGGCGGATCTTGTCGTGGACGCTCGAGCAACGGCTCGGTGGCAGCGGAACGTGTCGCATCTTGCGCGAAGCGGTCGTTGAGCTGAGCGATTGTCCCGGCCATGCGATCATGCTCGCGAAAAACGAATGAAGGAAAATCGAGCCGTGAGATGCGGCGTTTGCGTTGGGGAGGCGAGTTCCGGGGCGTTGCTATTGCAACGGGCGAGGTCCAGAATGTCGTGAGACGCAGCATGATAAGGTGCCTCGGAGCATTGCACGGGCCGAGCGCACCCCGGGACCGGGAGGCCGTCGAGATGGAATTGAAGCAGACCCTCTTCTCCGTGGACGAACGCGGTATCGCGACGGCCACCTTCAATGAGCCGAAGCGGCACAACGTGATAAGCCCGGCCTTCATGGCTGACCTGAATCAGGTGATGGAACACGTCGAGTCGCCCGGCTCCCGGGTGCGCGCGCTGATCCTCACCGGCGCCGGCGAGTCGTTCTGTGCAGGCGGCGACCTCGGTTGGATGAAGCAACAGTTCGCGATGACTCGTTCCGAGCGCGTCGCGAACTGGTCTGCGACTTGGCGATCGCGGTTCCCACCGCAAAGTTCGCACTGACCGAGGTGACCCTCGGCCTCGCGCCCTCGAACATCAGCCCCTACGTGGTTCGGCGGATGGGCGCCGCAAACGCACGCCGCACTTTCTTGAACGCGCGCCGCATGGATGCTCCGATGGCCAAATCGCTGGGTCTGCTCGCCGAGGTCGCGGAGGATCTCGACGCTGCGGTCGAGGTCGAGATCGAGAGCCTGCTGCGCTGCGGCCCCGAGGCCGTCGCGGCCGCGAAGCGACTGATCGAATGGGTCGACAGCCACGATGCGGACGACAACGCCTGGTACACGGCGCGCGATCTCGCCGACGCCTGGGGGAGGGAGGAAGGCCAAGCCGGGATTCAGGCCTTCCTCGACAAACGACCCCCGCCTTGGCGGCGGGAGCGCTAGCGAGGCGTTGGAATCACACCCATCTCGCGCAGACGCTCGCGATCGGCCGCGTCACGACCCAGCTCCGCGAGAATCTCATCCGTGTGCTCGGCGTAGAGCGCCGCCGGCGGCGTCTGCTCGCAAGGGGTCGCGGAGAACTGGAGCGGCGGCCGCACCCGGCGGTACCTCCCGTAGACCGGGTGCTCACCCTCTAGGACGGCACCGTTGTGGACGATCTGCGGGTCTTCGAACACCTCGGAAGGAGTGAGGATCGGCGCCGCCGGAACCTGGTGGGCCACCATTCGCTCGTAGACCTCCGCGGTCGACAGCTTGCCTGCGGCCTCGTTCATCGCTTCGGCTCTGGCTTGCTGATTCGCCTCCTCGAGCATGGGACGGCCGCGCTGACTCGGATGATCCGCCAGATCGGCGCGGCCCATGGCACGCAGCCCATCGCGCATCTGCTCCGCGGAGCCCATCCACGTGACGAGCTGACCGTCGGATGTCGCCAACATCTGAAAGCGCTCACCGGGCGTCATGGGGTTCTCTACGCCTTCGCCCACCAAGGTGTGTCGCATCATGCCGTCGGGCCAGAAGAAGGAGAGCGCTGCGTCGAGCATCGCCACGCGCACGTGCTGCCCTCCAGCTCCGCGCTCCCGGGCCAACAGCGCTGCCGTGATGCCCTGGGCGAGCTGATGAGACGTGGCCTTGTCGACGACCGCATTGCGGACGAGGTCCGGGATCGGAATCTGTGGGTTCGTCTGGGCACTGATATAGCCGGTCAGCGCCTGGAAGATGGGGTCATAGCTGCGGCGATCCGCGTAGGGACCGTCGTCTCCGAAGCCGGTCACCGAGGCGTACACGAGGTCCGGATTGATCTCCCGCAAGTCCGCCTCGCCAACGTGTAGCCGCTCTGCGGCACCCGGCCGCCAGTTCTGCACGAACACGTCCGCGTCACGCACCAGCTCGTACAGGATCTCGAGGCCCTCCGTCATCTTCAGATTCAGGCCGATCGAGCGCTTACCGTGATTGCAGTTCGCATAGAGGGCCGCCATTCCTGCTCGGTAGCTCATGATCTGGCGGGCCGCCTCGCCGTAGCCCGGCGGCTCGACCTTGATCACGTCCGCACCCTGATCGGCCAAGATCATGGGTGCGAGTGGACCGGAGATCATCTCGCTCACATCGATGACTCGAAATCCAGACAGCGGTCCAGGCATGACCCGACGTTATCACGCCCGCCACCGAGAACCAGCGCAGCTGGCCGCATCCGTCTCGACCGCCTAGCGTGCATCCATGTCCCAGACCGAAATCGGCAGTTCAGAAAGCTTAGAAGAGCGGATCGCAATCGAACGCCACGGCGCAGGCGATTCACTCGTGCTCACGCACGGTTTCGGTGACTCCGCGACGACCTGGACCGAGCTCCGCCCGATCCTGTCAGAACGCTACGAGACGTGGTCCTGGGATCTGCTCGGTCACGGGCGCTCTGCCCAGCCGACGGAGGAATCGGAGTACTCGCCGCAGATCGCGCTGGCGGATCTCGAATCCGTGATCCGTGCGGCCGGCGGCGACGTGGTGTTGTCGCAATACCGATGCGCGAGCAGCCTGGAAGGGGTTCGCGCCCTGGTGCTGATCGCGACGGGCCCGGGTTTCCGTTCACAGGCCAAGCGCGAGCGCTGGAACGAATACGTCCACAAGGGAAGCGACCGATTCGACGCACCGCAGGCGGCCTGTCGGATGGTCGAGATGCACGATGACCACGTGATGGCGAACCTCGAGAAGCTCACGGTTCCGACACTGCTAATCTGCGGCGAGCGCGACGTGCAGTACCACAGCGCGCTCGAAGTGTTCAGACAGCGGGTTCCGTCCGTCGAATCGATGATGGTCCCGGGTGCCAAACATCACGTGCACCGCAGCCATGCGCCGGAAGTTGGCGCGCGGATCCTGGCCTTTCTGGAGCAGTTGGGCTGACGGTCGCCCCAATCGTCGTCAGTAGCTTCGGGGCAGGCCGAGTACGTGCTCGGATACGAAGTTGAGGATCATCTCGTTGGAGATGGGCGCGATACGTGCTAAGCGCGACTCGCGCCAGTATCGCTCCACGTTGCACTCCTTGGCGTAGCCCATTCCGCCGAAGGTCTGCATCGCCCGGTCGCAGGCTCTGAAGCCCGCTTCGCCGGCGCGGAGCTTGGCCATGTTGGCGAGGGGACCGGCGTTCTCGCCGGCGTCGAAGGTCCAGGCCGCCTTTTGCCACAGCAGCTCGGCGGCTTCGAGCTCGGAGTACGAGTCGGCCAGCGGGTGTGCGATCGCCTGGTTCATGCCGATGGGTCGATCGAAGACGATGCGCTCTTTGGCGTAGTGGACCGCCTTGTCGAGGGCCTGGCGCCCGATCCCCACCGCCTCGGCTGCCCCGACGATCCGCTCGGGGTTGAGCCCATCGAGCAGGCTGCGGAAGCCCTGCCCCACCTCGCCGCGGAAGCCCTGCCCCACCTCGCCGACCACGTCCGCATCCTCGACGGGCAGGTCGTGAATGAAGAGTTCGTTCGAATTGACTGCATTGCGGCCGCACTTGTCGATCGGTCGGATCTCCACGTGCTTCGGATCGAGGTCGATCAAGAAGAGCGTCATGCCCTGTAGCGGTTTCGCGCACTCGTCTCGGGGCGTGGTGCGTGCGAGCAGCAGGCACTTCGAGGCCTGCTGCGCCTTGGTGTTCCAGATCTTCTTGCCATTGACGATCCAGCGCGAGCCGTCGCGCCGCGCGAATGTTCGAATGCGCGAGGTATCCGTGCCGGCGTCGTCTTCGGTAACGCCGAAGGAAACGTGGAGGTCGCCGGTCGCCGTGGGCGGCAGGTAGCGTTGCTTCAACTCCTCCGAGCCGTGGTGAATGACCGGGCCCATGCCGAAGATCGAGATGTGGAGAGCAGAGGCGGCGTTCTGGGCACCCGCGCTGTGCGCGACCCCCCCCAGCAGCATCGCTGCTTGCATGACGCCCATGCCTGCACCGCCATACTTCTCCGGAACGATGATTCCGATCCAGCCCTGCTCTGCGAAGGCATTGTAGAAGTCCCATGGGAACTCGTGCTTCTCGTCGTGCGTGCGCCAGTAGTCGTCATCGAACTGGTCGGCCAGCCGACGGGCCTCGTGTCGGATGTTCTCTAGCTCGGGGTCGGGGGAGAAGTTCATCATTGCACTATACACGCCCGAGCTGTAGCGGAATGTTGTGGAACAGATCCGCGAGGGGAAAACGGCCTTCTCCTACTCGCGGTCGACGACATTGAGGACCTCGAGCTGCATCACTCGGAGCGAATCGTACGCGTGTGTGGTGCACTGGGATTGATCTTGAGTACCAACTATTTGATATTCCATGCCAGCTATGCGACCCCCCATTCGACTGAATTCGAACATCGCGAGGGCCGTGCTCGAGTTCGTGGCGTAGCTGCGTCTCATGACATTC
>JAFDEI010000358.1 GCA_019310425.1 Deltaproteobacteria bacterium | reverse complement strand
TCTGGCTACCCGTGGTCCCGCCGGGTCTCGCCTGGGTGTCGTCGCTCACGGTGGTCGCGGCCTACAGCCGAAGTCGTGAGCGAGCAGACCGTGCCGAACTAATGAGCCTGTTCTCGCGCCACGTTACGAAGTCGGTTGCCGACGACGTCTGGCAGAACCGCGATGCCTTCCTCGAGGGCGGTCGCCCGCGACCGGTCCGCTTGACGGCCACCATCCTGTTCATAGATATCCGGGGCTACACGGGGCACGCCGAGAAGCTGGATCCGGCCGAATTGATGGAGTGGATCGACAGCTTTCTCGGTGCCATGGCGGAGCAGGTGCTCGAGCGCGGCGGCATGGTCGAGGACTACTTCGGAGACGGCATGATGGCGTGTTACGGCATCCCGATTCCGGCGGCGGACGACGACGGCATCCGCAGGAATGCGGTTGCGGCGGTGCAGTCGGCGCTCGGCATGCAGCACGCGCTGCACGCGCTCAACGAAGAATGGGCCGATGAGGGCCGGCCGGCCGCGGGTATCCGAGTCGGCGTCGCCACGGGCGTGGTGGTGGCCGGCAGCATGGGAAGTGCAGACAGGCTAAAATATGGCGTCGTCGGCGATGCCGTCGTAACCGCTCAACGTCTTGAATCCTTGGGCCTCGACCGGGTCGATCACGACTTCGAAGAGAAGCCCGCGCGGATCCTGATCAACGCGGCAACCAACGCGCAGCTCGATTCGTCGTTTCGAACCGAATGCGTGGGCGAGTTCCTGGTCAAGGGGAAGAACGAACCCGTGACCGTCTATCGGGTGCACGGACGCACCGAGAACGGTGAAGAAGCTGCCACCGATTGAGTGGGAAGGAGAAGCAAGATGAAGACTCTGACAACCGTGATGTTCGTAACCATGGCGATGATGTTTTCGGTCGCGGCGGGTGCTGCGGACGAGAAGACGTCCGACGCCACGCCCCAGGTCTCGAGCGCGCCGCCGGCGAGCGTCAGGGCGACCCGACCGGTCTATCAGCCGCCGAAGCTCGGCAAGCCGGCACGCACGGTGGGCGGGGGCTCGCGCGGCAGCAAGGACAAGGTCCCCGCGCTGTTCGTCGTCGCTCCTGAGCACGTGGGGCAGACCGCATCGGCGAGGCCGTCGTTGTTCTACTTCATCGATCGCGTGCCCGACCCGTCGATTCGCGTCGAGTTCACGCTGCTCGACGAGGAGAGCATCGAACCGCTGGTCGAGACGGTACTCCCGACGCCGAAGCGGGCCGGTGTCCACCGGATTCGGCTGGCCGACCACGGCGTGAAGCTGGCTGCGGGCATCGAGTACGAATGGTCGGTGTCGCTCGTACTCGACCCGAACGAGCGCTCGAAGGACATCGTCGCGACGAGCTGGATCGACCGAATTCCGGAGTCCGGCGAACTGAAGTCGCGGCTCGCATCCGAAGGTGCGACTGCGGCCGTGTTCGCGGAAGAGGGGCTGTGGTACGACGCGATCGGCGCACTCTCGGACGAGATCGACAGTGATCCGGCCGACGTGCAGCTCGCCGAACAGCGGGCCGACCTGCTGCGTCAGGTGGGCCTCGACACCATCGCGTCAGGCGCGGTGCAGTAGCTCGCACGCAATGGCGGCAGGCATGAACGCGACGCTCCTCGGCTTCGGCCGAGGAGCGTCGTTGCATTCGTGGTAGCCTCCGCACCGATGCCGAAGCTGATGGCCGACCCGCTGCCGCCCGGCTGCCCCTGGAGTGGTTGGACGCCGCCCAACGTCGACTGGTGCGAAGAAGAACTCTGCGGCTGGATCGTCAATCCCGCCGACACCTGGTCGAACCTCGCCTACATCGCCTTCGGCATCGCGATGGCGCTGCGCGCACACGGGCGCTCGAGTTCCGTGCTGTCGCTCTTCGCACCCGCGAGCGTGATCGTCGGTGTCTTCTCATTCGCGTATCACGCGTCCTATACCTACTTCCTGCAGTTCTTCGACTTCGTCGGCATGTTCTTGTTCTGCTTCGTGATCATCACCGCCAACGCACTTCGGCTCGGCTGGATCGGACGCGAGCGGCGCGTGGCGTTCCTCGTCGCCGGTGTCGTGCTCTTCAGCGCGGGGGTGCCGCTGCTGTCGGAGACGACGATTCCGATCCAGAGCCTGGTGGGGTTGTTGATCGCCGCGATTCTCGCGCAGGAGG
>JAFDEI010000202.1 GCA_019310425.1 Deltaproteobacteria bacterium | reverse complement strand
TCCACGTGGGCACGCAGCTCGACGAATAGCTGTGGCGAGAGCGCGTTCAGCGACTCGGGGCGATTCAGCGTCAGCGTCGCGACGCCTTCGCGATCGGTTCGTTCGACTTCGCTCATGTGTTTGCTCCGTAGGCTGCGATTCGCCGGGCTCAGGCGGCGAGCGAGCGGACCACTTCCTGCCACTGCTCTTCCTGCTCGCCTCCGACCACGGGCAGGTAGAGGCCGATCCGGTCGACCACGCCCTGGTACTTCTCGCGAACCCGGTTCGCGATCTCGTCGAAGTCGCCGCGTACCCAGAATTCCGACATCACCTCGTCGCTGATGAGCCCGGGCGTTTCGGCGAGGCGGCCGGACTTGATCATGCCCTGGAGTTCGGGTTGCAGCTCATCCCAGCCGTGAAGTTCGAAGACCTTCTTGTAGCTGGGTGTGGAGCCGTAGAACGCGACCTGGCTGCGCGCGATGCCCGCCAGACCATTCTGCTGCTCCTCATTGCCGCCGAGGATGAACGAAGTAGTGGCGTACTCGAAGTCGGACTCCTTGCGTCCGGCCTTGGCCAGGCCCTTGCGGACGTTGGGCTTCACGACCTCTTCGATGTAGCGGATGGTATGGAACGGGTGGATGTGGATTCCGTCACAAACCTCGCCCGCGAGCCGGCACATGTAGGGTCCGACCGCGGCGATGAAGAGCTTGGGCTGGCCGTAGCCCGTAGGCCCGGGATTGAAGAACGGCTGGATGTAGTCGTGGGTGTAGTACTCGCCGCGGTAGTCGAGCGGGTGCTTGCCGTCGAACGCGCCCCAGATGTGTCGGATTGCGAGCAGCATGTCGCGCAACCGCGGCCCGGGCGGGTCGAACGGGACCGAGTAGCGGTGCTCGTTGTGACGCCGGATCTGGGTTCCGAGGCCGAGAACGAAGCGACCGCGCGACGCTTTCTGGAGATCCCAGGCGGTCATTGCGTGCACCATCGGCGATCGCGGGAAGGCGACCGCGATGGCGGTGCCGAGCTCGATCTTCTCAGTATTGACGGCGGTAATCGCGTGCGGCAGGAACGGAGTCTGCATGGCCTCGGCGGTGAAGATTCCCGCGAATCCCATTTCTTCGGCGCGCTTTGCTACGTCGGCGACACGGTGCAGCGGTCCCATCGCGAGCGTTGTGTCCAGCTTCATCGGATTCCTCATCTGGAATTTTGGAGCACAGGCTGCGATCGAGCGGGCGGCAGCCCTTCCGTGTGCGGGTGAATCGGCGCCGTTGGCGGCTACTCACGGACCGCGGAACCGGAAGGCTGCTCGTCTTCTTCTCGCATGTTGCGCAATTGCTCGAGCGTCTCGTCGCACCAAGCGCATTCCGCTTCTCGCAATGTGCGCCCATAGCGTAGCGTGATCAGCCAGAACGGTTGATCGGGATGGCGATTTGCTGCATTTCTTAGCGCGGATTCGATACTGGAAAGTTGGGCTGCATCACGCCCACAGGCTTCGCGGTGGTCGCCTACGAGCTTCTCGCAGGCTTCGATCGGCAGCCGCCGGCCGAAGCTGAGTTTCAACAACAACTCCAGGCGCGGTGGCGGGGGCTCGGGCGGCCGGATCAGCCAGGCGCGGAGCTCGGCCCAGCCGACGGAAGTGAGCGAATACCGCTTCCGCTGGCGCTCTCCGGGCCGGTTCTCGGATTCGCAGGTCGCGAGTTCTTCCTCGACGAGTTGTCGCAGGACCGGGTAGATCTGCCCGTAACTCTCGCTCCAGAAATGCCCGAGGTTCTGCTCGACATGCTTCTTCATCTCGTAGCCGGTTTCGAGCCCCATGCTGAGCATGCCGAGCACCGCGTAGCGCGATCGAGGCTGCTTCTTCGGGGCATTGTTGCTGCTCACTGCGGCTCCCAGTCTTCGGATGTGTCGATAGCGGGTCGAGCTGTGTCGATGCCCGGCATGCAGTTCAAGGCTGCGATTCAGCGCCCATCCGCGACATCAGGGTGTAAGATATCTGAATGATATATCACCGCGTAACGCGATGTCTGAAGGCTGCGACAGCGGCCTTGCTACTCGCATTCGCCGGGGTTCCCGCGGCCGATGCCGAGTCGACTTCGCTGGGAACCCTCAGCGTGGTTCCGGTCGGCCTCGAGAACAGCCGGGGCACGCTGCTGGCGCAGCTCTCGAACGTCGCTGCGACCTTCGAAGGCGAAGGCGAGCCCTTTCGTTCCGCAGAGATGAAGGTCGTGGACGGACAGGCGGTGGTGGTGTTCGAGGATGTCCCGCACGGCGATTACGCACTGAAGGTCTTCCACGACGAGAACGACAACCAGAAGCTCGACACCAACTTCGTCGGAATGCCGAAGGAGAAGTTCGGTTTCTCGAACGACGTGATGGGCCGCTTCGGGCCTCCGAGCTTCGAACAGGCACGCTTCCGTTTCGAGGAGCCGGCGACTATCCTCAGGGTCGAAATGAAGTGAACATTCCTGCACCGCTGGAGCATGCAGCGGTGCGAAGGATGGAAAACGGGGCGGGATCACGCAGTCCCGCATGGAGGAGAAGGCGACATGGCGACCGTCAACCTCGACGAAGAATTCGGATCGGGCTGGTCGAAGTGGAACCTCCAGGCGTGGGTCGACTTCTTCGTCATCCGGACGATGATGGGCCGGGTCGGTGATGTCATTCCAAAGACCTATGTTCCGATTCTCCGACTCGTCGCGGAGGACGGCGCCAAGGTCGACGACGAGTACCACCAGTTGGTTGCACTTCGCGACCCGGTCCGGCTGTTCGACTCGCCGCGCGACAAGTGGCGCAAGCTCTACGGCTCCTATGTGCGCGAGCTCGATTGGGTCTACGATGAGCTTCGCAAGTATTTCCCGAAGCACGAGTATCAGGATCTCGTCGTCGACATCATGGCGCGCACCATCAAGGACGCGCTCGGTGCGATGCTGCCGACGGTCGAGAAGGGCACGCGCCGCGCCGCGGAGCGCGACCGCGATCCGAACATCGCCAGGCGCAAATCCAACCCGGTTGCGCGTTGGTTGGCGCATCAGGGCGAGAAGATGATGGTGGGTGCTCCCGGCCGGTGGTTGATGGCGCACGCGAACCCGATGAATGGGATCATCGGTCCTGCGGACATGAAGTTTCTGCCCGACGGCAATATGGAGATCTACATCCCGCGCTGCTGGATGCACACAGCGCCCGGGGACGGAAGGACCCAGGACCAGGCTTGCCTGTGGGGCTGCAAGGGAGCCTGCGAGGAGGTCTTCGGGCCCGAGTCGATCGCGCCGATGTACTTCGAGCCGCATCTGCCCGACTTCTCCTGCACGCTCACGGTCAAGCTGGGCGGGGCTGGCTAGCCCGCCCGAAGGAATGCGGCACGGGCCGCGCCTGTGGCCGCGCGTGGCGGTTGTTGGATTTTCTCGTTTCGAATGGATGGAGTAAGGCATGGCTGCAGGTAGGTTGGATGGACAGATCGCGGTCGTCACCGGTTCGAGCCGCGGCATCGGCAAGGGCATTGCGCTCGAACTCGGTGCGGCGGGGGCGACGGTGTACGTCACCGGGCGCACGCTCGACGACTCGGGCGCGGAGGTGCCCGGCACCATCGGCGCGACCGCGGAGGAGGTGTCGAAGCTCGGCGGCAAGGGCATCCCGGTTCAGTGCGATCACTCGAGCGACGAAGAGATCGTCGCACTGTTCGAGCGTGTGAAGGAAGAGCAGGGCCGAATCGACATCCTGATCAACAACGTGTTCACGTTGCCCGACGAGCCGGTCTTCGAGGGGAAGTTCTGGGAGCACTCGGCCCAGCTCTGGGACAAGCTGAACCACGTCGGCTTGCGCGGGCACTACATTGCGAGCCACTCGGTCGCACCCATGATGGTCGAGCAGAAGAGCGGGTTGATCGTGAACATCTCGTCGTTCGCGGGCGCCGCCTACGTCTTCAGCGTGCCCTACGGCATCGGCAAGGCGGCGGTCGACCGCATGGCGAAGGACATGGCCGTCGAGTTCCAGCCCTTCGGCGTCACCTGTGTGTCGCTCTGGCCTGGGGTGGTGCGGACCGAGTACATCTTGAAGACCCACGCCGAGGGCACCGTTCCGTTCCCGATCGAGAACGCCGAGTCGCCGCGCTTCAGCGGACGCGCGGTGGTGGCCTTCGCGACAGACCCGAAGCGGATCGAGAGGACCGGTCAGGTGCTGATCTGCTACGAACTCGGCCGCGAATACGGCTTCACCGACATCGACGGCCGCCAACCGCCGGACCTCGGCGTGCAGATGGGCCTGGTCCCCATGCCGGATTCCGAATAGAGGTCGGCTGGCGAATTCGGCCGATCGAGATGGCGACGCGTTCCGAGCTGGTCGGCGAAGGGCACGCCCTGAGTCCGCTCCCGGTCGGCGACCCGAGCGGCACCCTCGAACTGATCGATGCCCTGCACGTCTGCGGCCCGCTCGTTTGCGGCACGGCACCGCATCTCTCGCTTGGAGCGGTGTCGGGCTGACGCTGAGGATGGGCTTGCTCAGGCCGCGGTCATTGGTTCGCAGCGCGACCTGTCTGACGAAAAAGATGTTCGGGCATTCGTTCGGGATCCCCTCGTCTGCGGATCCCGGCTGCGATCACGAATCCAGCCGTGGCACAGAACATCTTGAAATGCATCGCACTCCCTGCCCGGGTGGCGCCTGCACTTCCAGCTCAGCGCCCAGTGGCGCGGATCCGGTGCGCTGCGTCATCGAGCATCGCGATTCGCCAGTACACCCATAGTTCTAGATCCGGGTGTTGGTCCAGGAAGGCCGCGTAATCGGCACGTGCGGCCGCGATGCGACGCCTGAAGCCCGGCGGCAGCGCGGCGTCGGGCGCGTATGCCTGCCGGCGGAGAATCTCCCAGAGATGACGGTCGCCTCGGTGCAGCTGGCTGCGATCGATGAGCGGCGGTCGGGTGCGGATCTCGGGCGTGGCGATGTCGGAATCGCCTGCGCGAGGCGCATCGCGTACGGCTATGCCGTCCGCCAACCCGGCGTATCCGAGCGCGCGGAGACGCGCTACATCGTCATCGCCGAGTGCGCCTCCCGGCTCGGCGGGGTCACCGAGGCGACGGCCGAGCTCCACGGAATCGGCGACGAGTCGATCGACCTGTGCGTGGTAGTCGGCCGTGCGCTCGGGGTCGTCGAGCTCCGGAGACTGCCACTCGAAGCGCGCGTCGCGCAGGTCATAGATGCGGTCGCCGCGGTGGAAGACTTCCGCCAAGCCGGTTGGGTCGAGCCCCCAGCCGAAGTAGAGCTTCTGTTCCCAGTAGTCGCGGCCGCGGTCGGGCTCGAAACCGTCGACTGGCGGAGGCAGCATCTCGTCCACGATCCTGGGCTGGAAATGCCCCCGCAGGAGATCACCGAACGGGTCTTCGACGGCACCAATGAACTTGTAACCATCCTTCAACAGATAGTGATTGTAGCCGCTGTTCGGCGACACCCCGAAGGCGTGCCGCTTGCTCCATTCACCACGTTCGATCCCGGCCAGCAGATTCTGCCCCTGTACGTACTCGGGAACCCGGAGTCCGAGCGCGGTCAGGATCGTGGGCAGCAAGTCGACGCTCTCGACGACGTGATCGACGCGGCGCCCCGCAAACTTCGACCCCGGAAACTTGATCAGCAGCGGGATGTGGACTTCTTCGTTGTAGGACCCGAGCCCGTGCCCGATCACGAGATTGTTCTCGAGGAATAGTTCGCCGTGATCGGACGTGATGATGATGAGCGCCTGGTCCCAGAGCCCTTCACGCTTCAGACGCGCGAACAGTGCGCCGATCTCGTGGTCGACGTAGGCGATGCCGCCGTCGTAGACGTCGATCAGGTCCTGGAGGGTCGGGTATTGATGGAGTCGCATCGCGCCGTGAATCTGAAACATGCTCGCATGGACGAGCGAACCGGACGGCCGTTCTCGGCCTGGCGGCGTTCCTGCGAATCGCGAACGGAAGGGTTCCGGGGCGACGTACGGCGAGTGGGTGTCGTACGTGTGGAGGAAGAGGAAGAAGTCGCGCGACGAATGTTCCGAGATCCACGCGTGAACGGCGTCGCGGAACTTCCGAAAACCGTTTCGCTCGGATTCGTCGTGGTTGAGGTCGCGGTAGTCGTCGAAGCCACGATCGAAACCGTAACGACCGTCCACCAACAGGCCGTCGGTGAAGGCCGTCGTCGCGAAACCATCGGCGGCCAAGATCTCGGCGAGTGTCGCGATCTTGTTCGACAGCCGCCGGGTTCGTCGAGTGCCGTCGGCGGTCTTTGTCTCGGGGACGAGCATGCCGTGGGCTTCGGGGTAGAGGCCCGTCATGATGCTCATGTGCGATGGCAGGGTGTAGTTCGACTGCGCAAAGGCGGCTTCGAAGGTCACGGCATCGTCGCGTGCGAATGCATCGAGGATCGGCGAAGTGTCGCGCCCGTAGCCGTCGAACCCGAGGTGATCGGCGCGCAGCGTGTCGAGCGAAACGAGCACCACGACGCGTTCGGCCGGAGGGCTGCAGGCCGACAGACCACCGCAGAGCAGGAGCGCGGTGAGCCACGGCCCGAGTCGGGGCGAATGCTTCCGCTTCATCGGGTTCGACGTCAACGCGGACTCCGTGGCTGGAAGCCCGATACTACACCGGCCGTGCAGCAATGTCGGTTCGGGGACTGCTGTGGCGGCGCTCGCTCAGGCCGCGCTCAGTGGTTCGAAGCGCGCCTTGTCGTTCGCTTTCATGTAGGCGTCGTTGGCGTTGATCGATCCATCCTTCGCAAGGCGGAAGAGTTCGTCATCCATCGACTGCATGCCCTGGCTTCGCCCGGACTGGATGATCGATTCGATCATCTGGCTGTTGGCTTCGCGGATCACGTTGGAGAGGCCCTTGCTGCGCAGCAGGATCTCGTTCACCGCACAGCGTCCGTTTCCGTCCCGCGTGGGCAGAAGCAGCTGCGAGACGACGCCGGCGAGCGACTCGGACAGACTCACCCGGATCATGTTCTGCTCGTCGGCGGGAAAGGTGTCGATGATGCGGTCGATGGTCTTGGCTGCGCCGTTGGTATGGAGAGTTCCGAAGACCAGCATTCCCATCGCGGCGGCCTCGATCGCCAGCGCGATCGTCTCGCGTTCGCGCATTTCGCCCACCAGGATGATGTCGGCGTCCTGGCGGATCGCAGAGCGCAGCGCGGCGCTGAAGCTCGTGCTGTGGAGCCGGACCTCGCGGTGCGAGAAGGTGCT
>JAFDEI010000357.1 GCA_019310425.1 Deltaproteobacteria bacterium | reverse complement strand
CGCGTCAAGCGCTCGGTCGCGAAGACCATCGGCAACACGCTCTTCGTGATCCTCGTCGCGGCCGGGCTGGGCTCCTGGTGGTGGTTCTTCGGAAGCTATGAGCTCTACCCCGGGCAGGCGGCGATCATCTTCCGGCTGGGCGCCCATCAGACGACGGTTTCGCAGGCGGGCCTGCATTTTCATCTGCCGTCGCCGATCGACGTCCATGAGATCGTGAAGGTCGGGGCGCTGAATTCGGGGTGGGGGGTGTGGAAGAGGGCGCGACCTCGAAGGAGGCGATACAGGAAGCCAGCATGCAGACGCAGGACAACGCGATCGTGCGGCTGAGCTTCGTCGTCCAATATCGCTTCCGGGATGCGTTTCTTTCGCGCTATTCGCTGCAGGATCCCGAGGCGATCCTGCGAGATGCCGCACAGGCGTCGATTCGCGAGGTCGTGGGTCGGATGACGATCGAAGACGTGCTTTCGGAGCGCCGCGACGACGTTGCGTCCGAGACCGCGCAGATCCTCCAGCAGACCATCGACGCCTACGATGCGGGTGTCTACATCACCGAAGTGCAGCTGCAGGAGGTCCAGCCGCCCGAAGAGGTTCGTCAGGCTTTCGACGATGTCGTGGCCGCATCGCAGGATGCGAACCGCGCGGTGAACGAAGCAGAGGGCTACAGCAACGAGCTGTTGCCGAAGGCGCGGGGGCAGGCGGCCGAGATCGTCGCGGCGGCGAGTGGCTATCGCGATGCGAAGATCGCGGAGGCGCAGGGTGAGGCCGAGCGCTTCCTCGCGATCGAGCGCGAATACCGTCGGGCGCCCGCGATTACGCGAAGGCGGATCTATCTGGAGACCATGGAGGTGGTCCTGCCGAATGTCGAGACCGTCGTCGTCGAAGCGGGAACCGCGCAGGTGCTTCCTTTTCTGCCGATCGGAAGGAACGCGGTTTCGCTGCCGGCGCAGAAGCGTCCCGCGGCAGCTCTGCCCGAGCGTTCCGGTCGCCCGCCGGCGCCATCGCCCGCCACCATTGTGATCCCGGCTGATACGACGGCAGGGGAGGCCGCGCGATGAAGCGGATGGTGGTGATCGTTCTCTTGCTTGCAGCGGTGATGGTCGGCCTGACCGCGCTCGGCCGCGCCGGGATCGGTCCGATCGTGATCACGAAGGAAGGTGAGCAGAAGATCATCCTGATGTTCGGCAAGTCGATCAAGGTCACCAAGCCGGGAGTCTTCGTACGGGTGCCGATGCTCATGGAAGCCGAGACCTACCCGAGTCTGAAGCTCTATCTGAACGTCGATCCGGAGTCGATCCAGACCCGCGACCAGGAGCGGATCGTGATCGACAACTACGTGGTCTGGCAGATCGTCGATCCGGTGGCATTTCGAGGGTCGTTCCCGGAAGGAATCGAGGTGGCGGGGCAGCAGATCAATCGCGTCGTGAAGGCGGCCGTCCGCGAGGTCATTGGCAAGCGGACGCTCCTGGAGGTGCTGACCGAGGAACGCGAGAACATTCGGTTGGCGATCACCGAGCGTGTGTCCGGGTCATTGACGGGGGACGGGATCGCTGTTGCGGACGTCCGGATCACGCGCACCGAACTCCCGAGCGCAACCGAGAAGAACGTGTTCGCGAGGATGGCGACCGACCGGGAGCGGCTGGCCCGCAAGAGTCGCGCCGAGGGTGAGGAGAAGGCCCGGACGATTCGTGCCGAGGCGGATCGCGAAGCCCGTGTCACGATCGCGAACGCGTACAAGGCCGGTGAAATCGCCAAGGGCGCCGGCGACGCCGAGGCGACGCGGATCTATGCCGAAGCGTACGCGAGAGATCCGGAACTCTTCGCCTTTCTCCGCAGCATGGATGCCTACAAGAAGACGATCGGGGAGGGGACGACGCTGGTTCTATCACCGAAGTCCGAGTTCTTCCGCTACCTCGACCCCGAGCCCCTCGAGCTGCCCGCAGCGGTACTGGAAGCACCCACGCCGCCCACGCCACCGGCGCCTTGAGGCACGGCTCAATCCGGCATTCGAAAGAAGCGCTCCGTGCCGAATGCGAAGAGCGTCGCGAGTAGGAACCACGGGCCGAATGCCGATACCGGGAGGCTGCTGTTGACCAGCAGCGAAGCGGTCGTTCGCGCTGTATAGAAGACGCCCAGGATCACGATTCCGATCACGGCAGCCGCCGGCAGGCTTTGCCGGCGTTCGACCGCAAGGCCCAGCGGGATCGCGATCAGCGAGAAGGCGAGCACCGTGATGGGATCTGCCATGTCGCGTCCGTCTTCCGACCGCGTGCGGATGTACTCGCGAAGCTCGATCAGAGAGAGCGTGTTCGCGCGTGCGTGGAGCAGCATGAGGTCGCGCTCGGCCGCGACAGCGAGTATCGCTTCCTGGAGGTGCTCGACGGCCGGCGCCGAGGTCGGCTGCTCGGGGTCGAAGGTTCGAATGGTGGCATCCTGCAGGTGCCAGCGGTGCTCCTCGTCCACTCGGACGACCTCGGCCTGCATGCTCCGGCGGAGCCGTCCCGCCGGCGTGGTCTCGAACACCTGTACGCCGTGGAGCGTGTTGCTGGCGGGGTCGGCCTCCTGCACGTTGTAGATGGTGTCGCCCCGGTAATACCAGAACGAGCCGCGTCGGAAGCTGATCCCCTGACCTTCGTCGCCGGTTCGGATTTCCGCACGGCTGGCGGCCAGAACCCAGGTCTCGTTGATGATCAGCGCGACCCCGGACAGCAGCGTCGCGGCCAACAGAATCGGGACTACCATGGTACGGGGCGATATTCCGCCTGCCTTGGCGGCCATGAACTCACGGGAGCGGGCGGCCAGGCCGATGCAGCATAATGTCGCGGCGAAGGAAGTGACCGGGATCAGATCTCGAAAGTAGTACGCTGGGAGTCGCAGGAAGAGGTATCTCGCCACTCCGGAAAGGCCGGAGTGGTCGTCCAGGATCTGGTCGAAGTTGAGGAGCATCTCGACGATCGCGATGGCGACCATGGATGTGAAGAGAATTGCGACGAAGAGCTTGAGATAGCTCACGAGGAAGTAGCGCGAGAGCGTGCGCACGGCCGGAGTCTAGCATTGCACTATGTTCGCGGAAGCGAAGAGCTGAAGGGTCCGCTCTACCATCCGGTGGTCACCATCGGGAATTTCGACGGTCTGCACGTCGGGCATCGTGCGATCATCGAGACCGTCGTCGAGCGTGCGCGGCATCTCGGTGGTGAGGCCGTGGCGTACACTTTCTATCCGCACCCGCGCCAGGTGTTGACCCCCGATCGTGCACCACGACTGCTTACGACGATCGAGCAGAGAGTCGAGCTGTTGCGCGCGGCAGGTGTCGATACGGTGATCGTCGAACCATTCACCGATGAATTCTCGAAGATGTCCGCGGAGGATTTCATTCGAAAGGTGCTCCACCAGCGGATTCGACCAGTCGAGGTCTACGTCGGCTACGACTTCCACTTCGGCCGCGACCGTGAAGTTCTCGGTGACGATCATCCCCGAGGTCACCGTGGATGCTGGTGACGTCAACTCCACCCGGATCCGGCAGATGCTCTCGGAAGGGCGCGTCGAAGAGGCATTCGCGATGTTGGGGCGGAACTACACGGTGCGCGGCAGGATCGTCGAGGGGCATCGGCGCGGGCATGGGATCGGGTTCCCGACTGCGAACCTGGAACCGGAGAATGAGATTCTTCCCACTCCGGGTGTCTATGCAGGTCAGATGCGGTTTCTCGACGATGGCGCCATTCCGGCGGGGAGTGAGTACCTCGCCGTGACGAACGTCGGTGTTCGCCCAACCTTCGATGACGAGCGGCGGCTCGTTGCCGAGGCCCATCTGCTCGATTTCTCTGGGGACATCTACGGGCGACGGGTCGAACTGTCGTTCGCCCACCATCTGCGTGACGAGCGGCGTTTCGCGGGGGTCGAAGGGCTTCGGGAGCAGATCGCCAGAGACGTGGAGGAGGGGCGCCGGCGGTTGCAGGCCCTCTGAGCAACTCCGGGCTTCTTCGGCCCCTGTCATTTTGCATGCAAGGTGGCTATCGAACACTTTGGAATCGCTCCGGAAACTGCGGTCGCGCTTGCTAGCCTGATCCACCCGGTCTTCTGGCTCAGCCTGACGGGCTTGGGCCTGCTGCCTTGCGGACCCGACACACCTCTTTCGGTGAAATCGAAGAAGTCGCGGTGCCGTCGGACGACGCCCGAGAGCGGTAAAGCTCCCCCACTGAATCGCCGATAACTCACCGGGTTCTCGCCGGTTTCTTCGTGTGCATCTGCGCGCGCAAGGGTCGGCAGGAGCTGGGACGCATCATGGCACCCCCGATGCGGCCCGCTGACGATCTGCTGGGAGGGCGACAGGCCGGTGAACGAGAAGATCGGGGAACTCCTCGTCAAGGAGAACCTGCTCACGGCGGAGCAGCTGAAGAACGCCAGCAACGAAGCGCGCACCAAGAATGGGCGCCTCGGAGCGCAGATCACTGCGCTTGGATACCTCGACGAGTCCGAACTCACCGACTTTGTCGCGAAGCAATATGGCGTCCCCTCGATCAATCTCGAAGAATTCGAGATCGATCCCGCCGTGATTCAGCTGATTCCGGAGGACGTGGCGCTCAAGCACATCGTGCTCCCCGTGAATCGCGCGGGCTCGACGCTCATCGTCGCCACGCCGGATCCGTCGAACATCTTCGCGCTCGACGACATCAAGTTCCTCACCGGCTACAACATCCAGCCAGTCGTTGCAGCGGAAGAGACGATTCGCGCTGCGATCGACAAACATTACGACCAGACTTCCTCGCTCGAGGA
>JAFDEI010000201.1 GCA_019310425.1 Deltaproteobacteria bacterium | reverse complement strand
CCATGGCGGCGCGGTAGGCCTTCGCACGACGATCGAGCGATGCGTGCACGCCCTTCGATCCTCGCGCGAGTGCGAGTCGGGCCGCCTCTTCCGTCACCTGGGCCGCATCCTCCAACCGACCCTCCGCCGCGTAGGCTTCGCCGAGCAGCGCAAGCACGGCCGGAATTTCGCGCCGCGTCACCGTGGTCGCTTCCTCGGCGAGCAGAACTGCCTCTGCGGAATCGCCGACCACGAGCCTCTGCTTCGCGAGTCCGACGATCGCGGGCAACCGTCGCTCACCCAGCCCCAGGCCACGACGGTACTCGGCGGCGGCTTCACGCGGGTGACCGGCCCGATCGAGTACACGTGCGTAGGCGGCACTGAATGCAGCGTTCTCCGGCTCGAGACGAGCCGATTCAGCAAGATGCGCCAGCGCACCAGCGAACTCTCCACGCTCCGCACGGAGCTTCCCGGCGTGTGCATGGATCGCCGCGAACTCAGGCGAACGTTCGAGCGCTGCGTCAAACGCCGTGATCGCACCATCGCGGTCGCCTGCCCCCTCCAAGGCGATGCCGAGGTTCCCGTGCGCCTCAGCCAGATTCGAATTCAGTGCGAGCGCGTTCCGAAGACTCCCCTCCGCCTCTTCCCAGCGTTCAGCGCGAATCAATGCGAGACCGAGGTTCACCTGAAGGCGTGCCGATTGAGCATTGATCGCCACCGCAGTGCGGTAGCTCTCGATCGCGTGATCCGGGTGGTCGAGGTCGAGAAACGCATTCCCGAGACCTTCGTGCCACCTCTGGATCTTCGGCTCGATTTCGATCGCGCGTCGGTACAGACGCAGCGACTCTTCACCTCGCCCCTGCGCCAGTCGGACATCGGCGAGTACTCCGGCCGCCTTTGCGGATGCAGGTACGAGCTGCAGCGCCCGAGAGAGATGCAACGCTGCTCGTTCGTGCTCACCGTCGTTGTGCAGGACCACGCCGAGGTTGATGTGCGCCACATGATTCCGCTCGGTTACCGAAAGTGCGTGCTCGAACAGGCTGCGGCTGTCGTGCCAGCGCCGGGCCTGTAGATGTGTCGTCACACCGAGCGCGAACAGCGCTGTGATCGAGAGGCCTGCAACCAGCAGCCGAAAGCCGCGACCGCGGGCCGCAAGGCCCGCGGCAGCCCAGACCAACGGAAGACTCAGCCCGATCAGCGGAAGATAGGTGTAGCGGTCCGCACGGGCTGCCTGCCCCACCTGCACGAGGCCGATCACCGGCACGAGCGTACCAATGAACCAGAACCACCCAACCGCGATTTCGGGGTGGCGGCGGCGCAAGATGAAAGCGAGCGCGGTTACGCAGAGCAGCAGTCCAGCAGCCCCGAGAACGTGCGCGGTCGTGAAAGAGCCCGCCGGGTGGGGGTAGAAGACGGCCAGCCCCACTGGACGAAACGCGTCGACGAGGAAATCCACATACGCCGTAACCGCATTCGCGAGGCGGTGCGATAGAGGCAGCCGCTCGAGCGCCTGGACGGTGCCCCAGCGATCCTGGGACACAATGGCGACGATGCTGGTCGCAGCGACGAGCGCGAATAGCGGCAGTTTCTCGAACACGGCACGGCGAACGCGGGCCGATTCCCATCGATCGGGATTCGATGGATCGCGCAAGCGATCGAGCGGCCACAGATCGAGCAGCAGCAACACGAACGGCCAGGTCACCAGCATCGGCTTCGCCATCAGGCCCAGCGCGAGGAAGATGACGACCGCCGGATAATGCTGAGGACCGCGACGAACGAAGCGCTCGTACGCGAGCAGAGTGAGCATCGCAAAGAACCCCGAAAGGACATCCTTGCGTGCGGCGGCCCACGCGACCGACTCGACGTGCAGTGGGTGGAGTGCAAACAAGCCCGCCAACAACGCACTGCACCAACGTGCGCCCGACAGCCGCACGAATGCGAGGAATAGCAACAGCGTGTTCGCAATATGGAGCAGCAGGCTCGTCAGGTGGAAGCCCGCCGCGTTGTCGCCGTAGAGGCTGAAATCCGACGCCCACGAAAGCCAGGTCAGTGGAAACCAGTTCGCCCCTCGGAAGGTCGTGAAGGCCCAGCGGAGGGTGTCCGCGCCCAGTCCGCCTTTCACGTAGGGGTTGTTCAGGATGTAGAGGTCGTCGTCGTAGTTGACGAATCCATTCGACAGAACTGGCATGTATGCGACCGCTGTCGCGGCCGCCAGTGCAATCGCAATCCAGATATTTCCAGGCTCTCGTTTCGATTCCGACACGAACCCATCCCGGCAATCCGGCTTTCTCGGCCGGTGGCTCCGGACAGACTAGCGCCGGGCCGAAAGGCACCACTCACCAGACACTGGGAACGCAATCTTCCGGTCTGGACACAATTTGCGCAGGTGCCGGGCGGCTCCGAATTCTGCTGCCTGCACGGGCCTGGAATCACTTCATTGCGAGACGCAGATGGCCGATGAACCGCGGATATGCGTGGAACTATTCGTCGCTTTCTGGTGTTGGTCACGATCCTGGCGATCACGGCCTTCGGCAATCTGATTTCGGGGGCAGGCGAAGCCAGGGCCGAACCGGCAGGGCTCGTTCTAATCGCGCCTCCGAGCGTCGACCCGCGGCTCGAATCAGTCGCACTGGGATTCTCGGCCTGGCTGGAACTCCGGCTCGCAGGCAATGGCATGCAGGTAGTCCCACACGCGGTGCTCAGTGCCCACACTCCGCCCGGGCGCGCAGACGCGATAGCGCCGCGAAAGCTCGTAGCGTTGGCCCGCGAGCTGGGTGCCCAGAGCGTCGCGTTCTCGAGCCTCCGCTTTTCGAGCGAGATGGTCGAAGTCCGCGTGCACGTATTCGACACCAAGGCCGAGAGACTCGTCAGCGCGGCCCGGGCCGAGTCACCGCTCGACACCGTGGGCACAGCCTGTGAACTAGCTGTATCTCGAACCCTGACCGGCATGGGGATCGACGCACTCCAGAGCCCCCCGCCACTGCTGGAAGAGCTCGCAGCCGCTGGTCGCGCTCGCCGAAGCCTCGACCAACAACACCTCTACCAGGCATGGCGCGAGGTAGACGGGAAGATATCGACAACGGCGGTGGCGGTCCGCAAAGAGATCGCGCGTGCCGCTATCGACTCGAACGCGGACGACAGCGAAAAGGCGCGCGTTCTGGCGGCGGCCGGTGAAACCGCGCGTGCGTGGGCGCTGATCGAGCGCGACGTAAGGCGAGCCACCGGAAGCCCGAAATCGAACCAGGCACTGCTGCTTGCTGCGACGGAAGTCGAGCTGGAACGCTCCAATCTGCGTGAAGCCAGGCGCTATATCGAGAGGCTGATCGAAGGCGGAGTGGAGAGTGCCGAGATTCAGACCACCTACGCACGCGTTCTGCTCGAACAACACGACGAGACGCGGGCTCGGAAAGCCCTGTTGCACGCAGCCCGCTTGAACCCGAGGGATGCCTGGCCCTACGAGCAACTCGCCCGCCTCGAATCGTCGGATCGCGAGCGCCGAGCACTGATGTTGCTCGAGGCGGGGCAACGCGAAGCTCATAAACTCAACGCCCACCGCGCGCGCTCGCTACTCGAACGTGCGGCCAGGACCGATCCGTCCGTAGCAGCCGAGTCGTGGCAGAGCCGCGGCGAGTTGGACGAGACCCTCGGCCACCCCGCGGAATCACTGGCCGCTTACCGCATGGCAGTCGAAATCGGAGGGGAAAACGCCGAATTGCTAGGCGGAATCGGCAACGCCCAGCGCGCGCTGGGCGACTCCAAGTCAGCGGCGGCTGCCTACGAGAAGGCACT
This sequence comes from Deltaproteobacteria bacterium, assembly GCA_019310425.1. Taxonomy (GTDB): domain Bacteria; phylum Myxococcota_A; class UBA9160; order UBA9160; family SMWR01; genus JAFDEI01. The sequence goes on along the minus strand of JAFDEI010000201.1, from coordinate 9,429 downwards.
CGTTCTTCAACCGAATGACGCGAAGTCGCTCATGGGCCTGGGCCTCGTCCATCTGGATAGCAACCGCGCGAACCAGGCGGTTCCGCTGCTGCAACGTGCGGCGAAGCTGAACCCGGATGATTTGGAGAAGCGGCGGAATCTCGTGCAGGCACTGCGCGCCACCGGCGACCTCGAGGCGGCCATCGATCTCCTGGGCAACGAGCCTCGAAGCGGCTCAACCGAAAATCTGCGTCTCGCAGCGGAAATCCACAGCGAACTCGGCCAACACGAGCAGGCACGCGACTTGCTCCTCAACGCTACGCGACTCGAGCCCTTCTCCCCTGAAATCCAGAACCAGCTCGCCGCCGCCTACAGCGCCACCGGCGATGAGGAGAGCGCAGCGCGCGCGCGCGAAATGACCGCGTTGCTACAACACGGTGATCCCGAGCAGCGGACCGCAACGAGCAGGGCACTGGATCGACCCGAGTCGTTCGAAGCCAGCGGACCCGATTTCGACCAATTGATCCGGAGTTTTGCGAACAAGACAAGGAACGCCGCGAACCGTCGGGTCGTCCGGCTCGAGATCCGCGACGCGGCGACCTGGCGCGGAAAGGCATTCGCGTGGTTGAATCCGCGCGCGCCTGACACCAAAGCCCTGAGCGTCTCCCTCGACGAAGCCATCGGGGGCTCCTTCGCGTTGCTTCAGGCTCCCGAGCCCATCCACCCCCTTCTGGGCGAAGACATCGACGATCTCTTCGAATTCGAGCAACCAACCTCGCTGGACGCCGACGTGATTGCGCGGCTGACGCAGACCTTCGACGTGGACGCGATCTTCCTCGCGAGAATCGACTGGGCACCGCCGAGCACCGAAGACGAGACCGAGAGCGGGGACTGCGACGGCGCGGACCGCTACGACGTCGAGGTACGAATGCTGAGCGGCCAGCATCCGGATATCGTCAACATTCTCGCGAACACGCAGTGCGTCGCAGCAGGATACACGAGCCATGCAGTCTGGAACATCCGGGCCATGGGCGTCTATGCGGGAGCGATTCTGTTGCTGATATTCCCCCTGGTCCGCGGATGGGGAAGGATCGAGGTCACGGTCAAGGTACCGCCCAAGACGAAGGGCTTCTTCTCGATCAGGGTCTCGAAGAACGCGAACGACGTTCCGACCGTGAAGTCGAAGGCGACTGATACCGGACGGCTCAAGAAGTCGCTGAACTCGTTCAGTCGTTACGAACGCAGCATGGTCGGACGCGACACCCTCTTCCGCTGGATCCCCGCCCGAAAACGTTCCTACCACGTCACAGTGAAGGGGCCGCTGACGGATGCGGCCGGCGAGGAGATCATCGGGCACTTCCTGGAAACTCAACCAACCAAGGTGTCGCGTGGCAAAGCCACGAAACTCGAATACGACTTCAGACCGAAAGAGACTGCCCTGGAAGTCCAGGTGATGAACGGCGAAACGTCCGTCACTGGAGCACGCATCGCCTTGCGAGGGCAGAGTTCGCAAATCCGCTATGCGCGAAACGGAAGTGCCATCATTCCGCTCGAGCAAGGCACTCACAGGGTGCTGATAGCTGCGGCCGACCGCGTCGCCGAATACACGCTTCACATCGAGTCATTGGGACGTTCCGTCAAGCTGCTCGCCCAGCTCGCAGACGAGAACGTTCTGGTCTTCAAGGATTGCGCAGCCGCCACGGAGCCGTTTTTGGCGGGCGACTACCTCACCGCTGCGGATGCGCTCGATGCGGCAGGCCAGCAACGAGAGGCGCACCTCGTGCGTGCGACCTTCCACCAGCAAGTCGGAGCACTCGACGCGGCTGCGCAGGAACTGGAGGCCGCCGGACAGTTCGAAGAAGCCGCCGAGTTACGTGCCGTCGGAGACGACGCCGCGGGATCGGCGGCGCTGTTCGAGAAGGCCGGGGATTCGGGCCGGGCTGCCGACGCGTATCGCGCAGCAGGCGAGATCAGCGATGCAGCACGCTGCTACGAAGCCGCCTACGATTACCAGAGCGCGCTCGAGTGCTATCGCGAGATCGGCGAGGACTCGAAGGCACTCGAGATCATCGAGAAGACCGGTGAGTTCTTCGAAGCCGGCAACCTGGCAAGAGAAATTGGCGACCAAGACCGCGCTCTCGGCAATCTTCAGCAGGTCGAGCGACGCGACGCGAACTACGGCGACGCGTGCAAGCTGATTGCGGACCTCCTAGAAGCACGCGGCGACTTCGACGTAGCCGCCGACAAGGTCGAGGAAGCGATCCAGACAGCCGGAGACAAGGCACCTGCGGCGCTACACGAGCGGCACGCCGAGCTGTTGTCCAAGGCCGGCCGACCACAGCGCGCCCTCGAGGCCTACCAGACCGTCCGCAGGATCGAGCCGCAGCGGCGGGACGTCGGCGAACGGATCGCCGAACTGCAGCAGCAGATCACCACGCGTCCCGACGAGGGAAACGCCGAGAGTCGTTACGAAATCCTGGGAGAGGTGGGGCGCGGCGCGATGGGCGTCGTGTTCAAGGCGCGCGACAAGAACCTCGGGCGCATCGTTGCGCTGAAACGTCTGCCGGAGAGCCTCAAGAACCATCCGACAGCGGTCGCGCTCTTCAAACGCGAGGCTCAGGCGGCCGCCGCGCTCAACCATCGAAACATCGTGACGCTGTTCGACGCAGGCGAAGAGAATGGGACCTACTTCATCACCATGGAGTTGCTCGAGGGGTTCCCGCTCAATCAGCTCCTGAACAAGCGCGGTCGCTTGAGTGTCTCCGACACCGCGCGAATCGGCATTCAGATTGCGGCCGGCCTCCAGTACGCATGCGAGCAGCGCATCGTCCATCGGGACATCAAGAGCGGAAACCTGTTCTTCACAACGGACCGCACTGTCAAGATCATGGACTTCGGCCTCGCGAAAACCATCGAGGAAGTGCGAAAGTCTTCGACGATGATCGGGGGCACACCAAACTTCATGGCACCCGAGCAAGCTGCCGGCGGCGAAGTCGACCACCGCGCCGACCTGTACGCGTTCGGCGTAACTCTCTACCAGCTCGTCACGGGAACCGTGCCGTTCGAAGACGGCGATCTCGCCTACCACCACCGCCACACAGCGCCGCCTGACCCGCGCACCCGAGTCGACTCGATTCCCCCTTCACTTTCGCAGCTGATCCTTCGGATGCTCGCCAAGTCCCCGGACGATCGTCCCGCCGACCCCGCGGAGGTCGGCCACGAGCTCCAGGCCATCCTCGATGGCTGCCCGGCAGCTTCACCGAAGTAACCGCATAGGCGGCCCCTTCCTCGACGCATCGGAGTTCGATCCCAACCCGCCGCATCGAGCGCTGTCTCCTGCTGGGACCCGCTGTCTCCTGCTGGGACCGAGCGCAATTCTCGTGACACGACTCGAGATCACGAACACCGCTCAGGCCCGACCGATCGCCTCCGACACAACGTCAGGGGCGTTCCGGACTAGCGGCGGCGGGCCCGCCGCATTCCGCCCAGGAAGGCGAGACCAAGCCCGAACAGCAGGGCGGTCGAAGGCTCGGGGACGACAAAATCCTCTCCCACATCGATCTGGGGGCCGAGGTAATCGTCATAGCGCGGACCCGGCGAAAGCGTGAGTGAATCGCCGAGAGGAGTCAAATCGGCGGCCGGAGGCGGGTACCGGTTCGACGCGAGCTGGTTGTCGAGAACCGGATCCTTGAAGACGATTTCACGCAGCCGCTGATCGACATCATCGAGCACGATCACGTTACCGAAGTTGCTCTCGAAGTTCGGCAGTAATACGCGCTCGCGTGCCATCGGGTCACCCGCGTATTCGACACGTGAGAACAGATGCTCGAGGTCGAGTAGCTCAGGAACGAATCCCTGCGAGAAATCGCGCGGCAACAGCAACGGTTGATGGGCGTAGCGGCTGAGCCGTCGAGTGATCCGAACGTGGGCGCTGTCCAGTTGATCGCTCTCCACGGCCATCACCTGAACCATGCCGGGCGCGAGTACTCCCAGACCGATCAGCATCGGCAACAAGGAAAAGAGCACGACGAGGGCCGGTCGCTTGCGACGTTCCATCTGCTCGTTGCGTTCTTCGATGTCCGGCATCGGTCACCCTTGTCCACCGGACCGGAGCGAAAGCGCTCACGCACCCGGCAACGGCCTCATATCCCTATCGGGACGCTATGAGGCGGGCTTTACCGATTGGCTGATTTCAAAGGGCTTTTTCGAGCAGAGCGCGCGAGTCGGCGAGTTGCGGGATAACATGAATTCAGATTGAACAATTCTGCTGTGAACGGAATTCGGCCAGGGCGGGCGAGCGTGGGGAATCCGTTACCCTTCTTGGCCGTACAGCTGCCCACTGCGTGGTCTGCCGTGGAACGGTGAACGGGCAGCCAACCGGCAGTTCGGCGCGCAATCCCCCGACCACGCGGCTGACCGACCCGGTGTGTGGCTCAGGCACATGCTTTGCACCCAGACAGCAGTGTGAGCGCAAAGCTGAAGCAACGCCTCAGGGAGCACGAAAGCGAAGCAACGGACGATTCACCGTTCGTTGCGCGCCTGCTCGAGCTTACACAGGAGATCGAGCGCAGTTTCGACGGCGACGAGTGCAGTCGGCTGCTGCGCCTCGCAGAGGAAACGTTCGAGCGGCACCTGGAGCTGCGAAATCACACACGCAGGGTGCGGGATGGCCTGGCACAGCTGCGCACCGATCAACGCCGCCTGATACATATCCTCGAGGGCCTCAGGGCCCTTCCGGAAGGCGAAACGGTTCACTGAGCTAGCGCGACAGCAAGTCAGGTGGCTTCGGCCACGCATTCGCTGCGCAGGGTGATCTCCGTCAGCTCCGCGGGCGCAAACAGCCGCATTGGAGGCCCCCAGAAGCCCGCTCCCGAACTCACGTAGAGTTCGGAGCCGCCGCGGCGGTAGCGACCCGCGACGAACGGGACCACGAGCCTCACCAGGTAGCCGAAGGGCCACATCTGGCCGCCATGGGTGTGTCCGGAGATCTGGAGATCGACCGGCAACTCCGATGCGCGCTTGAAGGTCGACGGGTCGTGAGCGAGCAGAAGCGCGGGGCGCTCAGGGTCGCGGCCGTCGAAGGCGGCGACCAGATCCTCGCCGCCTCCGTCACCGAAGTGCGACCCGTGGTGGTCGTCGACGCCGATGATGTCGAACACACTGTCTCCATCGCGGATCTCGACCCATTCGTTGCGCAATACATTGATCCCGAGCTGCTCGACGACATCGCACCACGATCGCACTCCCGAATAGTGATCGTGGTTCCCCGTGACGAAGAAGACGCCGAGCCGACCGTGCAGATCGCCGAACGGTGCCACTTCGTGGCGAAGGTTCTTCACGGCGCCATCGACGAGATCACCCGTGATCACGACCAGATCGGGCGCGAGTGCGTTCACCCGCTCGACCAGAGCACGCGCGAACCCCCCATCGAGGATCGGGCCGATGTGGATATCGCTGAGTTGGACAATACGGAAACCGTCGAGGCGCGTGGGCCAGCGTGCGAGATGAATTTCGACTCGTCGCAGATCAGGCGGCCGAAGTCCGGATCGCAGACTGAACGTGCCAACCGCGAATGCGATCACCGTGACGACGGCTGCACGCAGCACTGACGTCGTCCAGACGCCGCCCGAAACCTCACCAGCAGCACGCGCGGCACCGCCCGATAGCCACCAGATGGCGTCGGTCGCCGCGAGCAAGACGAGAAGGTAGAACGCGAAGCCCATCCAGAGTGATGACGGCCATGCAACGAAGCGCGCGACAGGGCGCGAAACGAAGCGCTCGGCGAACGGCTGGACCACGAGGCTGAGCCCGAGAATCGCCAAGGCGGCAAGCAACCCGCCGCGCCAGGGTTCGGGCAATTCCGAGTCGAGGATGAGCCGCTTCGCGATGTAATAATGCAAGCCGAACAACAGACCGCACGCGGCGGACGCCACCAGCGACGCAGCGATCGCTCGTTTCAGGATCTTCGGTGATGACATGGGATCGATAAGATAACGCCGGCGGAGCCGGTGTGCGCCCGTGCAACCGGCCGCACTACCAGCCTCGAAGGTCGACCGGCCAGCTGTCGACCACGTCTTCGCCGGAAACGACGCGGACCTGTTCGTGGTAAGCCACCGTCGGATCGACGTGGGCCGGCCAGACCCGCACCCGATCTCCGACCTCGAGAGGCTCGTGGGGCGCAAAGGTGAGATGCTCGTCGGAGCAGAACCACACGCTCCCGCCATCGACCATCGGATCGCCGTGGTCCATCCCGAGCGCTTTCAGCCCGCAATCCGCGACCGCATAGTCGCGCGACACCGAGATCACCCGGGCGACGAGGAATAGCGCCGGGCGGAACGGCAGGTCGAGCTTCGCGTAGGCGGTGTCCATCAGCGCGTACGAACCGGCCTGGATCTCAGTCGCGAAGGTGTTGCAGTCGTAACTTCCGGTTCCCCCCGCAGAGACGACTTCACCCCCGACATCTGCATGCGCAACGCGCAGCGAGTCCATCGACACCGCCACCGCTGCCTCGCGCGTCGCGCGGTCCTCGACGAGCATCGTGTGCCCCTCGTAGCCCATCACTCCTCGAACCTCGAGCCCTTGCCGACGCGCAACATCCGCGAGCCACCCTGCGCGCGCGGGCTCGCAGCCGCAGCGCGGAAGCCCGACGTTCACATCGATCAGAACCTCGCAGACGCCACCAGCCACGGCAGCTCGAATCGTCGCCTCGGAGTCCACCGCGATGCTGACGCGGCCGTCGATGGCGCCGAGACGACTCGCGTCGAGCACCTCGTTGGCGAGTAGCAGGTCGGAGCCGAGGCCTGCGCGCGCGAGCCCCTCCATCTCGGAGATCGTCGCGCAGGTAAAGGCAGTGTGGCCGTGCGCTGCCTGCCGGGCCGCAAGTGCGGTGCACTTGTGGGCCTTCACATGCGGGCGAAGGCGTGCTCCAGGCAGCGCACGCGCCATCGTGGCGAGGTTGAATTCGAGCACATCGACATCGACGGCGAGCACCGGCGTCTGGAGTTCGTCGACACGCACTCGAAATCAGTGGCGCGCGTCGACGCAGTCGCGGCAGAGATGGATGTTCGAGAGTCCGTTGGTCGTCGCCCCGACATAGCCACGCTCTCCGCGCTCGATCGGCTCCTCACAGTCCGAACAGACCTGGGGCCGGTTGAAGATCAGCGGTTGCCAACCGAGGACTTCCGGATGTTCTTCACGCGACACCCGCGATTCCGCGGGTTCGGGTCGCCGGTCATCGGCCCGACCGGACTGGTGTCGTCCGCGAGCCGAGTAACGGCGAATTCGCTCGCGGGTGCGTTCGGCCTCGTCGACGACATCCTCGATCAGATCTCCGACGTTTTCGCTGACCGTCTCGACCACGGCGAACGCCTCTTCGAGGACGTTCCGCACCAGGTTCGAAACCGGCACGCGCAGATCCTCCGCCATCCGGCGGATATCCTCGGCGAGCGGTTCGGAGATCCGGGTGTGGAGCACGCGCTCCTTGCGGTGACCATGCCGTCGGTGGCGACGGCCACGGCCGGAATTTCGTTGAGATGCCTTTTCCGGGGAACCGCCGGAAGCGTCGAATCCATCTGACATGTGACTAAATGTAATACATTGTGATACAAACGCCACAAAGTTCCAGTGAGTGCCGAGCTCTCTCCTCGCATTTCTGCGCCTGAGCCACCATCGCGCCGTGGGCCCGATCATCGGCTCCTATTCCCAGCCTAAATATCCGGGATCAAAGACGTTCTCGCAGCCGCAGGCGGCTAAGCTCGGCCTTGGGAATTCTCGATACCGATGGATGCCACAGAAGCCAGATTTTCGGTGGGCGTCGTGATCCACCACCGCCTGTTCGGATACCGCGGGGTGGTGGTCGACGTAGACGCAGTCTTCGCTGGCGACGACGCCTGGTACGAGCAGATCGCCCGCAGCCGGCCGCCCAAGGACGCCCCCTGGTACCACGTGCTCGTGAGCAACGCGACCCACTCGACCTACGTTGCGGAGCGCAACCTCGAATTGGACGAGAGCCACGAGCCGATACGGCACCCACTGCTCGATCATTTCTTCAGTGGCTTCAGCGGCGGTCGCTACCACGCGCATCAGAGCATGAACTGAGTCACGCTCCTCGGCGCCGCGAACCGCCTCTCTTACCGCCTCAGATCTCCCGATTCGGTGAAAAGCGCAGGCTAGAGGTAACGCAGCCAGCGCTGGTACTTCGGGTCGCGACCTGCAGCAACGGAGAAGAAGGCTTCCTGCAGCAGCCTCGTCACCGGTCCACGCCGTCCGTCACCGACCATGCGGTGATCGACCTCGCGCACGGGCGTCACCTCCGCCGCGGTCCCGGTCAGGAAGATCTCATCGGCGATGTAGAGGTCATCGCGCGTAAGCGACCGCTCTTCGACCCGGATGCCCTTGTCGGCGGCAAGCTCGCATACCGTGTCACGCGTGATTCCGTCGAGCACGGTGTGGAGTGGCGGCGTCCGCAGCACACCGTCACGGACCAGGAAGATGTTCTCCCCGCTCGCTTCAGAGACGAGCCCCTGGGTGTCGAGCATGATGGCCTCGTCGTAACCGTCGAGCAGGGCTTCGCGTTTCGCAAGAATTGAATTCACGTAATCGCCACAGGTCTTGCCCTTGGTCATCTTGGCGTTTACGTAGTGCCGGCTGAATGTCGAGACCTTCGCACGGATACCGCGCTCCATCGACTCCTCGCCGAGGTACGCACCCCAGGCCCAGGCCATGATCGCGACACGAATCGCGTTACCACCCGGATTGAGCCCCATTTCACCGTCGCCGATGAAGACCAGCGGGCGCATGTAGCCCTCTTCCAGATGGTTGCGTCGCATCGTCTCGAGGGTGGCTTCCTCGATCTCCTCCCGACTGAACGGAATTTCCAGCAGGTTGATTCGAGCCGAATCGAACAGCCGCCGGATGTGCTCGGACAACCGGAAGACCGCCGACCGGCCGTCGTCGGTCCGATAGCAGCGAATTCCCTCGAAGACTCCGAGGCCGTAGTGGAGGGTATGTGTCAGGAGGTGGACTTTGGCGTCGGCCCAATCCACGAAGCCGCCGTCCACCCAGATTTTTTCGCCGCTGACGCCCATCTCACGTGCCCCTGCCGGCTCACCTGCGAAGCAGTCGTCGGATGAGCCCCTTGGAACGCTCGCGCCGCATGTTGATCAGCCGCAGCTCGCGGAGCGCCTCGACACCATCGGGGCAGAGCTGCACTGCTCGAGCGAACATTTTTTCTGCCGCCTCCGGCTTTCCGGTGGCCCGGAACAGACGGCCCATGAAGAGGTAGGCCCGATCGGCGTGGCTCGCCAGCTTGAGGCCACGACGGACGTGCTCCATCGCCTCCTCGATGATCGACTTCTCCCCCGGGTGACACAGGTGAAGCGCCCAGCCGTAATGAGCGTGGTAGTCGCCCTCGTCGGGGTCGAGTTCGAGCGCAGTTCCGAAATGAACCAG
>JAFDEI010000200.1 GCA_019310425.1 Deltaproteobacteria bacterium | reverse complement strand
CGGCAACGCGCGCAGGTACCAGTAGAACGAGTTGATCGGGTAACCGAGCACATCGTTCAGAGCGTGGCGCAGCGCATAGGCCGCGATCCAACCGGCGGACACCAGGATCACGTCGGTGAAAACGTGCAAGCGCCGCATGGCGCGAAGATCGACCAGTTTCATGGCTTCGAGACCGGCCGGCTCCGGAGTCGCTCTCGCGTGTAGTGGTAGATAAAGCGGCTATTGCCGATCAAGTACCGACGCCAGAGTCGGCGCGGCTCGGTGGCCAGCCGAAAGAGCCATTCGAGGCTGAGGCCCTGCATCCACGACGGAGCCTGCCGCTTGCGGCCGGCGAGAAAGTCGAAGGCCGCTCCGACGCCGAGCATCACGCAGTCGAGCGACTCGCGATGAGCGGCCATCCAGCGTTCCTGCTTGGGGCAGCCGAGACCGACGAACAGGATCTTCACACCGGATGCTCGGATCGCATCCACTACCTTGGCATCCTCGGCCTGGCTGAGTACGCGGAACGGTGGCGCGTGCAGATAGGCGATGTCGAGCTTCGGATAGCGCGACAGCAGTTCGGAGCTGAGCGCGGCGAGCACGTCGTCGGTTCCGCCGTAGAACCCCACCGACAGTCCGAGCTGTTCGGCGCGTGCGCACACGGCCGGCGTCAGCGTCGGCCCATAGACACGCTCCGCGTGCATGACCCCCGCCCGGCGCAACGCCGCAACCAGCGGGACTCCGTCCGGAGTCACGCGATCCGCCGAGTTCACCAGGCATCGAAATTCCCGATCGTCGAAGGCCTCCATCAGCATGTGGACGTTGGCAACGCAGACCATTCCACCCACCTTCGACAACGCCATGTCGACGACTGCGGCGGTGGTTTCCGCGTACGTCGTGCCGTCGACCCGCATCCCGAGGATCCGGCGCGACCCGTAGTCGCGCTCCCAGCAGACTCCGGGCTTGCAGTGAGTACGCTGCGGCGGCGCCGGGTGTTGCCCTCCCGATTCCGGAACCGGCGCGCGAAGATCCGGCAAGAGATGCAGGGCCATCATGCCCTCATTATCGGCAGCGTGGACCGGCCGATTGAGGCCTCGAAGCGCGAAATAGCGAGAAAAGCCCGCCCAGAATCTGCAACCGAGACGCGGCCTTGTGCGGTCCTCATGCCGGCTCAAGGAAGGCCGCGGCAATTCCGATGAAGTGGCATGGCAATCCGGCAGGAGGGACGGGAGGGACGGCAGAAACCGCCCTCGGCACAGCGTAGACTCCTCCGGATCCCCGCGGCGCTGGTTGCGTTGGCGCTCATCGGCGGAGCCTGCGCGGAGCCCACCACGGTCTCGCAGACCTGGCCGGAAGGCAACCTGCTGGTCGCCCGCACGACCGCGCTGCGGCGGCTGCTCGAACACCTGGGTGGGCTCGAGGGCACGCCCATTGCCAGGCGTGCCGCGCTGCTACTCCACTCCCTGCCCGACTGCGCATGGGTGGAAGCGAGATCTTCATCGGGCGACGACGACCTCTGGCCGACACTCGGCTGCTTCGACCGCAACGGCGACCTCGCCGATCTCGATCGAACACGCGGCGAAGCCGACATTGCATTCGTGCTGGCCGGCCCCGCGCACGACCGCACCGTTGGAACACTGACGGTCTCGCAAGGCGGTGACGTCGCCGCCGAGATCCTGCTGCCTGAATCACGCTTCGAGAAAGCGCGCGCGCTGCTGCTGCCCGATCGCGAAGCGGCGGGTCCGACGCTGCTGAACCACACGGACGAACTCGTCCACGTTCGCCTGCGCCCCGAAGGTGGAATCGACATCGCGTCGCTGGTGCCCGCGAGCAGCCAGGCCGATCGGATGTTCCGCTTGAAGAGTGAGCTATTCGCCGGAGCCGTTCTCGACGGCACCTGGGAGGCCGCGGTCTACCTGCCCGAGCCGGGACATCCGATGCCGCGGGCCGCGCTCGCGGTCGGCTTCGTATTGCGCGAGCCCGCCGTCCGCGCGATGGAGGGATTCTTGACCGAGCTGCTTTCGGCCTGGCCGCTGCGGCGCAGCGACTTCGTGCTCGGAAGCGCCCGGGGCGCGTGCCTGCTCGGCCTCAAACTGATGCCCGACTTCTCGCCTTGCTACGCAGCCACTGAGACCGCTCTCGTGATCGGATGGAACGCCGCGAGCGTTCGCAAGGCGCTGCTTCGAGAAACTCCTGCCACCCGAGCGGACGACACGCCGCAGCCCACGCACACACTCACAGTCGAACTCGCGCGCATCCCCGAAGCCGACGCGCACTTCGCCGGCCTCGAGCCAGAGGCGACGCAGCTTGCGACCACCGCCTGGCCCTGGCGGCGACTGACGGCGGACGGCGAGCGCGAGGCGGGCGCGGTGCGGGTCCGCATTCGCCTCGACGGAGGTTCGGGAGCGTGAGCCACGGCCGGAGCCGGAGAGGACTGCTGCTCGCTGCGACGCTCTTCTGTGCAGCGGGGGCCGGCCTGGTCTCGGTGCGCAGCATCGACGACCAGATCGCGGTCCTGGAAGCCTGCGAAGCCGTCGAGCATGGCGATTGGCAAACCGCGCTCGCGCGTACGGAGGGCCGCGTCGGGCGCGACGATGCCGGCCGCGCCGCCGCCGAATGTCGCTGCTTGGCATTGCTCGCGACCGGCCAGGCGGCCGCCTGTATCGAATTGCTCGAGCAAGCCGTTGAAGCGGGGCGAGAGGATGGCTGGGCGCCGCGGCCCGAACTCGCAATCCACCTGATCCAGACCTGGCGCAGCCAGGCCCGTCCCGACGCAGCCGCCGAACTCGCCCGCCGGGCGGCGCGGCACTACCCCGACGAGCCCGACCTCTTCTATCTCGAACTCGAGACCCGGAGCGGTATCGAGGACGATGAAGTCGTGCTGAGCGAACTCGCGGCGCGAGTGCCCGAACGCGGACCGCAGGCGGTACGGATGCGCGTGAGCCTCGCGAACCGGTGGCTGTTTCGCGGCGACCCCGAGGCCGCGCTCGCCGCGCTCGGCGAGCGGCCGCCGAACGACGCCGGGACAGCACTCGGGTCTTGGTTCGATGCACGCGGTCACGCGCTTGCGTCGGGCGGCGACGCCGCGGCAACGATCGCCAACTACGACGGCTGGAAGCGCGCAGGCGGGGATACGCTCGAAGTCGCGGCGCGCTACGCACTCGCGATGAGTATCGCGGGGCTCGCCGATCCGTCGTTCACTCCGTCGGAATTGCTTCGCCGGGCGCTCGCCGACGGCGATCGGCTGGCCGACCCGAAGCTGCGCGAAGTGCTCGCGATCCGGCTCATCCTCACGCTCGCGAACGAAGGCAACGGCGAGGGCGCGCTCGAAATCTACGACCGCTTCCGCCGCGAGTTCGACCTCGCCGGCCTCACGCGTGAAGAGCTCGAGCGATCCGACAGCCACCGCGAACTCGCCGCCGAGCCCGCGGCGAGGCAACGCGGCCGTGTGCGCTTCGTAGCGCGCGATCCCGAGCCGGGCGCTCACCTGCTCGTTTCGCCCGAGGTCGGCGAACCGGTCGACACGCGCTTTGCATCCGTGCCCATACCGGCGTCCGGCCGTCTCGAGATCGAACGTGAGATCGGCACTGCCCCCATTCGCTGGGTCTACCGCGACGCCCACGAGCGCACGCTCGCGTCCGGCAGCATCGGGCCCGTGGCCGGACGCAGCGTCGAAGTCACGATCGCCGCACGAGCGCCGAAGCCCCGCGAGCAGATCACCCTGGCGCGGCGACCCGGCGATGGCCGGCGTCGCGTGATCCTGCTGCTGGTCGACTGCGGCGACTGGCGGATCGTCGAAACCCTACGTGCGCGCGGGGAGCTGCCCATGTTCGACGCATTGCTCGCGCAGGGCCACCGCGCGGTTCTCGACAGCGACCCCCCGCTCACGGCCGCGGCGCTCGAAGCCCTGGTATGGCCGAACCGCCGCAACGCTGCCTCGTTCGTGGGATTATTGCATCAGATGGGTACCGAACTCGCCGGGCTCTCGTCGGTTGGCGAGAACCCGCTCGACGGTCTGAACTGGCTGCTCCCCGAAGAGCCTGACCTCTTTACGGTACTCGGTCGAGGTGATCGCGCGGCCGCAAACCTGCTGCTCGCACACGGGAGCATCCGCGCGGGCCGTCACGGCGAAGTCACCGGCCCGTTCGGCCGCAGCCGGAGAATCCCGATCCGCCGGAGCGCGCGCGATCTGCGCGCCGACGAACGCGAGCAGTTCCCGACACTCGCCCAGGCCGCCACGGCGGGGCGTGACGCCCAGCACATCCGCACCATCGCGGCCGAATTCGACGCCGCAGAGGAAATCATCGAGGAAGGAAGCGTCGACCTGCTGGCGCTCCGGATCGAACCGTTCGACATCCTGACCCACGCCCACTTCGCCGAAACGGTTCGCGACGGGCAAGACGACGGCGCCCCGCTGCTCTACGACGTCTATCGCTACGTCGACGCGCGCATAGCGGACGTCCATTCGCGCATCGACGCAGACGACGTCTTCATCGTGATGTCGGACCACGGCATTCGCACCGCGATGGAGCACTCGCCGCACGGCATCTTCATCGCGACCGGGCCCGGCATTCCGCACGGGCGAGCCGCGGGCCGCCCCGCGCTGCGCGGCGTGTCGATCGTGCTCGCGAACCTGCTCGGCGTCGCGGTCGAATGGCCGGACACCGGAGTCGCGCCGTGGTCGACCGCGTTCCGGCGCGACCCCGGTGCCGAAATCGCTGCCGAAGCCTCCCCTGCGGAGGCTCCCGCGCCACGCGCCGCGAACTGAGCGACTGCATCCGCGGAGCCTGCGGACTTCGCCGTTATACTACCGTCCCGGTTCACGGCGGCGGATCGACCCATGAGTTGGAAACCCGAAGTCGAAGGCATCGAACGCCGACGCGAGCTCGCCGCGGAGCACGGCGGCGACGAGGCGGTCGAAATCCAGCACTCGCTCGGCCGGCTCACGATCCGCGAGCGCATCACCGCGCTCGCCGACGCCGACAGCTTCCGTGAGCAGGGCCCGATCGCGGGTCATTCCGAGACCGACGACGACGGCTCGCTGCGCTCGTTTACACCGGCGAACTACGTACTGGGGATCGCCAAGATCGACGATCGCCCCTGTGTGGTCGGCGGGGAGGACTTCACGCAACGCGGCGGCTCGCCGTCGCCGGCGGGATTGCGCAAGAGCGTCTACGCCGAAGAGCTCGCGCTCCGCTACCGGCTGCCGCTGGTCCGCTTCCTTCAGGGTGGTGGCGGCAGTGTCACGGGAACCGCGGGCGGCAAGCAGCCGCCTCCCGGCAGCGTGCGCGGCGACCCCGTCTACGCTGCGCACCGCTTCCGGTCGATCGCCGAAATCATGGCGACCGCTCCGGTCGTTTCGGCCGCGGTCGGCGCGGTGGCGGGGTTTCCCGCCGCGCGACTGGCGGCTTCACACTTCGCGGTGATGACGCGCGGCGCACAGATCCTGATCGCCGGCCCGGCAGTGGTCGAGCGCGCAACCGGTGAGAAACTCTCGAAAGAGGAGCTCGGCGGTGCGGACGTGCACGGCCGCAATGGCGTCGTCGATCAGGTCGTCGAGGACGAAGTCGCGGCTTTCGAAGCGATTCGCAGCTTCCTGCGCTTCCTGCCCACCAACGTCTACGAAAGCGCGCCCCGCACCCCGTGCAGCGATGATCGCAATCGGGCGGAGGAGGCGCTGCTGTCGATCGTACCGCGCGATCGGCGCAAGACCTACAAGATCCGGAAACTGTTGGGGTTGGTGCTCGACCGAGACTCATTCTTCGAACTCGGCGCGGCCTACGGCCGTGGCCAGGTGACCGGCCTCGCGCACCTGAACGGCCAGCCCGTAGGCATCCTCGCGAACGACGGACGCTTCTACGCAGGTGCCATGACGGCGCACGGTGCGCGCAAAGTGCGGCGCTTCGTCGACCTCTGCGAAGCCTTCCACCTGCCGGTGCTGAGTTTCGTCGACGAGCCCGGCTTCATGATCGGCAGCGAAGCCGAGAGCGCTGCCACGATCCGTTTCGGAACCGAAGCCATGTTCGCGGTGGTGCAGTCGACCATGCCGTGGGCAGCGGTGATCGTGCGCAAGACCTACGGTGTCGCCGCAGCGGCCCACTTCGCACCGAACGCGCATGTGCTCTGCTGGCCCTCCGCCGAGGGCGGAGCGCTGCCGGCCGAAGGAGGCGTTGCCGTCGCGTTCCGACGCGAGATCGCGGCGGCCGCGGACCCCGAGGCTCGACGCCGTGAACTCGAAGCGCGCTTCGCGGGAAAGCCCTCGGCGTTTCCGCGCGCGGAATCGTTCGGCGTGAACGACTTGATCGATCCGCGCCGGACCCGGCCCGAGCTCTGCGATTGGATCGACTGGATCCAACCGTTGCTGCGCGAGCACCGCGGCAGGAAGACGCACAGCCTGCGGCCGTGAACGGGCCAGCCGAGGCTCGGAGAGGGCGGCGATGCGGACGCGATTGCGCAACACCCAGCCGCGGTATGCTCAGCATGCGGAACAAGGGAGAGTGAATGTTGCTGGGGCGGGTTCGAAGCTCGAAACCGTGGGCGCTCGCATTGGCGACATTGGTCGCATGCGGCGGCGAAGAGTCAGCGCCAACTCCCTCCGAGCCGCCCGCGAACGAGGCCTACCAGAGCGCACAAAACGACGAGCAGGCCGGCCCTGCCGGTGCGCAATGGGAACTCGTCGAGGCAATGCGGGAAGCGGCAGCGCGGGTTCCCCATCCATCGGACGGCGGCGGCCGCGCCTGGCTCGAGCCGGACCCGGACGCCACGGTCGCGGTCGGCCTGCCCGGGCGCTTCGAAATCATCTACCAGGTCGGACCGCTCGGGGTCGCGACCGGCGGAAGCGTCTTCTTGCAGATCTCACCGTTCTGGGGTTGGAGCACGCCACAGGTCGAAGTACCCGACGCACCCGGCTTTACGACGATCGAACCCGAACCGGCCGAGAGCGCCGGGGATAAGCCGGCTGCGGGCGCGATCACCGAGAGCGAGCTGGATGCGAGCGCGATCCAACTGGAAGCCGCAACACTCGACCAGCAACTGCTCGAGATCCGCGTGACGGGTCGACCGCTCGTCGCGGGCGACCGTCTGGCGGAGAGGGGCTCGCGTTTCTGGATCGGAGTGGACGGCGACGGCGACGGTGAGCGCAGCTTTCTGGTCGACTCTCCGGGCGTCGACGTTGCGGCCGGCCCCCCCGCGCAGCTGGTCGTGACGGGCCCGACGATCGCCCGCCCAGGCGAGACCGTGCGCATTCACCTCGCGGTACTCGACGCCACCGGGAGTGCGGGGACCGGCTTCACGGGGCGTGTCATCTTCGAGCGAGAATCGGACGGCCTGGAACTTCCGGACGCGGTCGAATTCAGCGCTGCCGACGCCGGAATTCGGACGATCGAAGTCGTCGCGCGCACTCCGGGCGTCCACCGCTTGCGCGCGCGCGCGAGTGACGATCTCGTCGCCACGAGCAATCCGATCGTAGTCTCGGAGATCGGGCCGCGCGTGCTATGGGGCGATATCCACGGGCATTCGAAGCTGTCGGATGGAACCGGGACCGTAGCGGACTACTTCCGCTACGCGCGCGACGTCGCGGGGCTGGACGTCGCCGCACTGACGGACCACGACCACTGGGGAATCCTGCCGCTCGACGAGCACCCGGAGATGTGGCGCGAAATTCGCGAGGGCACACAGCGCGTGCACGAACCGGGGCGGTTCGTGAGCCTGCTCGCCTGGGAGTGGACGAGTTGGATCCACGGGCATCGCCACGTCGTCTATTTCGAGGATGCCGGCGAGGTCTACAGCTCCCTCTCGACCGAGTACGAAACACCACAGCAGCTATGGGCGGCGTTGGCCGGCCAACCCGCGCTCACCTTCGCCCACCATTCCGCGGGTGGACCGATCCCGACGAACTGGGACATCCCACCCGATCCTGTGCTCGAGCCCATCACCGAAATCACCTCGGTGCACGGCAGCAGCGAGGCCCCGGACTCCCCCTTTCCGATCTACAACCCCGTAAACGGAAACTTCGTCCGCGACGTGCTCGAGCGGGGATACCGGCTCGGCTTCATCGGCAGCGGCGACGGCCACGACGGGCACCCCGGGCTGGCACAACTCGCCTCGGGGTTCGGCGGGATGGCCGCGATTCTCAGCGAAGAGCGCACCCGCGAGAGTGTGCTCGCGGCGTTTCGCGAACGCCGCGTCTACGCCACGAACGGCCCGCGCATCCTGCTGCGAACTGCGTTCGGGAGTTACGGCATGGGGATGACGGTGCCGGTACCGGATCCGGATGCCGATGGCCCACGCGACGAACTGTTCGTCCACGTGGTCGCAGTGACGCCGCTCGAGCGCATCGACATCATCCGCAGCGGTAAACCGGTGCGGTCGATTGCCGCGGAAGGCCGGCTAGAACTCGCCGTGCAGGTAGCCCTCGACGACCTCCACTCGGGCGAGTTCGTGTACGTGCGCGCAGTCCAAGAAGATCAAGGCGCCGCCTGGTCCAGCCCCATCTTCTTCGACTGAGCGGTGAACTCTGCGCTCGACCTGGGGAGTACTCTCTTTTCCCCCTCGGCCGTTGGAGCTGAAGCGGCTTGATTGCTTCACCAAATTGGTTGCGAAGGCCGGGTGTCCCTGTTCGCGAGAAGGGCCTGTGGCCTGTGTGCCGGCGCGAACGGAAAGGGCCTCGGAATGTGAGGCGGCTTGGAACCCCGAGGTCTGAGTGTCACCAGGCCCTTCTCGCGAACAGGGACACCCGACCACATCACTCTCTACCGGCGCCTGTGTTCGTGGGCCCGGCGGGACGCTCTAGTGGGGCCGCCGCTTGGGCTCAGAATGGCATGATCAACCGGCCAACCCGGTGTCACGCGAAACGGAAGCTCACGTGGACGGGTGGACCCCGTTATTCCGGAGGGCCTGGTGATACTCAGACCTCGGGGCTCCAAACCACCCGGCGTTCAGAGGCCTTACCGGTACGTGCCGCCACACAGGCCACAGGCCCGCAGGAAGAACGGGGTCCACCCGGCCCTCGCAACCAACCCGGAGAAGCGACGAGCCAAAGAACGCCGATGTGCTCGATCTATAGATCGAGGCCGAGCACGCGGATGGCGTTTTCGCGGAGGAATTTGGGCCAGACGTGGTCGCGAAACGGGACGTCGGGCATCTCGCGGAAGATGCGTTCGAGCGACAGCCCCATCGGGAAATAGCCCGCGTACAGGATCTTGTCCGCGCCGCGGGTATTCGCGTAGTGGATGATCTCCTTCGGATAGTACTTGGGCGCGAACGCACTCGTCATGTAGTAGAGATTCGGCCACTTCAACATCAGCTTCACCGCGAGATCCGTCCACGGCTCGGCACCGTGCTTCATGATGAACTTCAGCTCGGGGAAGAACCAGCAGACCTCGTCGATCAGCGCGACGTCCTGGCACGCCAT
>JAFDEI010000356.1 GCA_019310425.1 Deltaproteobacteria bacterium | reverse complement strand
CTACATCGGCTCAGCGCTCACCGTCGAAGACGAAGTGTGCTTTCGAAACCTCGACGGCACCGCGACCCAGGAGGTCGAGCTATTCGCGGACGCGGGCACACTGCGTACCAAAGTGGAGCTGACGAACATCTCGAAGTCCGCAGGCATGATCATCGTAAACTTCGATGTCGAGTGTTTCCTCTCCGGAAGCGGAAACGAGCAGCGAATCTACGCGATGAACACCGTGTTCGGGTTCTTTCCACCGGAATCATTGTCACTCGAAAATCAGGTTGGGCAGCCGACGACCGACGAGCAACGCGCGCTCCTGAGTGACGAGAGCGACTTCGAGGTCGACCTGCGCGGCGAACCGGCGAGCTACTTCGCCGGCAGCCTGCGGCTCGCCGGCGGAAAACTCCGCACATTGGATCGAGTGACGGGCTATTGGCCCGAAGGAGGCTCCGAAGGGCTCGGCCGTGTGCGGGCAGAGCGGAGCATCGATGCCGCCGATTGGTACTTCAAGGCCCATTTCTTCCAGGATCCGGTGCAACCGGGGTCACTCGGAATCGAGGCCATGATCCAGTCGCTGCAGTTCTTCATGCTGGAGAGTGGCATGGGTGGGGGCGTCGACGCGCCTCGCTTCGAGCCGATTGCACTGGACCGGCCGATGACCTGGAAGTATCGCGGGCAGGTGGTGCCCCTGAACGAGACCGTTCAGGTCACGTTGGACGTCACCGAAGTCGGGCGGGACGAGACTGGGCCGTTTGCGATCGCGAGTGCGTCGCTGTGGTGTGATGGAATTCGGATCTACTCCGCAGACGAGATGGGCATGCGAATCGTCTCGGGTGGCGACGCAATACCGGCGGCCAAAGGCAGCTCGGAGTGGCTACTCGACCCCGCGGTCGATGTCTGGCTCGCCGATCACTGCCCGACCTGGAATCGTCCCGCGCTCCCGATGATGTGCATCGCAGACGCCCTGGCAAGCGCGGTACCCGGCACGGTCGTTGCGCTGCACGACGTGCAGGTGAAGGGCTTCGTGGATTTCGATCGGCCGCGTCGGCTGTGGACGGAAATCGAGCCCCGCTCCGACGACGAGTTCATGGTCAAGCTCTTCGCGAGCCAGGGCGGCGGAGCCGATCGAACCAACGGGGTCGAGGTCGCATCCGGGCGGGTAAGAACGGGCAGCTACGCCGAGGTGCCGGCCGCGTTCGAGGCGGAGAAGGGCACGGCGATCGCCGATCCGTATGCGAGCGGAAGCCTCTTCCACGGCCCTGCCTTCCAGCTGATGATACGCGGAGAGATCACTGATTCCGGCGCGTCGACTGTGCTGGACGCCGGAGCGGGGAGCGTGCCGAAGGGCTTGCTGCATCCGGCGCTCCTCGATGCGGCACTGCACGGGATCCCACACGACCAGCTGTCCCGCTGGACTCCGGAAATAGGCGAGGACAAGGTTGGCTATCCGGCCCGAATCAGTGAGCTCACGCTCCACGGCGAAGTACCCGCTGAGGGCGAGGTCCGTTGCGAAGTCCGCTTCGATGGCTTTCTGGTGGCACCGGACCTGCCGCGCTTCCGGATACAGCTCATCGGCGAGAAGGGCGTCTTTGCACAGCTCCTACTCATCGAAGCTTGTTTTCCGAAGGGTGCGATCGGATCTGCTGCGCCCCTCGAGCGTCGCGCGTTTCTTCGAGACCACGATTTCGTCGAAGGGCTCTCTCTCTCCCGACGGAGCGAGGGAGAAACACGGCTATGCGAGGCCGAGGTCGAGGCCAGCGACTGGATGCCCGGAACGATCGAGGGCATCTATCACAGTCGAGATGCCGAGAGCATCGCAATCAAGGAGCACCTCGCAGCACGGGAGCGGCTGCATCCGGGGTTGTTGCCCGAAGCGCTGCCGCTCAACCGGGCCGCTATCGAACTCGTTCGTGACGGACAGGACTTCGTCGTGCGCGATGAGAGCGGCTTCGACTCAGACAATCCATCTCTCGACCTCGAGCCTCTGCGCCGATTCTGGAACCCGCGGCTGGGAGTCCCTTCGCGTTGGTTGGGGCAGGATCTCTGGGAGGGTCTGATCCAGCGATATGTCCGCCGTGTCGTGATCGAGGATCCGGACGCGTTCGCGGCGCTGCGCGGTCAGGGGGCCATCTTCGTCGGCAACCATCAGGTGCAGATCGAGTCGCTGCTCGTCACGAACATTCTCTCGGCTCTGGC
>JAFDEI010000355.1 GCA_019310425.1 Deltaproteobacteria bacterium | reverse complement strand
GTCCGAGATCTTGACCCGCACCTCGAACGCACCGAGTTCGTTCCACACCTTCGCCCGCTCCCCGTCGAGGAGCTGTCGGGCGTCCGCGTCGCTCCGGCTCATCACCACGATCGGCTCTCCGCGCTGAAGCCGCAGCATGTTCTTGTCGTCGCGCCAGGAAGCGTGGATCGAGTGACGTGGGTGCTGTCCCGTCATCCGCAGCGGCAGGTCGCCCCCAACGGCCGGCGGGTCCTTGTGGACGGGAAGGGCTTCGCCGAGCTCGAGGTAGAAGGGGTGATCGATGTAGAACTGCATGCGCCGGGTGAGGGTCGGCCACGGAATCTTCTTGTCGGTGTGCCAGGTATTCGCAGTGATGGTTTCGTCCGGTTCGATGTCGGTGGCGTTCCCGATGCTCACGAAGTCCATCCCGACTCCCGTGTAGCGTGCGAAGCCCTTCTGCTTGAGCTCGTCCCAGCTGACATCCCCCAGGTTCGTCGCCATGGAGAGGAGCTCCTTCAGGAACTCTTCTTCGTCGTCTTCCCCGTAGCGCCCGCCGAAAGTGAGTTCGTCGTACACCCGATCCAGGCGCCGCTCCTTCCCGGCGCGGTCGCGGAAGGTCGTGATCCCGCGCTCCTTTGCGCGACGCTGGATCGTACGGAGCAGCAGGCAGTGGAACGTCCAATCGCTCTTCGCCTCCGCGATCGGCTTCACGGCCTGGGTGGTGGGGTGGGCGAACGGCGCGATCGGGGTCGCCCATGTGATGTCGCTCTTTTCGTACCAGCCGGCGGCAGGCAGGACGTAGTCGCTGTACCGCGCCGTCGAACTCATGCGCCAGTCGAGGGTGACGAGGAGGTCGAGGTTCTTGAGCAGGCTTTCGTGCAGACGGTCGTAGCCCCGAGTACGGCGCAGGATGTTGCCTCCCACCTCGAAGAAGATGCGCGGCGTTACGCTGGAAGGTGGGATCTGCCAGCCCTGCTCGATCGCCTCCTTCAGGAACTCGCTGAAGGGTCGCGTGAGGTGCGGATCCCATTGATTCGCGCCGCCGTAGAGGTCTTCGAGGCCACCGTGCTGGAGAAGAAAGAGTGCACTCGGGAGGAAGCCCCCCTTGCGATATTCGTCGCGGATCGTGTCGTACATGAACATCTCGTCGGTCTTCGCGTCGAGCTTCGCCTTCAGGTAGCTGGGTCCCATGCGAGCGGCCATCAGCAG
This sequence comes from Deltaproteobacteria bacterium, assembly GCA_019310425.1. Taxonomy (GTDB): domain Bacteria; phylum Myxococcota_A; class UBA9160; order UBA9160; family SMWR01; genus JAFDEI01. The sequence goes on along the minus strand of JAFDEI010000355.1, from coordinate 1,053 downwards.
CGCCCCGGCTCGGGGCGAGAGGGATCCGTCCGAGACGATCGCGCTCTGCACGCCATCCAGGTTCATCGCGGGGAAGCCGTTTACGCCGCTTCCCTTCTTGCCGAACTGACCGCATAGGGTGAAGACGAGGATCTGAGCGCGCTCCATCTCGATGCCGTGGTAGAACTTCGAGAAGTTCGATTGTGTGATCAGCGTGGCGGCCTTTGCGCCGGCAAGCCGGCGAGCGAGCATTCGCACCTGCTTCGCGGACGCCCCAGTGATGCTCGCGGTGGCCTCCGGCGAGTATTCCGCGAGCTGCTCCCGCAGCTTTGAAAACACCGTGCGGACCTCGACCTCACCGTCCGGGGTGGTGAGCTTCAGGCTGTGCTCGAGTGCGGGCTCGGTGCCTGCCAGCGCCAGGCTCCCCTTGTCGGCCTCCCGCAGCTCGCCGGACACGTTGTCGTGGAAATAGAAGACGTCATCGGCTCCCCCGGGTTCGAGGTCGGACTGGCGCAGGAAGCGCTGGTTGTCGCTGCGGACTAGCAGCGGCATGTCACTCTGCTCGCGGATGAAGTCGGCAGCGTAGAGCCCTTCCGTAACGATCACGTGGGCCATCGCGAGCCCGAGGGCGGCATCGGTGCCGACGTTGACGGGCAGGAAGGAATCCGCGTGAATCGAAGACGCGCTGTAGTCGGGCGAGATGCAGACGACCTGCGCGCCGTGATAGCGGGCTTCGTTGATGAAGTGCGCATTGGGGATCTGGGTATAGGCGGGATTGCCGCCCCAGATCAGGATCAGGTCGGAGTAGAAGAGGTCATCTCCCGAACTCGCGAAGGAGATCTTGCCAAGCGTCGCCAACGCGCCCGGATGGTGATCTCCCACTTCGCAGTTCACGTTGAGGATCGGCGTGTCGAGGACGTGGCCGGAGCGATAGGTTCCGATGGCGTTGCAGCCATTCGAAGCGTTGCCGCCCGGATCCCACACGACAGAGGCGGGGCCGTCTTCGATGAGTGCGTCGATGGTGCGGTCCGCGATGTCGCCGAGTGCCTCTTGCCACGAAACGCGCTTCCACTG
>JAFDEI010000354.1 GCA_019310425.1 Deltaproteobacteria bacterium | reverse complement strand
CTGAACCCCGGAGGTAGCCTCCGAGCCCGCGTGGGGCTGTAGCTCAGCTGGGAGAGCATCAGGCTGGCAGTCTGAGGGTCAGGGGTTCGATCCCCCTCAGCTCCACCACGGATTTCAGGGGGTTGGCGAGTTTCTCGCCGGCCCCCTTTTCATTAGGTGTCGTATAGGGCCGTGGGGCCGTACTCGGTGCAGTCCAGTGCCGCTCTATGCCGCTCGCTGCAAAGCAGGAGACGTAAGTAGGCGTTACCGCTTCTTCCTTGAAGCGTTTCCTAAACCGGGTGTCGGAAGTTCAAATCTTCCCGGGGGCGCCAGCAGTCTCTGCGCGTTACGTCAGGCGCATTTCGGCAGTCGAGCCGCCTGCGTGCGGATCGTGTGCGGAGGCGCGAGGCGGATCTCGAACGGGCAGTGGTGAAGCCGGTAAAGGCGGCTCTCGCGGACTGCGCTGCCGCGAGGATGGCCGAGGGCTTACGATCCGCCACCATCCCTCGTTGTGTCGTCTGGCGGCAGAAGTGATCGTCGTTGATGACAGAATAGTGTCCCCCAGAAACCCCGAGAGAATGAAATGGATTGACCCAGCGAGACCAATTCGGCGAGAATGCCCGAGGACGCGAAGGAGTGACACTTCCTGGGTTGACGAGCGTCGCCCGGCCATCGTCCTGATCAGAGGTGTAGGGGGAAACCGTGCGAAGAGGCAAATCGTGGATCGTCGGTATGGTGGTGGCGTTGCTCGCAACTGCATTGGCACCTGCAGCGCTTGCCGAGGGCGGGTCGCCGCCGGAAGTTCGGTTCGCGACGTTCAACGCATCGTTGAATCGGTTCAGCGCAGGAGATCTCGCGGCTGAGCTGTCCGCGCCTGGCAGCGCTCAGCCGAACGTGATCGCGGAGACCATTCAACGGGTCCGACCCGATGTGTTGTTGATCAACGAGTTCGACTTCGACGCCGGCAATGTGGCTCTCGACGGCTTCCAGGCCAACTACCTGTCGCTGCCCCACGGAACGGCGGCGCCCATCGTCTATTCGCACCGCTACGCGGCACCGTCCAACACCGGGATCCCGTCGGGTTTCGACCTCGACAACTCGGGCGGGGTCAGTGGACCCGGCGACGCGTTCGGGTTTGGGTTCTTCCCCGGCCAGTATGGGATGGCGGTGTACTCGATGTATCCCATCGACGTCGACAACATCCGGACATTCCAGAACTTCCTGTGGAAGGACATGCCGGGAGCGCTCCTGCCCGAGCACCCACCCGGAACCCCGTGGTACTCGCCGGTGGAGCTGGACGTGGTCCGGCTCTCGTCGAAGAGCCACTGGGATCTGCCGCTGATCGTCGGGGGCCAGACAGTCCACTTCCTCGTGAGTCATCCTACGCCGCCGGTGTTCGACGGCCCCGAGGATCGCAACGGGACCAGGAACCACGACGAAATTCGCTTCTGGGCCGACTACGTGAGCGGAGGTAGTACCGCGTCGTACATCTATGACGACGACGGTGGCTCCGGAGGGCTCTCGGGAGGCGCCCTGTTCGTGATCGCCGGCGATCAGAGCTCGGATCCGAACGACGGCGACAGTGTCCCGGGCGCGATTCAGCAGCTGCTGGATCACCCCGACGTGAACGATAACGACACGCCGTCCAGCCCCGGCGGCACGGAGCAAGCCGGACTGCAGGGCGGAATCAACGCCTCTCACATCAGTGATCCGGCGTTCGACACGGCGGACTTCAACGACTCGATGCCCGGTAACCTCCGTTCCGACTACGTCCTGCCGCAGCAGAACATGAAGATCACGGACTCGGGGGTCTTCTGGCCGGAGTCGAGCGACCCGCTATTCGCGCTGGTGGGTACGTTCCCGTTCCCCGGCTCGGACCACCGGTTGGTCTGGGCGGATCTGGAGATCGTCCTGCAGGCCGAGATCGACATCAAACCGGGCAGCGACCCCAATCCCATCAATCCCATGAGCCAAGGCGTCATCCCCGTGGCCATCCTCGGCTCCGACACCTTCGATGTGGCGGACGTGCGGCATCGCTATTGGCGACCCGGAAGCGTGCGTCACTGGCGAGACCCTCGACGGGACTGCCTTCGAGGGTTGCGATGACATCACAACCATCCCGTGCGGTGACGGCTACGTGGCCGCGCTTGTCCTGCCGCTTGTGTGGATCGGCGGATTCGGCGTCTATCACCGAGGTCGTAAATAGCGCTGCGCTGAGCCCGACGACAATGCGCAGCCTGCCCTAAACGGGGGCCCCGATTCCCGGCGCGATTCGTGGGCGGGATATAACAACGGGGGAAGCGCGCGGTTGGGGGGGAGAGGGCCCTCGCCCCTGCACGGCTTTCTTCGTCCCCCTTCACGGTCAGGGCAGCGGAGCCCGGTCATTCGCCTCCGCCGAAGCTGGGGCACGGCAATTCCTCAGGCGCCGTCGTCGGCCTCACTCTGCCCGGTCGGCTCCGTGCGTTCGCTTCCGAGCGTCGACGCCTCGGGTGGGGTCGGAAGGACGCCGCCGTCGGCCTGGGCCGGATGGAAGTGGACGTCCCGCTGCGGGAACGGAATCGAAATCCCTTCCCGGTCGAAGCGAATCTTCATCTCTCGGGTGACATCCCAGTGGACGTCCCAGTAGTCGTC
>JAFDEI010000199.1 GCA_019310425.1 Deltaproteobacteria bacterium | reverse complement strand
CGTTCGCGCCAATGGGATGGTGGTGTGGTGTGTCCCGGAAGCGCGGGCCGAAGCCGTGGGGCAGCAGCTCGCGAACGCACCCGAGGTGAGCCACTGCTATGCCCGCAACACGATAGAGGGCTTCCCCTATACGCACTACAGCATGATCCACGGGCCCGACCGCGACAGCTGCTTCGAGGTCGCGGCGAAGCTCTCGCGCGAAACCGGGATCGAGGACTACGCGGTGCTGTTCAGCGAACGGGAATTCAAGAAGGTGCGGCTCCGGTACTTTCTGCCGGAGCTCGACGAATGGTGGAGCGCCCGCGCCGGAAGCTGATTCCGACGCGGGCGGTGTTTGTTGCAGGAGTTCGGCCCAGGGGCCGGGTGCCTAGTACGTGAGGTTGAACTGCAGGAAGCCGAAGTGGCCGTCCATCTTGTTCCTCGTGCCGGCGCTCTTCTGGTTTGATGACGTCATTCCCGAGCAGGTGTGAGTAACCGGCCAGCATCGTCACGCCCTGGTAGATCTTCACGCTCGTCACGATGTCGATCTCCTGGGCGAAGTTGTTGTCGCCGCCCGACGCCCCCGCTCCGTAGCCAAAGTTGTCCCTTCTGAAGGCGCCGGTTCCGAAGTACTGGTCGTCGTTGCGCTTGGCCAGGTAGAACTGGTGGAACATGAAGTTGATCCCGACCCGTTCGTGCGGCTGGAACTTCAGCTGCAGCACAATGTCGACCAGGTTCTGGAATGCCAGCTGGTCGGCGAAGCCGTAGTACAGGTGGTTCGTCGGCAGCATGTTGAAGAAGGTGTTGTGGCGATCGCCGCTGCCGTCACCCGACGCAAAGTTCACGCCGAAGCGCAGCCAGGGCTTCGACCAGACGTCGGTGAGCTGGTAGCCCGCCTCGAGGATTGCCGCGTAGGCGAGGTGGGAATCACCGTCGAAACGGCCCGCCTGCCCGGCGCCCCAGAGCAGCACGTCGAAGTTGCCCGGGCCGACCGGATAGATGCCGAGTGCCGAGAAGCCGAGGGTGTAGACTTCGACCTTCTTACTGCCGCCGAGATGGCGCTTGTCGCGGTACCCGAGAAAGAACGGCCGGATCTCGGTGTTCTTGAACCAGGTTCCTCGCTTGGCCGTCACCGACAAGCCACCGTAGATGATGTCCTTCTGGGTCCGGTAGTCGTCCTTGTGCGCGAAGACACCGGTCGTGGGCTTGGCGGCGAAGCCGTAGAAGTCGTAGCCGTTCCAGTCGTAGCCGATGGAGACGCCGTCGTTGGAGCGCTCGACGTTGGTCCAGCCCACCGTTCCGACCATCCGCTGCGACAGGCGCTTGATCTTCAGGTACTTCCAGTTGCCTTCCTTGTACATCGCCTGCGTGCCGAGCTTGATGTCGTGGCGGCCACCGCGCAGGTACAGGCCCTCGATCGGTCGAATCTCCGCCCAGTACTGGCGCATCTTGCTGGAACTCGCCTTGCTCTCTTCCTTGCGATTGCTGAAGCCCTGGTAGACTGCGCCGACTCCACTCGTGTCCGGGCCCAGCTTCCAGATCCGTGCGTCTTGGAACTCGGCGAACAGGATCACTGCTTCATCGTAGTTGTATCGGGCGCCGAGTCGGTTCCGCCAGCCGAAGAACGTATCATTCGAGCCGGCGAACGCGTCCCAGAACTCGGTGCGCATGCGGCTCGTGAAGGTCAGGTCGAGCTCGTGCTTTCCGCACGCCATTCCGACATTGGGCGTCAAGTGGAACGTACAGAGCGGTTCGTCAGGCGCGATCGCCTGCGCGTCGACGGAGGCGAAGCCAACGCAAAGCGCCAGTGCCATCGCGAATGCGAGGGCTCGCCCGGTAGCGGGGATCCGCTTGCCCGCACACGAATTTCCTGACCGGTCATGATTGAGAGCGATTCGGTAGCGCATGGTGAGTATCCCTTCCGTTTGCAACCCCGCATAGCGAGGATTTCTAGTGACAGCTTCTGGTGTCTACCTGCTGGGGGGCAGCATTGGTGTCGCCTGTTGGGAATCCGAAGATCGGCCTGGCGCCTTCGGGCGAACCTGCGCTTCCGTTGTTGCCAACCGCCGCAGCAGCGATTTCAGCGGTGGTGTGAGTCTTGCTTGGGCTACGTGTTTCGCCGAGTTGGTCGTGCAACTCAACGACGCGGCCGACGACAGCGAGTACCGGAGTCGGGAGATCGGCCGCGTGCAGGTCGCTAAATGCATCTGCGACCGTAGTGACGACGACCCGCTGCTCGGGCGTGGACCCCGCGGAGATGAGTGCGACCGGCAGGTTGGACGGGTAGCCACCCACGACGAGCGCGGTGTGCCAGGCATCTGCCGTGGCACGAGCCATCAGCAGTACCAGCGTGGTCTCGGGGTTGAAGGGCGGAATCGACAAGCTCATTTCTTTCGAGCGCCGGTGCGCGGTGGCGACGACGAAGCTGTCGGCCAGCCCGCGGTGGGTGATCGGTATGCCGGCGAGCATCGGTACCGCCGTTGCGCTCGTCACTCCGGGAACCAGCTCGAAGGGCAGGTCGCGTTCTGCGAGTTGCAGCGCTTCTTCGCCGACACGTCCGAGTACGGCCGGGTCACCCCCCTTGAGACGCACCACCCGGCGCCCTGAGCGCACGGACTCGACCAGGAGTGCGTTGATCTCTTCCTGGGTCATCGAATGCCGGCCGCAGCGCTTGCCGACGTAGACGCACTCGGCCGAGAGTCCCTCGAGCATGCGAACATCGACCAGGCTGTCGAAGAGCACGAGGTCGGCTTGCTGGAGCGCCCGCCACCCCCGGAGGGTAATCAGGTCGGGGTCGCCTGGACCTGCGCCGACGAACCACACGCAGCCGTTCCGCGGCTGCGGGGTGCGCGAGCGCGCCCCCAGGACGGTCGGCTCATCGGGGGCGGGGGCGAGTCTTCCGTTTCTTCGAGGTATCATCTCGACCCAATGATTAATTAAAGATAAATAGACCTAAATGTCTTTTTATCTGTTATAGAATATGCTCTCGACCGCGGCAAGGGCCAAAGGGCCAAAGCGACGAGAAAAGGGCGCTAATGAATAGGGGGGGCGTTCCACCACTCCCCCCGGGGTTGTTCGCACGGAGGTTTGTTCATGCTCATTTCCCAGACTTCTGAATACGCGCTTCGGGCGATGGCCTGGCTGGCTTCGGCTCCGCCAGGCGAGCCGGTTCGTTCGCGCGACCTGGCGGCGGGATCGGGAATCCCACTCCATTACCTGTCGAAGATCCTCAGGCGGCTGGTCCTCGCGGAACTGCTCGTATCCCAGAAGGGGAAGCGGGGCGGCTTCGTGTTGGCCCGCCCGGTCCACGAGATCCGATTTCTCGATATTCTCGCGGCGGTCGACGCCTACCCGACTCATGGGCGTTGCGGATTCGGCTGGGGGGAGTGCGACGAATTGAACCCGTGCAGCATGCACGATACCTGGAGTGAACTGAACGGGAAGATCCTGAGCTGGGCTGCGAACAACACACTCGCGGACGTTCAGTCCAAGGTTCCGGATCCGTGGCCCGGCCGGCCGTCGCGGAGCCAGGACTCCGAGAATCCCGAGGAATCCGAGGAGCCGGGCTAGGGCGTGAAACGCGTTCAGGCGGGTCGGGTCAGCCCGGATTTCCGTCGACGCGCGGTGAGATCAGGTACGGCGTGTAGACCGCGAGGAAGGTCGCGAACGCGCCGATCCACGACGCGCCCGAGATCAACAGCAGCGAGCCCATCGCGCTGGGGAGCAGCAGTGGCGCGATCGTGCGCGCGAGTGCGGCGGCGAGCACCAGGCAGTACGCGAGCGCAATGCCGCGTGGCGCTCGAAACGGCCGCCCAGTGTGGCCGAGCGCTACGCGAGTCATGATCGCGAGGATCATCCCGCCGATCGCCCCTGTGGTGAGCGCGTGCAGCGCGATGTTGCGCGGAACCGCGTCGCTGAATGCGGAAGCACCGATTGCAACGAGCCCGGTCGGGATCCACAGATAGGCGACGTGCATCGACCAGAGCAGCGGGTCATGCAGCGCGAAGCGCAGTGCCCATCCCCTGGTTCGTAGCGCGATGACCGCGCCCGCGACCAGAGCGAGCAAGGCGCTCACCGGTGTGCCGGGCGCGAGGGTGTCGGCGATCACGAACGCCCCCACCAGCGGGGCGGTCGCAGTGTCGGCCCATGGGAGATAGGCGACCTCCTGCGTTGCACCCTCTCGTTTGATTGCCGCGCGGGTGAACAGCGGTACCAGGCGCCCGCCAATCGTTGCGACGACGATCACGACGCAGCCCACGGCGAGACGCATGCCCGCGGCGGCGGCTTCGGGCCACAGCCCCATCGCGCCCGCGTGGGTGAGCAGGTTCGCGAACGCGAGCGTGGCCGCAATCAGCGGAAATGCGTAGTTGCGGCGGCTGCGGCTATTGAAGATCGGTATGCCGATGGCGAGTGCAAGCGTGGCGAAGAACGCGGAGTCGATCGCTGCGGCGACCCAGGCCGACGGCAGCGCGGCTGCGAAGAACACCGCGAACCGACCGGCCAGCCAGAGCCCGGCGAATGCGGCCAGTCGGGCCCCCGCGAGCGCAGGGCGGCCTGTCCAGACCGGGACCGAGGTCAGCAGGAAGCCCGCGATTGCGGCTCCGGCGAAGCCGAAGATCATCTCGTGGGCGTGCCACGTGATTGCGCTTGGCCAGTCCGGCATCGGGCCCTTGCCGCGCAGAACGGCGAGCCATACGGCGACCGCGAGCACGGCTTGAATTCCGCTTAGCAGAAAGAAAGGCCGAAATCCCCGGCCGAATAATACCTGCACTGTCAGCGTGTTCTCCAACGCTTTTCGATTTGCTCGGCAGCGGCTTTCAGCCGGCGCCGGCTGCGAAGCTGTTCACGCGAAACGAGATCTGGTTGTGGATGCCTGCGTTGATTCCACAACTTGTCTTCGTTCGCCTGGTGGCGCGTTCGGGAGTGGCAAATGCGGCTAACCACCGCTCGCTTTTCCGGTCGGCAGCTGGACGCGCTGGTCGAACTTCGCCGCTTCGGCGACCTCGGCCAGGGTCGTGTTGTCCGCCCAGTCCTGCACGCGATCCTTGAGCCGACGCCACGGCCCGTGAAGCGGGCAGGGCTTCACGCTGTCGCAGAGCCCCCAGCCGAATGCACAACGGCCTTCGGCCGGGAATGCGTTGACCGCGTACAGGATCTCGATGAATCGAATGCGCCCGGCCGGCCGCGACAACGCGAAGCCGCCGTTCTTGCCCTTCTGCGACACCAGTAGCTCGGCGAGCACCAGGCGCCGCAGGATCTTCGAAAGATAGGAAGGCGGAATCCCGGTCGATTCTACGAGGTCGCTGGCGCGTACCAGCTCGCCGGGCGGCAGGGTCGCGATCGCCGACATCGCGCGAATCGCGTATTCGGCTGTCTGCGACAGGAACATCGGTTCGTTCTCCCTCGGGGAATACCGACTCCAGCGTGCTAGCGTGCGGCATCCGCGGCCGTCGCCGCGCTGCTGTTCGTTGGGCGTGGAGGCCAGGTTCAATAGATAGGGGGGTCGATTGAAAACCACAAGGCCTCTTCTTGAAGCGTGGCAATTTCCCCCAATTTCGTCACTAAGAGCATTTTCCTGCCGTTATAGCCGGAGAATGATTCATTAAGTCCCTGTTGACTCATGGCTTCAGTCGACCTATAGGTCTTTTTGTCGCTATGGTGATCGGCATCCTGTAGGTCCAGTTCGGCATTCATCCGCGAAAGGGCGGTCCCCATGATCTCAAGCGTTCGTGAGCCCACCGTTCCCGGTGGTGTTGCGACCCGGTCCGCCAGCCATTGGCTGGGCCTGTCGTTGGCCGTGCTCACGCTCGCGGGCCTGTTTTCGCTGATCGTCGTCATCGGGCGGATGCCGCCATTCGACCGTTTCGTCACCGATCCGCTGTTCTTCAAGCGCGGTCTGGTGGTGCACGTCAATCTCGCGCTCGTCGCGTGGTTCTATTCGTTCGTGGCTGCGCTGTTGTTCCTGTTGCCGGGTCGTCCCGCACCCGGCTGGATCGGGCGGAACGCGCTGTTCGTCAGCATCGCGGGTGTCGCGATGATGCTCGTGGCGGTCGGCCTTCCCGGCACTCAACCCGTCCTCTCGAACTACGTGCCCGTGATCGACCACTGGCTGTTCGCCACTGGTCAGGTGTTGTTCGCGGTCGGTGTGCTGTCGAGCTTCGTCGGGCGTCGGTTGTTCCGGACGGCACCCACACCGTCTCCGGATGCGCACGAACGGAACGCCGCATTCCCGATGCCGGGCGCCGCGCAGGTCGGCCTTCGCGCGACTGCGGCCGGCCTCGTCCTGGCCGCCGCCACGTTTGCCATCACGGCGTTTCGGATCACGCCGGGCCTCGAGGTCGACGTCTATTACGAGCTGTTGTTCTGGGGTGGCGGTCACGTGCTGCAGTTGTGCTGCAGTACCGCGATGGTGTCGGTCTGGTTGATCCTGCTCCAATCGGCGACCGGACGATCGCCGATCAGTACGCACTCCGCGGCGTTGCTGTTCTTCGCAATGATGGTGCCCTGGTTGGCGTCGCCCGTACTCGCACTGCAGGGAACCTGGAGTCCCGGCTATCGCGACGGTTTCACGACCCTGATGCGTTGGTCGATCTTCCCGGTCGTGAGCCTGTTTCTGATCGCGTGCCTGCGGCAGCTCTGGCAGGAGCGGAGAGCCGGTCGTCTCGACGTGTCTGCGCTCGCGAACCCGCGAATCTCGGGCTTTCTCGTGAGTGCTGCATTGACGCTGCTCGGTTTCGGGCTTGGGGCCGCCATTCGCGGTTCGAATACGATGATTCCAGCGCACTATCACGCGTCGATCGGCGGCGTCACGGCCGCCTTCATGACCGTGACCTATCTGATGCTCCACGCGTACGGCTGCGTGCGGCCGTCGCTGCGCGTGCGGCGCGCTGCAACCTGGCAGCCGGTCGTCTACGGTGTCGGCCAGATGATCTTTGCCACGGGCTTTGGTCTCGCGGGTGTCTACGGCATGTCACGCAAAGCGTATGGCGCGGAGCAGGCGAGCCGCGGCCTGGCCGAGAGTATCGGCCTCGGTGTGATGGGCCTCGGTGGCTTGCTCGCCATCGTCGGCGGGATCCTGTTCCTGGCGATCGTCGCCGCCATCTGGCGGCCAAGTCCCGAAGTTCGAACGAATGCACTCGAGAGTGCGACTGAAGCATAAGGAGAGGTGGAATGGGCGACCAAGATCCTGACGACAAGCATCCGATTCAAAAATTGATGGACAATCCGTGGCTGCTGCTCGTGCTCGGAATCGTGATCCCGACTCTTTCGTACACCGTATGGGGTTGGATCGAAGTCTGGACAACACCCGCGGCGAAGCTGCCCTGAGGTTCTGGAGGAAAGCATGAGTATTTATAGTCCGCCTGCCGGTTGGTTGAAGGCTCCGACCGGACCTGAACGCCTCTGGGTGGGGCTGGCACTCGTATGGTGCATCATCATGTCGATGGCGATGCCCTACTGGCATTTCTACGGCAAGCAGAATTCGTCCGGCGAGTCCTATACGGTATCGGCCGCCGACTTCGGGACGCGCGTCCGTGAATTCGTCGAGGCCAATACGGTCGGCGAGGACTCCGGCGTTCCCGTGGTCGAGATTCCGCCCGGTGGTGACGGCTACCTGCAGGCTCGAATGTGGGCCTTCTATCCGGTCATCAAGATGAAGAAGGGGCAGACCTATCGGCTCCACATCTCTTCAGCCGACTTGCAGCACGGGTTCTCGCTTCAGCCGCTGAACATGAACTTCCAGGTGCTGCCGGGGTATGACCACGTGCTGACGATCACGCCGACCAGCACGGGCATATTCCCCATTATCTGCAACGAATTCTGCGGGATCGGCCATCACACGATGACCGGCCGCATCATCGTCGAATAGGAGGCTCCCATGGCCAGTGCAGTAGAAGGCCTTCCCATCAGCGGC
>JAFDEI010000198.1 GCA_019310425.1 Deltaproteobacteria bacterium | reverse complement strand
CCCAGCACGAAGCTTCCGCCGAACAACAGCTGGTGAAACTTGCTGGGTGCGACAATGTGTCCCACCGGACCGATTGCCAGAGGCGCTTCGACTCGGTCGTCGGTGGGCGCGACCCGTGAGTGCAACCACAGGTCACCATTCTCGAGTCGGATGACGGTCATCCTCGTCGCGAAAGGGACCGAGAGCATGCGGCCCCGTTCTCATCCGTGCCGCAACGCCCAGAGGAGGTCGAATAGCCCCGGCGTCGGGTGGAAGCCGGCCTCCTCACCCTCTTGCCGGGTTCGCGGCAGCGTTCCCTGCTCGGCCTGCCGGATGGCCCGCTCGATCAGTTCGCCCGACAGCTGCAGATTCTTCTGCTTGATTTCGAAGAGAGCATCGCCGGGTTGCCACGAGATCGACTCCTGGATTGCGACGTCTCCCGAATCGATGCCCCGATCCAGGTAGAGGATGGCGGTGCCGATGTTCTCGAAGTCCCGTCGGCGGAAGGCCCAGAAGTCGCAGTGGACATTGCGGTAGGCAGGCACCCGCCCGCCGTGGATGTTCAGCACGAAGCGTGAGGGCACATCGATGGTCGCTTCACCGAGGATCCCCGTACCGAGCACCACCAGGACCTCGCAGCCCTGCTCCCTCAGGAAGTCTCGGCTCCGGGTCTCGTTGATGTCCGCCACCTCGATTCGCGGCAGGCCGGGCGGGAAGTCGTTCCAGCCGCGGGGCGCGGTCGAACTCCTGGCGAGCCGGTGCTCGAACCAGCGGCCGTAGACCATCAGGGCCGCTGCATCGATGTACACCCGGGCGATGCCGAGCCAACCCTTTCCGCGCTTCATGCGCTCGAGCTTGCGGCGGCGTGCAATTGCACCGGACTCGAGAATCAGACCGTCCAGCAGGCCCGCTTCTGCGAGGCGGTTCGCGACGAAGCGCCCGGCGCACGAGGGCCGACACGCGAGGATGGTCTTCAAAGTCGGCCTGCCTCGTGGTGCCGCGCGATCTCTTTCAGGGTCACCACCTCGAAGCCGAGTTCCTGTGCGCTCTTCACCATCCGCTCCACCGTCGAAAGTTCGCGGATGCCCGCGAAGTAGGGATGATCGTAGACGACGGCGATCCGGTCGACGCGCTGGAGGGCGCTGCGAAACTCCTCCACGATGGCGTCGCGCTCGAAGCCGCGGGCTCGGAGATTCTCGATGTATCCGACGCCGACGGGCTCGCCCGTCAGATTCGTGGGTACGGACCAAAGACGTTCGCCCGGACCCATCTGCCGGGACTCCTCGAATCCCTCGCCGTGGACGTCGGCGACGAGATCGAAGTCCAGCGATTCGAGGGCGGAGTGCAGAGGCGCGGGGCCCTGCCAGCCCGGCGACGAGAAGGAGGTCGCGGGGGGTACGCCGGCCTGGGTAAGCAGACGCTGGCCCGCGCTCACCTCCTCGCGGAAACGGTCCTCGGACCACGCGGAAGCGTGCTGCATCCACTCCCCATGGTTCCGACCGCCGTGCAGACCGACCTCGTGGCCTTGTTCATGAGCGCCACGGATCGGCTCGGGGTGCGCACGGCCGACCCAGGGGTTGAAGAGAGCGATCCGTGCGAACTGCCAATAGCCGAGCTTCTCGAGATTGGAGAGTTTGGCGGTGCTGGGCGCTCGCTGAGCGTCGCTGCGGGATTGCTTCCGCAGATAGTCCAGCCGCGATACCCCGCGTCCCATGTTGAAGAAGAAGGTGAACGGGACGCCGAGTGCTCCGGCGAGCGCGACCAGGTTGGGGACGCCGTGCTGCGCACATACGTGCGTGTCCACGTCGAACCGGAAGCAGAAGAGCTTTCGGCCGTTCCCCCGCACGCTCATCGGCCGCGGATCCCCTTGCCTTCCACCCGAGGAATCGGGCGGCTTCCTGAGTGCGGACGGTAGCGAAGCTGGTTCACTCCAGGTAGACGAGGGCTCACTGTCATGGTCGGGTTGGTCGCGCCCCGAAGAAAATTGCTGACAGACCCGGATCCGCTCCGGCTCGAGCTGATCGAATGCCCACCGGAACGTCTGTCGAAGCTGATGGAGCCGTGGCGGATGAGATGAGTTCTAATGCGCGTCGATGCTTCGCCGACCGAGTAGATTGAGCTTGTACTTGCGGATCACGTCGGGTTCGATGCGCGCACCGGCTTCGTCTTCGAAGAACAGCGCGTCCTGCGGGCACTGCACGATACAGGCGCCACAGCGGATGCAGCGGTCGTCGTGGGCGAGCGCGACCTTGCGCTCGCTTTCGAGTTTTTCGAAGCAGGCTTCGGGGCAGACCTCCCAGCAGCGGAAGATGCCGTCACAGCGCTCGAGGTCGAAGGCGATCGTCCAGCGGCGCTCTTCGAAGTGGCTGCCACCCTCGATCGGCGTGCTGCCGGTGTAGTCGTAGGTGAGCAGTGCGCTCACGAAGCAGGCGGCGATGGCTGCGGTCGCGAGTGCGGCGGCCGCGCCGCCTGCAAGCCATGTCACCGCGAGTGCAGCGACGCTGGCGCCGAGGGCGAAGGTCGTCTTGCGCCGTGGCCCGAGCCGGTCGTAGACGTTGAAGACCAGAACGGCCATTGCGACGACGAGCCCCATGAGGGGTAGCGCCCACTCGGGCCGGATGAAGAGTGCGCCGCCGCCGACAACGAGGGCCGTGGGTGCCGCCCAGCTCGCGGCCATCTCGAGGCGGTCGCGGAGCGAGAAGCGTATGCGGCGCATCGCGTCGGTCTTCTCGCCGCTCGCGAGGTAGGCGGGCAGGTCGCTCGCGCTCACCGGCCCGAAGCGCACGCGCCAACGGCAGCGCCGAAAGACCTCGAGCGCGAGCACGCCGGTGGCGGCGAGCTGCGGCAGGATCACGTCACGGTGTCGGACGCGTTCGGCGACTCCTGAGGTCTTGAGCGCGCTCACGATCTGGTGGGTGCTCATGTGCCCGCCGGCCGCGGCGCACCAGACGTTGATGCCGGCCGTCGGTGCCACCACCAGCCAGGCGTCACAGCCCTCGAGCGTGGCGACGAGCCGGCGCACCGTCAGGGCGTAGTTGCAGGTCAGCAGTACGGGGCTCGATTCGTCCGGGGTTCCGATGCTGCGGAGCCCGGGCTCGGTGGGCCAGGGGAGCAGACGGAAGGCGGTCTGGAGGATTTCGAGTCCCCAGTCGCGCACGCGCAGGCCCAGTGAGGGGCTCATGGCTCGCGCTCCCCGACCACGAGTTCCAGCGTGCCGAGCAGCCATGTTCCGGCGCCGCTCACGCGCAGTCCGACAGCCTGCAGTTCGCCTGCGAGGTCGCGGATCGGGCGCGAGAGCGAGCCGACGAGTAGCCAGCCGAGGGCCGCCTGGGGGATGCGCCAAAGGCGCTGGAGCCAGCCGCGCCAGCCGTTCGGTCGCACCTCGTCGGCCGCGACGACTCGGCCACCCGGAGCGAGACGCAACACGGCTTCGCGCAGCACGAACGCGCGCTCGTTCGGCGACATGTCGGAAAGACACAAGCAGAGCACGACGGCGTCGAAGCGGCTCGGCGGCAGGCGGTCGATTTCGGCAGCGGTCTGCTCGATCCACACGATCGATTCGTCGTCGGGGAGACGCAGCCGGGCCTGCTCGAGCATCTCGGGCGCCTGGTCGATGGCGGTCACGTGCGCGCCGCGCGCGTGCAGCAGCGTAGTGACGGTCCCGGTACCACAGCCGATTTCGAGCACGTGGTCGCCCGCGCTGCGGACGGCGGCTTCTGCGACCGCTGCGTGTAGCCGCGCGATGCGTCCGCACGTCAGGACGCGCATGCCGGCGTCGTAGCGTTCGGGCCGGCCTTCGAGCCAGCGCATCAGCGCGAGCGAACTCATGGCGCGAGGATTCTCCGTGTCGTTTCGCAGAGCGCTTCCGCGAGCCGTTCCGGATCGGGGAAAGCGTCTGGATCGACGAAGTACTGCAACAGCAGGCCGTCGATCGCACCCATCAAGATCGATGCGCCGATCGCGGCGTCGGGCTCCGTGCGCAGACTGCCGTCCCGCTGTCCTTCGGCGATGACAGTCGCGAGGGCGTGCCTCAGATCGCGGAACAGGCCTTTCAGGAACTGCGCGTCTTCGAGGCGCAGGTCGAGGAACATGCGGCCGAACACGGCCCACTCCGGGAACAGGCCGCCGCACGCGCGGGCGAGTCGTTCGAGGCGCTCGAGCGGTGCCTCCGCGGTCTCGAGGCAATCCCGGAAGAGTTCGCGTTCCTGTTCAAGGACTTCGCCCACCAGCGCGTCGAGCAGCGCGGGTTTGTCGGGGTAGTAGTGGTAGAGGTTCGAGCGGCTCATGCTCGCGGCTTCGGCCACGTGGGTGAGCCCGGTGCCGCGCACGCCTCTCTCTGCGAAGACCCGCCGCGCGGCGCTGCGGATCCGCGTTCGTTGGTCGTCGGCATCCACGATCTTCGGCATTCAAGGTCCTCGTATGGGTTGGAGAATGGCTTATTTCGACAAGGCTGTCGAAATAATCTACGGCTCCGACCCACGCGCGGGTGGAAGACCCACAGCCGGTTTCCTAGACTCGCGCCTCCTTCGGTCACCCCGGGGGATGGGGCTGATCGGGTCAGTTCGCCTCTTACAGCCAAGTCGGGTGGACCATCCGTTCCGGTGGCTGGTCGTCGTCGCGCACGGCAGCGCGCAGCACGAGGGGCGGTTCGTCGAACAGCGAGTGGAGCAGGGGGCGATGCGCGAACGCGCAGACGTCGACGAGACGCTTCAGCCGGCGGAGATATCGGGTCGGCTGCTCAACGAGTTATACACACACGCGCTGGAGTCGTGGCCCGAGGAATGCTGCGGCTTGATCCTCGGCGTTGGCGACGATCGCTATCAACGCCTGGTCCGATGCCGAAACGAAATGACGCATAGACACCAGACGGATCCGATCGCGTACCCACGAGATGGACGTGAAGCGTACTACATGAATGAACACGACTACTTGCGAGAGATCGAGAAGGCCGACGCGGAAGCGCTGTCGGTGACCGCCGTGTACCACTCGCACGTGGGCGGTGCGGTTTATCTATCCGAGATGGATCTCCGATATGCGCAGAGTGAGTTGTTTCCGTTCCCCGACGCGGAGCAGATCGTGGTTTCGGTGTCGGAGCGGAAGGTGCGTGGGCTGGGGTTGTTCCGGCGCGTGGGCCGCGATGCTCCATTCATCGGAAGACCCGTAGAGCCGCTCACGTGATGACGTACCGGCAGCAGACGCCACGCAAGCCGGCCGGGTGGGGCGCTGTCGCGCTCCTGCTCGCGGGCTTCACCGCGATCGGTTGCGTGACCGCGATCTCCCGCGACGAACTCGTCGACGAGCCCATCGCGTTCGTCTACTTCGACACGGAGACGACCCGCAGGCGCTCCGAGATGATCCGGGATTCGATGGAGCGCGAGGGGGGCGATTCGGTCGGCGGCAGGAAGCCGGGTGTTGCCGAAGCGAAGAAGGTGGGGCGTTTCCTCAAGGATTTGATCGGTCATCGAGGCGAAGACCCGAAGTTCTTGGGTCGGCTTGCATTGCTCGACCCGCGAACGCGCGACGTCAGCGTGGTCGAAGGGGCGCGCAAGGGCGCCGTACCGCAGGACTGGTCGGCCGACCACAAGCGTCTGCTCTTCACCCAGGTGGTCCACAACGATCGACCGCAGCTGTTCGAACTCGACGTCGCCACGGGGCAGATCGGGCCGATGACGCATGGCCGCGAAGCTCATCCGGAAGGCTGCTACGGGCCCAAGGGCAGCGTCGTCTACACCTCGGTCGATACCTCGAGGGGGGCGCCCCGCGCGCGCATCATGCTCTACGACCCGCTCGAGAGGCGCCCGCGTCAGATCTCCGGCGCGGACTATGCCTATTACCCGACCTGCGCACCCGACGGCAGCCAGGTGGTCTACAGTACCGTCCCCGCGACCGGTGGCGCCCAGCGGATCGTGATCCAATCGCTCGAGCCGGGCGCCGAGCCGCGTGTGCTGACTTCCGGAAAGGATCCGGCATTCTCCGCGGATGGTTCGCTGATTGCTTTCAGTGCGAAACTCAAAGGTGAATGGGCGCTCTGGCGAATCCGGCCGGATGGCAAGGGACGTGTGAGTCTGGGCTACGGTGGTTACAGCGAGCACCGGCCGAGCCTGTCACCCGACAACAAGCTGGTGCTCTACGTGGCTGATACGACGACGAATCAGCGCCTGTTCCTGCGGCGGCTCGACGGCAGCGGCGACCGAATCTTCTTCGATGGCGGCGATGGTGACCGCCCGATCTGGTAAGAACCCCCAATCAGGGTTCAGAACCCCCAATCAATTGGATGGAGGCATCGAAAGTAAAGTGACCCCTACTACGTTCGAAGAACGTGAAGATCTCGTCCCGGTCCACGGCGGCATCGACCAGCCGGTCGACCGGGTGGTGCCGCTGTCGGAGCGCGCCGACTTTCTGAAGGAAGCGGAAACGTTGTCGAGCATCGTCGTGACGCGCGCGGACCTCTCGACCGTATATCGGCTCTCGGACGGCGCGTTGTCGCCGCTGGCAGGGCCGATGGGCGAGTCCGTCTGGAACCAGGTACTCGAGAAGAAGAAGATCGAAGTCGACGGCCGGGACTACGCCTGGACGATCCCGATCTCGTTGCCGCTCACGGATGACGAGGCGGACCTCGCCCAGGACGGTGATTCGGTCGCGATCCGCGACGAGGACGGCAACGTGGTTGCGGTCCTCGATGAAATCGAGATCTTCGCATACGACAAGCCCCGTTACGTGTCGTGCGTGTACGGTACCGATCGCTTCGATCATCCGGGCGGCCACGCGGTCGAAGACGACCCGCGGAGCAAGTTGCTCGGTGGTCGGATTCGCGCGCTGCCGCAGCCTGTGAATCCGGAGTACGGCGAGTACATGCTCTCGCCGCGCATGACGCGTGCCTTCATCCGCGACAAGAAGTGGGACAAGGCGCTCGCGTTCCAGACGCGAAACCCGCTTCATCGCGCGCATGAGTACGCGCTCGTCGCGGGTGCCGAAAAGCTCACCGGTGCGGGTCATTACACCGGCGTCGTGCTGAACCCGCTCGTTGGCGAGTTGAAGGGCGACGATGTGCCCGCGTCGATGCGGATGCGCTGCTACCGCGAGCTGCACGACCATCGGCTGCTCGGCGAGGGCGACAAGGACGAGGCGCTGTGGCGGAAGGTCGGCTACGACATCTCCGAGGTCTTCGAGCTGATCGGGCTCGATATCAAGATGTTCTACGGCGGCCCGAGTGAAGCGGTGATGCATGCGATCTATCGCCAGAACTACGGCTTCAGCAATCTCGTGATCGGCCGCAAGCACGCCGATGCGCCGTACGATGACGGCAGTCCGATCTGGGGCGACTTCGACGCGCAGGAGGTCTTCGGTGAGCTCCGCATCTCGAACCCGTGAATATCGGATTCGCGGCCTTCTACGAGTCGCTGGGTCGCGTCGACCTGACCGAGAGGCATCCGGACGAGAAGCCGGTGTCGGTCAGCGGCACGAAAGTGCGCGAGCAGCTGAAGAGCGGCGAGCACCCCGACGCGCGGATCATGCGCCCGTCGGTTGCCGACATCCTGATCGAGGCTTATCGGAGCTGAGCGCGTGAAACGCTGAGCGTTTCACGCGACGACGCAGAAGCCTCGGCCGTACAGCGGCCGAGGCTCGGCCAACTCGCACGGGCAGGCGCCACGAGCCGGCCCCTTCCCATGCGTTCAGAGTTCGATTTCGTCGAGCAACTTCGCGTATTGCAGCAGGTGGCGCACTCCGAGGAATTTCTCCCGCACCCGTTCGCGTGCCGCATGGCCCACACGAGCGGCATCGCGGTGATTCATGAGCACCTCGCGGACGGTTTCAGCGAAGGCGTCGAGATCGGCCGGGTCGGCGAGCAGGTAGCCGCTCTTGCGATCCTCGATCTGGTCACGGATTCCGCCGATTGCGCTCGCGACCACCGGGCGCGCCTTCCACATG
>JAFDEI010000197.1 GCA_019310425.1 Deltaproteobacteria bacterium | reverse complement strand
GCGCACGCCCGAAGAGGTGGCGCTCAGCATCGTCGCCGAGATGGTCGCGCTGCGGCGTGGGCGCGACGGACGGCCGCTCAAGGAGCGGAGTGCGCCGATCCATGACGACGACTGAGAGCAGCGGCCGGCCATTCGTGAGCGGCGTCGTGCTCGCGGCGGGCGCTTCGACCCGGATGGGCCGACCCAAGCAGCTGTTGGAGATCGCGGGACGGCTGCTCTTGCAGCATGTCGTCGATGCGGCGCTGGCTTCCAGCCTCGATGAGGTGATCGTGGTGCTCGGCCATCGCGCCGACGAGGTCGAAGCCGCGCTCAGGCTCGGTAGTCGCGCCCGCGCCGTTGTGAACCCCGAGTTCGCCGCGGGGCAGATCACCTCGTTGCGCTGCGGCCTGGCGGCGGCAAACCCTGCTGCGCGCGCGGCCGCGGTCCTGCTCGGCGATCAACCGACGCTGCGCAGTGAGGCGATCGATGACATGATCGCCGCCTTCCTGGCGGCTGGGGCCCGGGCGGCCCGGCCGGTGTACCCCGACGCCGGCGGGCGCCCCGGCCACCCGGTTCTGCTCGCGCGTGAAATCTTCCACGAGTTGGACCCCCTCCACGGCGACCAGGGCGCACGTACGCTGTTCTCCGAGCCGAGACCCGGTGTGCTCGAGGTGCCCGTCGCCGGGCAGCCGCCTCCCGACATCGACACGCCCGAAGACTTCACCCGCATCATCCAACTCCAGGCGGACGCGAACGACCTGCCATGAAGCGCGAGGGGAGGGCTGCCTTCCGCGGCGTCTGAAGGGCGCGGAAGGCAGCCCTCTCCTCGCGCGGCTCCGACAGACCTGGACCGGCCACAGCGGCCGGTCCCGCAGCGGGGACTTCGGCGGCCGTGTCGTGTATTCTGTCGCGCTCCGAACGGCGGCGCCGTCGGCCCGTGACCGCACCCCCCAGAGAATAGAATCGATGACTGCGAGGAATTCATGGCGATCGAAATCAAGGAAACGCTTCAGGTCGAAGCGCCCATCGAACGGGTCTGGGACTTCGTCATCGACCCGCAGCGGGTGGTGACCTGCATGCCGGGCGCCGCGCTCGATGAGATCGTCGATGACAAGACCTTCCTCGGTACCGTGAAGGTCAAGCTCGGCGCGATCACGACCAAGTACAAGGGGCGCGTGGAATACGCCGAGGTCGACGCGCAGGCGCATTCGATCCAGATGGTCGCCGAGGGGCGGGAGACCGGTGGTGGTACCGCCAAGGGAACGATCGCCATGCGCGTGAATGCGCTGCCCGAAGGGTCGGTCGAACTCGTGATCGAGGCGGGTATCGACCTCACCGGGCGCGTCATGCAGGTCGGGCGCGGCATGATCCAGGGCGTCTCGCACCAGCTATTCAAACAGTTCGCGGCGAGCGCAAAAGAGATTCTGGAGGCCGAGGACGAAGCGGCCGAAGAAGCGGCGGTCGCCGCCGTGGCGGAGCAGAAGCCGGTCGCCATCGTGCCGCTGCTCTTCCGCACGATCGTCGAGGCGATCGTCAATTTCTTCAAGCGACTCTTCGGTGGGTCGCGCGACTGAATTCGCGCGCGGCGCTGCGGGCGCCGTCGCTTCCCGCTCCCAGCTCCCCGAACGTCGTGCAGGAGGGTCCCCATGTCTGAAGGTGCACTTGCGGGTATCCGGGTCGTCGAGTTCGGCGAGAAGGTGTCGGCACCCTACTGCGCGAAATTGTTCTCGGACTTCGGCGCGGACGTCATCAAGGTCGAGCTGCCGGGCGGGGATACCGCACGCAGCTGGGGTCCGTTTCCGCAGGATCGGCCGCACCCCGAGAAGAGCGGACTCTTCCACTTCCTGAACACCAACAAACGATCGGTCACGCTCGATCCGGCGGATGCGGGTGGGCGCAAAGCGCTGCTGGCGCTGCTGGCCGATGCCGACGTACTGATCGAGAACTTCCCGCCGAAGCAGTGGCGCGAATGGGGGCTCGATTACGCGGCGCTCTCGGCCCGGAATTCCGGCCTCGTGATGATCTCGATCACGCCGTTCGGTCAGACCGGCCCGTACGCGGACTGGAACGGCTACGACTTGAACGCCTACCACCTGACGGGCTCGAGCAGCCGTTACTGCGGTCGGCCCGGCGAGCAGCCGCTCGAGCACGGCACCTTTGCCGCGGACTTCTTCGGTGCGGCCGCGGGCGCCGCGTGGGGCCTGGCGGCGACGCTGGGGCGAGAGCGTGCGGGCGGCGGGCAGCAGCTCGACGTGTCGTGCGCGGAGGCGATTGCGGCCACGTTCGTCGGCGGCCAGAACATCGGCGGCTACGCACAGGATGGGAAATCCGACAAGCGCACGGGTGTCGGCATGCCGCTCGGCGCGCCCGCGACGATCATGCCGTGCCGGGATGGCCACGTCTGGATGCTCGCGCTCGAAACCGGCCAGTGGAAGGGGCTCGTCGAGGTCATGGGGAACCCCGAGTGGGCGCAGCTCGACATGTTCGACGACATGTTCATGCGTGCACAGAACGCGGACGTCATCTACCCGTTCATCGAAGAGTGGACCATGAAGCATGGCAAAGCTGAAATCATGGAGCTGTGCCAGGCCGCCGGTTGCCCGGTGACCGCGGTCTTTACCGTGAAGGAAGCAGCGGAACACCCCCACTTGAAGGAGCGCGGCTACATCATCGACCTCGAGCATTCGGAGCTCGGTTCATTTCGAGATCTCGGGGCGCCGTTTCTGTTGCCCGCGAGTCCGGGCGGGCCGCGCACCGCCGCGCCGCTGCAGGGCGAGCACACGGCCGACGCGGCCTGGCGCGAGCGCCCGGTCGCACCGCATGTGCCGGCTGCGACGACGAAGCCGCCGCGAGTACGCCCGGACGGTCGCGCGCTTCCGCTCGAGGGCGTGCGCGTCGCAAACTTCGGCTGGGTCTGGGCCGGGCCGGTTGTGGGGCAGACGCTGTCATACCTCGGCGCCGAGGTCTACAAGGTCGAATCCTACGCGCGGGTGGACATGACGCGGAACCTGCCGCCGTTTGCGGGCGGCGAGCGCGACCCGAACCGCAGCCTGTCGAACCACGCCTGCTGGGCGGGCAACGGCAGCGTGAGCCTCAACCTGAAGAAGGCCGAGGCGAAAGAACTCGCGCTCGCACTGGTGGCCGAGAGTGATGTCGTGATCGAGAACTTCGGCCCGGGCGTGATGGAACAACTCGGGCTTGGCTACGAGGTACTCAAGGCCGTGAAGCCCGACATCGTGCTGTTCTCGATGCCGGCTGCGGGCCTCTTCGGTCCGCTCAAGGACATCCGCACCTACGGGCTCAGCCTCACGAGCACGACGGGCCTGGACAGCCTCACGGGCTACCTCGGCGGTGGCCCGATTCCCGTCGAGAACGCCTACTCGGATCCCTACAACGGCATCATGGGGGCGTACGCGGTGTTGGTCGCGCTCGCGCACCGCGATCGCAGCGGCGAGGGGCAGCACGTCGACTACTCGCAGCAGGAAGCCGTAATGCAGATGGTCGGCCCCGCCTACATGGACTACGTGCTGAACGACCGCGTGGCCGGACCCATAGGCAACCGCCACCCTTCGGCCGCGATGGCGCCGCACGGCGTGTTCCCATGCGCGGGCGACGACCGCTGGATCAGCCTTGCGGTCGCGACCGATGAGGAATGGCGCGGGCTCGCCGCCGCCATGGGGAACCCGGACTGGGCGAGCGCCGATGCATTCGCGACCACCGCCGCGCGCCTCGAGAACCTCGAAGCACTACACGCGAAGCTAGAAGCCTGGACGCCGGGCTTCGACGATCGCGAGCTCGCGGCCCAACTCCAGCAGCACGGCGTCGCAGCCGCCCCGGTGCTGAACGTTGCGGACCTGCTCAGCGACCCGCACTACACGGCGCGCAACACCTTCGTCGAAGTCGAGCACCCGCTCGGCTTCCGCGAGACCATCTACGGCGCCTACGTGAAGACCAGCCGCACCGAGCCGCGCATCAATCCCGGGCCCGCCATCGGGCAAGACAACGAGTACGTGCTGAAGCAGCTCCTCGGCTTGTCGGAAGAACGCTACCGCGAGTTGGTCGAGCAGGAAGTCATCTACTAGCGGAAGAGCGCGCGCAGCGCGACGCGGTGCATATCTCCGCCACTCGCGCTGCGTTGCAACTCGGCCAGGCGTCCTTCGAATTCTCCAATGCTCCAACAGCGCTCCTCCGGGAGCTGCGTTAGCGGTGGGCCCGCTTCATTGAGCGGGCAGATGTCTCGCAGCTCGATCCGCTCTCCGTCCGATCCTTCATCCAGCCAACGCAGGGGCAGCCCTTGCGTGCGACAGACGTAGGGGCGCTGTGCGTCCGGCAGGCACCCGCTTCGTCGAGGAAGGCGCAGGCTCCGGGGGCGTGAGGCGACTCGGCCTCGAGCAGCGAATCGTGATGCCGGCGAATGTTCGCGGCCTCGAGATCGAAGATCTTGATATCGTCCACGCAACAGGCTGTGCATCCCAGACGACACTGAAGTCGCTCAGCATGCCACTCGCTGAGCTGCGCGCTGCGCCCATCGACTTCTCGATACAGGGCTTCGAGCGCGTCCAGTCCTGCCATTTCTCGATCCGGGTTCATGCTGCTGCACTATTTCCTTGCGAGCTTCTCAGGTGGGTACCACGGTTTCGATATTCAGCTGTCCGGCCAATCCGGCGCTGCGGTGTACCGAAATTTCCAGCATCTCGGGCATCATCATCATCTCCAGCATGGCTGCGCGCGACGGGTAGCTGGCGATGGCCACCTCATCCCATAGCTCGTCGACTTCGCCCAGCGTGAGGTACGTGACATCCCCCAGGAATTGGATGCTGCCACCGACGGCTGCCAGCAATTTGACGACACCAACACCATAGAGTTGATAGGCCTCGCGGCCGCTGAGATTGGTTTCGCGACCATCCTCGTACTCGGCCTCGTCCTTGAATTTCAGCAGGTTGACCATGTGGATCGGTCCACCCGGGCCGGGTTCGCCCAGAGCGGCGATCTGTTGCTGGTTGGGAAGTAGTCGATTGGTCACATTCACGCTGCGCTCCTCGTCGAGTCCGAACGGGTCAATGGGTCTCGGCCGGTAGGGCGACCGAGGCAAGCATCAAGTTACAATGGATTCAGACGCACGGAGTATTCGAAGCCGTCGGAGATTTCGAGCGTGGTGGATTCGAATCCGTTTCGTCCCGATTGGACGTAATCGACGTACGGTTCGAGGTCTCGCTTGAAGGTGAAGATGTTGTCGGCGAGGACGACGGCACCCGGGCGGAGTGAAGGCTCGAGGAGCTTCAAGACGGGCAGGTAGAGGTCCTTCCAGCCGTCGATCAGGACCATGTCGACGGAGTCGGGAATGTTCTGGAGGGTCTCGAGGGCGTCTCCGAGGCGAACGTCCACGAAACCAGCGAGCCCCGCCTCTTCGATGTGGGCGAGTGCGCGGGCGTGCTTCGAAGCCTCGATTTCGGTGCCGATGACCTGGCCTCCGCCGTTGTCCTTGACGGCGGCAGCGAGGTAGAGGGTCGAGATGCCGAAGGAGGTGCCGAACTCGACGATGTTTCGCGCACCGAGGGTGCGCGCCACGAGGTAGACGAAGCGGCCCTGCTCGGGACTGATCGGAATGAAGAAGTCCTTCATCGCGGCGGGCGTGACGATCTGCGAGAAGCTCTTGCCCTGGAGCTTGCCGACGATGAAGCGTGGCGCGAGCGTGAGGAATTTGAAGCGCTCACGCCGGGCCGCGGCGTGCAGCCTTTCGAGTGTGCTGCGCGTGGGGTCGCTGCGAAGCGAGTTGCTGAGGGAGTCGGCCATGGCATCCTCGGATGGGCGTTTCTGGAATTCCACCAGATGAGGCCCTCGCGCGCCAGCCCTCTTTTCCCGCAGGGGCGTTTCGCGCTACCCGACGAAAAGCCGTCATCGTCGCTGGCGAAAACACAGCCAGGATCCCTATTCTCGCGCGAAATTCGATTCCCACCGCGACAGGAGAGCACGACGATGCCCGAAGCCCCGCCCGTTCCCGACGATGTTGCCGCACCGCCTGCGGATGTGGAAACCACCGCCAGTGGTCTTGCGACGAAGCTGCTCCGTCCCGGGACGAGTGACGAGCGTCCGACGGCCAATGACACCGTCGAAGTGCATTACAGCGGTTGGACGACCGACGGCGAGCTGTTCGATTCGTCGGTGACCCGCGGTGAATCGATTTCTTTCGGGCTGCGTCAGGTGATCGCCGGCTGGACCGAAGGCGTTCAGCTGATGTCGGTCGGTGAGTCCCGTCGCCTCTGGATTCCCGAAGAGCTGGCCTACCAGGGCCGGCCGGGCTCGCCCGCCGGAATGCTCGTCTTCGACGTCGAGTTGATTTCGATCCGAGGCCGGTAGCTCGGCCCGGACGCGTGAGCAGCCTGCAGCGTCGCCTTCATTCGGAGTCAGCCCGGGTCGGGATTCCGAAGTGCTCGCAGTATCGGCTGAATTGTGATTGCAGTGTGGTGCGGTCGAGGCCGAAGTCGTCGAGCGAGTAGCGGTGCGCGCCGTACTTGCCGCGCGGGTTGGCGGCGAGGTAGGCCTGCATGCGCTGCCGGGCGACTTCGTGAAATGGAATCCCGAAGTGCGCGTAGCTGCGCTCGATCACCGCGATGGGGTCCTCCGCGACGTCCTCGAACTGGACATCGAAGAACTGGTCGCTGCGGTCCCGCGTGCGTTCGCGGGCGCGCAGCGCGCGCTCCAGGTGGCCTGCCCATAGCTCGGTCTGCTGGCGCCCGACGAAGTGCGGATCGAGCGCGTCGGTGCTGATTCCGCGCAACGCGTAGGACAGGCTCGCGAGCGAGGGCATCACGTCGACCGGGTCGCGGTGGGTGTGGATGATGCGCGCGTCCGGATAGACCTCGAGCAGGTCGTCGATGGCGGCGAGATGTCCCGGTGTCTTGAGCACCCAGCGCTTTCGCGGGAATTCGCTCTGGAGATGCTGCAGGAAGCGACGGTGAAACTCCAGGGCCGGAAGAGCACTCTGCCGATCCAGCCATTCCTGGTAGCGGGCGACGTTGAACATGATGTGGAATTGCACGCTCAGGAATTCGTGTCCGGTGATCGCGACGCACTCCTGCGGCAGCTCGGCTCCGAATTCGTGAATGGCGTAGAGGTTGGGCGCCATCCGGATCAGGTTCGCGAACTGCTTCTGCATGGACTCGATGCGCGGATCGCTGTGGTGGGTCTCCTCGTGCGGCGGCGGGCAGGGCCTCTCCACCTCCCATGCGAGCGGAGCGCGATTGGCCGGATCCAGGGCGAGCAGGTTGAACAGCACCGTGGTGCCGGTCCGCGGCAGCCCGAGGATGAAGAGGGGCTCCCGAATCTCCTGCTCCGCGACCTGTGGGTGTTTCTTCAGGTGGGCTTGGAGCTGCAGCCGGTTTCGAAGACTGGTCTGCAGCGTCGTGCGAGCACTGATTCGCCCCAGCACGTTGAGCTGCGCGTCCTGATTGAGAGAATCCACCAGCCGTCGCAGGCCCTCGCGGAACCCCTCGCCGCCGAAATCCTCGAGCCCCGTCTCTTTGCGCGCGGCCAGAAGCAGGCGCTCCTCATGCACGGGCAGGAGGGGGACACCGAGCCTGCGCAGCCCGGCACCCGCGCCGTTGATCGCGCGCACTGCCAGCGGACGGTGGGGTTTGGGAGCGGCCATGTGAGCCGGAACACTCGGGTTTCTTGCGCGTGTGTGCCTCCCACCAGAGAAGCCCTCACCGCATCGGGACCCCACTCTACGGCGATTGCCAGTTTCAGTCAACTGCCTTAATGTCGCAGCATGAAACGTGCGCCTGCAGCCACCAAGGAGCGCCTGCTCCGGGCCGCCGAACGACTCTTCGCGCTGCACGGAATCGACGCGGTCTCCATGCGCAGCATCTGCATCGCAGCGGACCAGCGCAACAACACCGCGCTCCAGTACCACTTCGGCGACAAGCAGAACCTCGTCGAAGCCATCCTCGCCGATCGCATGGGCGCAATCAACGAGCGACGCGATGTGATGTTGGAGCAGATTCGGAGCGATGGCTGCGAGGGCGATCTGCACCGTCTCGTCACGGCCCTCGTAACGCCATTCACCGAACAGCTGCGTGACGAGCCCGGGGGGCGGTACTACGTGCGTTTCACCGCGCAGCTCTTCAGCCGCGGCGATGCGGTCGAGCTGCTGACGGAACGGCGCCCCTTCACGGAAGCGTTTCACGCCATCGTCGATCTGATTCGCGCCTGCCTTGTAGGCATCCCGGAGGAGGTGCTGGCGGGACGCCTCTCCCTGATGGCGAGCCAGCTGGTTCACGCGACCGCCGCCATGGAGTTCGAGTTGGCCGCGTCCGGGCCGAGGCGGCGCTCGGAGAGCGTCGCGCACTTCACCGGAGATCTGGTGGACTATGTCGTTGGCGGTCTCACGGCTCCCGTCTCTCGGGAAAGAAGGAAGCTCGCCTCGTGAGAACGTTCGCTTCGCCCTGCCTCATCTTGTTGGTTGCGCTTGCCGGGGGCTTTGGCTCCTTGCAGGCGTGGGCCGAGATGCCGTCGTTCGATCTGCACCCGGGTTACGCGCAGACCAGTTGGCCCGCAGGACACCGCGACTCAGGCAATACCGACTACGTGCCCATCGTGATGTCGCGTGAGAACCGCATCGCGAAGCACCTGCTCGCGGGCCACCCGATCTTCTGGCCGCCGCTCGCCGGGCCCGAGGGAAACTTCTACGTGACCAGCGGTAAGGGTCAGGGCCACAGCAACCTCCACGTCTTCGACAGCGACGGCGAGCTGCTCTGGCAGGCGGCTCCCCAGCAGGGCCCCGACGACCTCGACGCATACGCGATCATCAACGCGCCCGTGGTGGCCCGCAGCGGCGACGTCTACGTGGGTGACCGAAATCAGCTCTGGGCCTTCCGCGCCGATGGAGACGTGAAGTGGGTCGTCGACCTCACGCCCCACGGCGTGGACTGGGGATTCATGACCGTCGCCATCAGCTCCCAGGGCTACGTCGGTGGGATCTCGTCCGAAGGCAAGGTCCTCTTCTTTCGACCCGAGGACGGCAGCCTCGCGATGCCGGTACTCGATCTCCCGGGCGGAAGCGGACCGCCCGCGGAGGACACGCCCCCCGCATCGCTCTGGCGGGATCTGATGGATCCGGCCATCAAGCCCTTCATGTTCAACTTGATTCAGGGTTGGGAGATGGAGGTCGCCAACACACCTGCGGTTCATCCGCGGACAGGACGGGTCTATATCACCGCCGCAGGCGCCGAAGCGACCATGGGGCTGCTGATCGGCATCGACGTAGGGGACGACCGGCTGGAGATCGCCTTCCAGACCCCGATGGGCGGGGGCAGCGGGACCAGCCCGGCCATCTCCCACGACGGCGAGCGCGTCTACGCCCTCGACGAGCTGGGCCACATGGTCGCGGTGAACGCCTACACCGGCGAGAAGCTCTGGCAGACGACCGAGGCTGGGGGCGGTTCCGCCTCGCCGAGTGTCGGCCCCGACGGCACCATCTACACCGCCTTTCACGACCACCTGCTGGCCTTCCGCCCCGACGGCTCGCTCGCCTTTCGGCGGGAGTACAATTCACTCTGCGCCGAGCACATCCCCAGGTTGACGGGCTTCTGGTCGTGGTTGTTTTCGGAGCCCGTGGCGTTCATCGACAGCCTGGTCACGCTGGCTGAGCGGGAGGGTTGGCTCAACGTCGTCTGCGGCTATCACCTGAAGCTGATGCCGTCGCGCTCCGAGCGCACCCTCGTTCCGGTTCCGCAGACTTCACTGATCGTGGCCATCGATCTGCGCGACGGCTCGCCACTCGGCCGACCGCTGTCCATCCCGGAGACGAGCGAGGGCTTCATCATGCCCACGCTCGACGGCAACACCTTCGTGACCCTCTCGGGAGCCATTACTTCGATCTTTTATCACATGTTGAATCCTTGGCTTCCGCAGCATCTGAAGGTTCCCCATGAGCCGAAGGCGGGCCTGCTGCTGCTCGAGCCAGTGTCGCGGGGCGAGCTCGCGCGTGAGGGCGTGCGCTGGTTGCGGAGCCTCCACACGGCCGCCCTTACGGCACTGGAGGCCGGAGAACCGGGCGCCGCTCGCGCGCCGCTGCGCCGTGCCCGACTCCAGCTGGCCTCCACCCGCGCCGTGCTGCGCCGCGCTGCCGCGGAGGAAGACGCGGAGTGGGTGTCCCTGCCGCGACAGTTGGCGTTGCTAGACGAGGTGGAAGCGCTTCGAGCGCACGTCGTCGAAGCGATCGAAGGTCGCGCTGCGGTGGCGTCCGAGTCGTCCGAAGACTGGAAGCGCGCGCTCGAGCAGGCGCGCGTCGCGCTCGACGAGCTCGAAGCGTCAGTCGCGCCGACGGAGAGCCCATGAAGCTCACTGGAAACACCATCCTGATCACGGGCGGGGGGACCGGTATCGGTCTGGGTCTCGCCGGCGCGTTCACCGAGCGCGGCAACCAGGTCGTCATCTGCGGCAGGCGTCAAGAGAAGCTCGACTACGCCTGCCGCCAGGTTCCGGGGTTGCGCGCCCACCGCTGCGACGTGAGCGATGCCGCGGATCGGCAGCGGCTCTTCGACGCCATCGTTGCCGACGGGCTCGCAGTCAACGTACTCATCAACAACGCGGCGTGCATGCGGCCCTACGACTTCAGCCGGCCGGACGCCCTCGACGTGGAGGGGCTGCACCAGGACATCACCGCCAACCTCGTGGCCCCGATCGAAATGATCCGCCTCTTCCTCCCCATGCTTCGCGAGCACGGGCGCGCCACCATCATCAATGTTTCGTCGCCCGGGGGGGTCGTGCCGGTAGCCCGCTTTCCCATCTACTGCGCCTCGAAGGCTGCGGTGATTTCCTTCAGCCACTCGCTGCGGCGCCAGCTCGCCCCCGAGGTGAAGGTCATCACGCTCTATCCGCCCTCAGTGGACACCGCCATGATGGCGGGCGTCGGCCTCCCCACGATCTCGGTCGATGACTGCAATCGGGAAATCCTGAAGCGCCTGGCCAGAGGACGCGACGAGATCTGGATCGGTGAGGCGCGCTACATCCCGATCCTCTCTCGCTTGATGCCCAAACGGATCCTCAGCATCGTCAACAATGCGACCGGAGACTCGCCATGACGCGAGTTCCACCAGCGAGGAATTCACCATGGCCCGGCTACGGTCCCACCCTGCTTCCCGCGTTCTGCTCCCGGCACTGTCGGCGGGCCTGCTGCTGGCGAGCATTGCGGCCACGACCGGTTGCGAGCGCAGCCAACCCATCCGTCGCCCGCTACCCGATGCCGTAGGGCTCTCCACCGGGACGTGCCCCATCATCCACTGCAACACCTGGCAGACCGACGCGCTGCCTCTCCGGGGCCCGGAGGCGCCTTCCCAACAGATCGACGCGAAGACGCTCGACCACCTCTGGTCTTCCCCGATCGCCGGCGGAATTCTCGACTACACCTATGCGAACGGCAGGAGAGTCTTCTGGGTACCGCAGGTCGATCGCATCATGAAGCTCGAGCTGAACGAGAACGGTGACTTCGAGAAAGTCGCCGAGTTGTCCCTCGAGCCCGAGAACTTCCCTCACCGCAGCCCCGAGGAAATGCAGCAGATCGTGGCGAAGCTCGATGCGACACCGCTGGGCAGCGATGCGTATGAGGCGCTGGCCGAGGAGTGGATGGACTACCAGCTCGAAGGTCTGCGCGCCTATTACGCCCTGGTGAACGACCAGGGGATCCTCTACGTCGGGAATCGCAGCAGCATCGTTGCCTACGCCGATGTGGAGCCCGGGAACCCCGAGTCCGGAATCGTCAAGGTGGGACAGTTCGTCTTCGCGAAGCTGAAGCTGCAGCTGGGTCTGAAGATGCCACTGGTCATCATGATCGGCATCAACGT
>JAFDEI010000353.1 GCA_019310425.1 Deltaproteobacteria bacterium | reverse complement strand
GCGCTTGTCGAAGATCCCGTCCTGCGCGTAGAGTCCGATGTTCTGCGAACCCACGAAGAGTGCCGCGATCGCTTCCGCGCACGAGACGTCGATGTGCTCGGCGCGGCTGTCGCCGTCGGCGAACAGCGATCCGAGCGCCCAGGTGGCGGCGACGTAGCCGCCAAAGTAGTCGGCGGCGAAGGTGCCCTGTTCGAGCGGCGCCTCGCCGGGCCTTCCGCAGTAGCGGCTGCCCGCTCCCGAGAGATGGAAGGCGTTGAGGTCGCAGCCCTTCCAATCCGCATAGGGGCCGGTCTGGCCGAAGGGCGTGATCGAGATCATCACGAGCTTCGGAAAGAGGGCGGACAGGCTCGCGTAATCGAGCCCCCACTCGCGCATCTGCGCCGGCGGGTGGTTCTCGATGAAGGCGTCGGCCCCCGCGAGCAATTGCAACAACGACTCTCGCCCGTGCTCGCTGCCCGGGTCGAGCGTGACGCCGCGCTTGTTGGTATTCAAGCTGAAGAAGACGCCGCTCTTCTCGGGATGGGGCTCGTCGCCGGGAAAGGGCCCCCAGCTTCGCGCCACATCGCCTCCGCCCGGCAGCTCGACCTTGATCACTTCGGCGCCATAGTCGGCGAGCAGCTTGGCGCAGAAAGGCGCCGAGACCCCCTGCCCCAGCTCGACCACGCGAACGCCGGCATCCCGCGTGATCTCCTCGATCTCGGCTTCCGAGAACTTCGCCTCGCGCAGCACCTCGGCCGTGTGGGCACCGCAGCGGGCAGGCAGGGTTCGCACGGACCCCGGCGTCTCGGAGAACTTGGGTGCGATCCCCACCTGTTGCACGGCTCCGAATTCCGGGTGCTCGAGCTCCACGAGCATTTCGCGCGCGCGCATGTGGGGGTCGGCCACGGCCTCGTCGAGCGCGTAGACGGGCGTCACGCAGATTTCCTCGCGACGAAGATCGGCGAACCATTCATCTCGGGCCCTTTCGCTGAAGCGCGCGCGCAGAAAGGCGAAGATCTCGGGAAACTTCTCCTCGTTGTACTGCTCCTCCGCGAACTGCTCGCAGCCCAGACGCGTGCAGAGCTTGGCCCAGAACCAGGGCTCCATGCAGCCGATCGAGAGCCACTTGCCGTCGGCGGTCTGGTAGACGTTGTAACACGGCAGCGAGCCGTTCAAGAAGTAGCGGCCCGGGCGCGGCGGCTCGCCGCTGGTGAAGTAATCCGCGACCGCCAGATTGGCGAGGGACATCACGCCGTCGCTCATGGCCATATCGATGCGGGCCTCCACCGCCGCCATCACGGCGAAGGCCGCGTACAGACCGCCGGCCGCGAAGTCGCCGATGACGTTCACGGGAATGGCCGGCGGCTGGTCGGGCCAGCCCGTCATGCCCAGCACACCGCCGAGGCTGATGTAATTGAGATCGTGGCCGACCAGGTCGGCGTAGGGCCCCGTCTGGCCGTAGCCGCTCACCGAGCAATAGATCACGGCGGGATTGTGCTCCCGGACGCTCGCGTAATCGACGCCGAGGCGCTTGGCCACGCCCGGCCGAAAGCCCTCCACCACGATGTCGGCCTGGCTCATCAGGCGCATGCAGGCGTCGCGCGCGTTCGGGTTCTTCAGGTTGAGCGCGATGGAGCGCTTGTTGCGCCCGACGGGGTTGAAGACCCGCGCGCGCTCGCCCACACCGAGCTCTTCCGCGACGCTGCGCCCGGTTCCCGCCGGCTGCTCGACCACCACCACGTCGGCGCCGAAGTCCGCCAGCAGCATGCTGCAGAAGGGGCCCGGTGCGTGCCGGGAAAGGTCGATCACCCGCAGTTTCTCGAGGGCCTGCATGCTCTTGCTTTCTTCCCGAGGCATCCGAGCTGTCAGCCGGCGCTGGCTGGCGGGAGCCACAGCGATGATCCCCCGATCGCCGGCGGACGCGAGCTGCGGGGGAGCCTGGGGGATTGTGGGCGGTTACGGAAATATTGTCAAGTAACTTGACGATATTTCCCTGCAACGGTAGCCTTGGAGTCTTCCGCGAAGCCCGCGAGAACGGCGCCTTCGTGAACACGCCGCCCCCCAAGGAGATCGATCGTGCGCAAGGATCCGCTACACACCCAGCTCTGTGAATCGCTCGGGATCGAGTACCCGATCGTCGCATTCACGCACTGCAAGGACGTCGCCGCCGCGGTGATCAACGCGGGCGCCTTCGCGGTGCTCGGCCAGACCCAGAGCTCGCCCGACGAGATCGCGGCGAACATCCAATGGCTGCGCGAGAAGGTCGGCGACAAGCCCTTCGGCGTGGACCTCGTCTTCCCGGCATCGGTCCCCGCGCACGGCTCACCCGAGGAGCTGATCGCCCAGATCCCCAAGGCCCAGCGGGAATTCACCGAGGACATCAAGCGGCGCCACAAGATCCCGCCGCCCAAGAAGACCCCGGAGCTCTACGACCTCGGCTGGGTGAACAAGGAAACCCCGCAGAAGCAGCTCGAGGTGGTGCTCGACGAGAAGGTGCCCGTCGTCGCCTCCGGGCTCGGCAACCCGGGCTTCTTCGTCGAGGCGGCCCACGAGCGCGGCATGCAGGTCTGGGGCCTGGTCGGCAAGGCGCGTCAGGCGAAGAAGGAGCTCGAGGCCGGTGTCGACCTGTTGGTCGCGCAGGGAATCGACGCGGCCGGACACACAGGCTCCATCGGCACCTTCTCCATCGTGCCCCAGGTCGTGGCCATCGCGGGCGACACGCCCGTGCTCGCAGGGGGTGGCGTCACCACCGGGCAACATCTGGCCGGCGCCCTCTCGCTGGGCGCGGCGGGGGTCTGGACGGGTACCCTGTGGCTGCCGTGCCGCGAGTCCGACGTCGAGATGCGCATGAAGGAGCGGCTCCTCGAAGCCACCGTCGATGACACCACCTTTTCGAATTGCGTCTCCGGCTTCACCATGCGCACCCTCAAGAGCAAGTGGCACGAAGAATGGGCGAGCAAGGACGCGCCGCCCCCGGCCCCCGCGCCCTACCAGCTCTTCCTGTTCGCCGAAATCAAACAATCGGGGCTCGACTGGGATCTGCCCGACTTCCAGACCGAAGCCGCGGGTCAGGGGGTGGGCTTCATCACCAGCATGAAGCCGGCCCGGCAGATCGTCTTCGACATGGTCGAAGAGGCCCACGACGCCTTCGACCGGGTATTCGGCGAAGACGACGACTGAGATCAGCGTGAGCTGCGAACTGCTCGACCCCCTACTCGGCTCTCGCCGAAGCGGCGGTCATCGGGCGTGCCAAGGGGATACACTCCAGGTTCGGAAATGGAATTGCTGGTGAACTGCTAACCGGAGAATTCGCATGACCCACAACATCATCGTCGAGCGCGACGTCATGGTAACGATGCGAGACGGCGTGAAGCTGGCCAGCGACATCTACCGGCCCGACGATGATGCCGAACACCCGACCCTGGTGAATCAGCACCCCTACGACAATGACATGTTTCTCGTGGTACACGAGCTGCTGTTCAGCCCGCTGATCGCCGCCCAGAAGGGCTACGTGGTGGTCAGCTCGGAGACGCGAGGGAGGTCGGGTTCCGAGGG
>JAFDEI010000352.1 GCA_019310425.1 Deltaproteobacteria bacterium | reverse complement strand
GGGCTCCTGCGGGAGGAAGCCGACGCGGAGCCCCTTCGCGGGCTTCGCTTCGCCGAGGAAGTCGTCGTCGAGTCCGGCCATGATGCGCAGCAGCGTGCTCTTGCCCGCACCGTTCGCGCCGAGCACGCCGATCTTCGCACCCGGCAGGAACGCCAGCGTGATGTCCTCGAGGATCACCCGGTCGGGCGGAACGACCTTCTTCAAGTCCTGCATAGTAAAAACGAACTGATGCGCCACGAATTCCTCCGCAAAAGGGGCCTTATTCTGCCCGACTGACGGGGCGTTCGCCGCCCCTTCTTCCCAGCGATTCTGGGCGGGCTTGTGGCGAGACGCGGGGGGGGAGAGGGGGAGCCTTACGCGCCCTTCAAACGGTTGCGAAAGGCTCCCCCCGCTTCAGCCGTTGCCGGGGCTCCGCTTGAAGCGGATCGGTGCAGGGGCAGCTTCTGCATCCGCTTGGAGGATGCGGAAGCTGCCCCTGCAGCGAGGTGCGTGGTGGCGCATCAGGCTTCGTCGGGGGGCCGGGTGAGGCGGGTGATGAGGCTGGAGGTGTCGAGGCGGCCGCTGCCGGTGGCTTGGAGCTCGGCGTAGTAGGAGTCGACCAACTCCGTTACCGGGAGTGGGGCGCCGATGCGGCGGGCTTCTTCGAGGGCGATGGTGAGGTCCTTGCGCATCCAGTCGACTGCGAAACCGAAGTCGAAGCGGCCGTCCAGCATCGTGGCGGCGCGGTTGTCCATCTGCCACGACTGTGCTGCGCCCTGCGAAATCACTTCCACGACCTGGTGTGCGTCGAGCCCGGCGCGCCGCGCGAATTCCAGGCCTTCCGAGAGCGCCTGTACCAGCCCGGCGATGCAGATCTGGTTGACCATCTTCGCGCGCTGCCCCGAGCCCACCGGCCCGAGCCGCAGCGTCTTCTTCGCGTAGCAATCGAGTAGCGGCTCGACCGCGCGGTAGGCCTCGGCGTCGCCGCCGAGCATGACGCTGAGCGCCCCGTTTTCGGCACCCGCTTGCCCGCCGGAGACCGGCGCGTCGAGCCAACGAATGCCGAGCGGCTCGGCTTCGGACGCGAGTTCGACGCTGACCGCGGCCGAGACCGTGGTGTGGTCGACGAAGATCGCGGCCGCGCGCATTCCCGCGAACGCACCGTGTTCGCCACAGACGACGGCGCGCAGATCCGCGTCGTCGCCGGTACAACAGAAGACCACGTCGGCAGCACGCACCGCCTCGGCGGGAGTCGCCGCAACGATTCCGCCGAACTCGGCCGCCCAGGCCTCCGCGCGGGCGCGGCTGCGGTTCCAGACCGTGAGCCGGTGTCCGGCGCGAGCCAGATGCCCGGCCATCGGGTAGCCCATCGTTCCGAGACAAAGAAAAGCGAGCGATTGCATCGGGTTCTCCGCAAATCGAACGGGGCGAAATCGCCCCTCAGCGGGCTAAAGGGGCCGTAGAGAGCGTTTGAGCGCCGTCAGAACGAGCGCAGACGCTAGCAGAGCGATTTTTTTTCTCGCGAGCGGAATCGTCGTGTGTGAAACGAAACCCTGTAGCCGCGGCCACCATCAGACCCGCAGACAGTCAATCGGCCCAACCGCAAGGAGAGAATCCAATGAGAGAAGGCACCCTGAGCAAACTTCGAAATATGTTCCCCCGGCGTCTGGAGCGCATCCGCGGCGATCGATCGCAGCGGCAGTTCGCGCACAACCTCGGCGTGTTCCAGCAGAACGTCAACCGCTACGAGAACGGCACCATGCCGCACGCCAACTTCCTGCTGACGCTGGCCGTCAAGGAGGGCATCTCCCTCGACTGGCTGCTGCTCGGCCGCGGCCGCATGCACTACGGCGACAACTAAGTCCCTCTTGAAGACCCCGCCTCCCCCGCTCTCCTGCTCGCGCCCCACTCACCCGGCCACCCTCCGGTCGGGGGGTGGGGCGAGGGGGAGTCACTACCTCAGTTGAGATCTGCGATGAACCCGGCCTCGAGCCCCTGCAAATCCGAACGGAAAACCCGGCGCAGCGTTCGGCGGAGGTCACCGGTGCGCACCAGCTCGACGCAGAACTCGCGTAGTGAACGCTC
Organism: Deltaproteobacteria bacterium; assembly: GCA_019310425.1. Classification (GTDB taxonomy): domain Bacteria; phylum Myxococcota_A; class UBA9160; order UBA9160; family SMWR01; genus JAFDEI01. The sequence continues at coordinate 1,462 of JAFDEI010000352.1, read as the reverse complement.
GCCGTAGCGGCGAGCGAGGAACTCCATCAAGGCGTAGGACTGCACGTACGCCAGCCGTCGATCGCGAACAGCTGCCCGGTCGCGAGCGCATTCCGGAGTACGGCAATCTCACCTGCAGTCAAATGCCGCTTGCCGTGGATGCGCGCCTCGAACCACTCTGCCATTCCCTCATTGAACCAGGCGGGGTAGACGGCGGACGGCGTGGCCGCATCGAGCGCCGCGTGGAAGAGTTCGTGGGCCAGCACTCGCGACAGCTGCTCGCTGAAGCGCACACTGCCGCGTATGCGGATGATGCCCGAGTAGAAACCCGCAGCGGCGAAGCGAAACAGGCTGGCGAACTGCTGATCGAAGATCGCCGGATCGTAGATCACGACGTCGATCTTACGTGATGGCCGCAGCCCGAGGGTTTGATCGAGTTTTCGATAGGAGGCCTCGAGATCGTCGAGTACCTGTTGCTCGAAACGCCGCGAGCCGTGGAAGCCACCGAACTGATCGATGTCGACGTCCTGGAACAATACGAAGTGCGACGACTCGCGCTTCTCGAAATCGCCATCGGCTCCGCGACCGCGGGCGGCGCTGACACCCGCCGCGGCGAAGACCAGCAGCAGCGCCACGGCTGTGCGCTCAAGCCATCGGATGACGAATCTCCTTCGAGAGCGCATCGACGGCCTCGAGCGCGTCCGTCGGGATCTTCGCATCGGCGGCCGCGAGGTGTTCGCCGAGCTGCGGGACGCTCGTGACGCCGACGATCGTCGAAGCGACGAAATCGCGCGTGAGCGTCCACGCGACCGCGAACGTCACCGGCGAGAGACCACAATCGCCCGCGATCTCCGCGACCCGCGCCGCGGTCGCGAGCGTCCGATCGTTGACGAAACGTCCGGTCATCATCTTGGTTCGAGCGTCGCCCTCGCGATACTGGCTGAAGCGCGCACCAGCCGGCCACTCGCCGCCCAGGTACTTGCCCGACAGCACGCCGCCGCCGATCGGGCTGTAGGGCAGCAGCCGCACCTGCTCTTCGCGGCAGATCTTCGCGAGGTCGTCTTCGAAGCGACGTTGCATGATGCTGAAACTGTTCTGGATCGTCTCGTAGCGGACGAGACCGTGGCGATCCGACATCCAGAAGCTCTTCATCAGCCCGTGCGGGTCCTGGTTGCTGCAGCCGACCGCACGCAGCTTGCCGGCCTCGACCAATCGGTCCAGCGCCTCGAGGGTCGCCTCGATCGGAACGTTCGGGTCGGGCCAGTGGGTCTGGTAGAGGTCGATGTAGTCGGTTCCCAGCCGACGCAGGCTGTCTTCGACCGCGCGCTCGATATTGTGACGATCGAGGCCGGTCTTGCCCTCGCGCACTGGGCCGCGAAACCAGCCTCCGGTCGGCCCCGCAACCTTGGTCGCGACGATCAGCGAGTCACGCGGCTTGTCGGCGAGCCACTTGCCGCAGATCGTCTCGCTCGCACCGGCCCAT
>JAFDEI010000351.1 GCA_019310425.1 Deltaproteobacteria bacterium | reverse complement strand
GTACCTCCAGCACGTGCGGGATGAGTCGCATCGTTTCGCGATCGAGTTCCAGCGTTCACTGCGATCGCGTCAGAACTTCACGTCGATTCTCGAAGAGCTGCCCGGGATCGGGCCGGTGAAGCGCCGGACGCTGTTGCGCGAGCTCGGCTCGCTGCGGGCGGTGAAAGAGGCGCCGCTCGAGCGTCTGCGAGGAGTGCCGGGCATCAGCGAGCGGGATGCCGCCGCGATCCACGGATTCTTCCGCGAACTCGCCGATTCGGACGAGCCCGACGGAAACTGAGTTCCCAAAAGGGCAGCGGAGTACTCACAGGCCTCACTCAGGGCGACTGTCGAAAATCTCGAGAAAGACAGAATTAACCATTATAAACAGCACGTTGTATGGAGTTCTTCGAGTTGATCCTCGCTGGCACCGATCTTGCTTTTTAGGGGTGCGGTATGCGGCAGGGCGGTCTTCGCCCATCGGGAGGCCCGCGATGGACAGCAAGCGAAATGCGCTTCCGGGTAATCGCCCCGTGGTCGAGCGCGTCGATCTGCGCGAACGGATCCGATCGGATCTCGAACGGCTCGGAATGGCTGAGCAGATCTCCGAAACGCTTGCTCGCAAGCTCGAGCCGACGGTGGCGAAGCTGTCGGACGAGGAGGCGGCGGCGGTTCTCGGCAGTGTGGCGGCCGCGTACGGCGAGCAGCGTGACGATCCCGAGCGGCGTGGGGTCGCTCCGCAGGACATCGCGGACGTGCAACGGCTGATGCAAGGCTTCCGCGAAGAGGTGCAGAAGCTCGACGAGGGGTTGCGGGTATTGTCCGCCTACGTTTCGCGCTTGCGAAAGCGGGGCGCCGACCACGTCGGCCAGACGCTGCACTGACCCGGAGCGCGGGGCGGGTTTCCGCCATTGTTCCGGAAGTTCGCGGATGGGGTCTCAGCCGTGTGTCGCGAAACCCCAGTAGTTGAAGCCGGCGATTCTGGGCGTACCCGGCAGGTACATGCTCTCGAGTTTCTGGATGGCAAAGCCCGCCTGCTCGAGCTGGCTGGGAATGGGGCGGTTCAGGTTGCAGCCGCCGGCCATCTGCTTCCACAGCGGATTGATTCCCGCCGGGCTTGAGCACGCGGTGCATCTGGGCCAGGGCGGCTGCAAAGTCGGGGATGGTGCACAGGGTGAAGGTCAGCAGCACGCTGTCGGCGCTGTCGTCGTCCAGGGGGATCTCTTCGCCGGGAAGGTCCAGCCACTCCACGTCGATGGGGGAGCGCGCGAGGTTCTTCTGCGCTCGCTGGCGCATTCCTTCCGAAGGCTCCAATCCCCAGACATGGCTGACCCTGCCGAGGTCGTAGTAGGGCAGATTCAAGCCCGAGCCCATGCCCACTTCGAGCACTCGGCCTTCGGCCAGGGGAACCACTTTCTCGCGCTGTTTGCAGATCGGGCGAGTGCCGCAGGAGAGGTTGATCAGGTGGGGAAGAATGGTTCGATCATAGAAACCCATACTTCTCTCCTTCGCCGGCCTCGAGGGGCGGACACCCAAGCGTCGCCCGATGATACACGTGGGCTGCTAGGCTAAACATGCCCCGGTCCCGGGGTCGACTTCGGTGCGGCTGCTCCCCTCGCTCGTGCTCGCGCAGATCTGCGGCATCGTGCTCGCGGATGCCGGGGTGGTTTCGTCGAAGGCTGCGCTTGCGGGGGCACTGCTCGCGCTCGCTGCAGCCAGCTTCGGCGTGCTGCGGGGGCGTCGCCTGTGGGCCGCCGCGGTGTTGCTGGTCGCGTGCTCGGGAGCGCTGTCGCATGCGCAGCGAATCGAGATGGCGCGTGGGCGGCGCTCGGCAGTGGCTGTCGAACGCACGCTCGCAGCGACGGTCGACTCGCTGGTCGTGGGCGCAGCCGGATATCGGATCGACCTGCGCGACGTCACCGCCGCCGGCCCGGAAGATGCGCGGGTGCCGCAACGGGTTCGGCTGTACGGGGAGCCGACGCCCGCGGGCCTCCTCGCGATCGAACGACGTCTGCCAGGCGAACGGGTGTGGCTCGCTGCGCGACTTCGCTCACCGTCGCAGCGCCGCAATCCAGGCTCGTCGTCGCCCGACCTCGCGCTCGACCGCGCGGGCATCGGCGCCGTCGGGAGCCTGCTGCACCCGGCGCTGCAGGTTCGCTTGCCCGAACGGGAAGGACTGCGCCCGGGTGTCTGGATCGCTCGGCGACGCGCGGAATTGAACCAGCGTCTCGCTGCCGCGGGGCGGGGGGCGGGGCTGCTGCGCGCACTCGCGCTCGGGGATCGTCGCGCCCCTTCCCCCGAACTCAACGACGCCTTCGCACGGCTCGGAATTTCGCACCTGCTGGCGGTATCGGGTCTTCACCTCGCGCTCGTCGCCAGCGTCGCGTTCGGGGTTGCGCGCCTCACATTCGGGCGCTCCGCGTTTCTCGCGGCGCGTTGCGACACGCGCGGGATTGCGCTCTTCGTCGCGTTGGCCGCCGCGCTCGGCTACGCGTTTCTGACCGGCTGGGGCGTGCCGGTCCGGCGCGCTGCGATTCTGCTCGTCGGGCTCGCGCTCGCTTTCGCCGGAGGGCGCCGCCGCGCCGCCTGGCCGCTGCTGTCCGCGGCCGCACTCGCGGTGCTCGCGCAGGAACCGGGCGCGCTGTTCCAGCCCGGCGCACAGCTCTCCTTCATCGCGACCGCCGCATTGATCGCGGCCGCGCGGCACGCTCCAGCAATCACTCAGCCGCGCGGCGTGATCGCGGGGTATGGGGAGTCGTTGCTGCGCGCGAGCGCGAGTGTGGTCGCGCTGACTGCGCCGGTGGCTGCACTTCACTTCGGCCGAGCGGCGCCGTTCGCCCTCGTGCTCAATCTGGTCGCGATTCCCTGGACCGCCTGCGTGTTGCTGCCTGCTGCGGGCTTCGCGCTCGTCGGAGCCGCGCTCGAACCGGGGCCCTGGGCCGGGAAATTGCTGCGCGTCACGGGCGTTGCGGCCGAGTGGACCGGTGGGGCGGTGACGGCTCTCGATCATGCGCTGCCGATCGTTCCGAGTGTCGGTCCGCCGAGTTCGGCGTCTGTCTGCGTCTTGCTCGCGCTCGCGGGCTTCTCGCTGCTGGCGAAGCGCACCAGCAGCCGAGTTGCGCTCGCAATGGCGATCACGCTGGTACTCGTGCTCGCGCCGCCAAGGCCGGTCGAGCCCGCGCCACCGCGGGTCGTCGTGCTCGACGTGGGGCAGGGCGATGCCCTGATCGTGCAGGATCGTGATGCCGCAATTCTGATCGACGCAGGGCCCGCGTTGCGCAGTGGCTTCGATTTCGGCGCGCGCGTCGTGGTGCCGGCGCTGGCGGCGCTGGGGATCCGCCGACTGGATCTCGCCATCGCGACCCACGCCGACCTCGACCACCGC
>JAFDEI010000350.1 GCA_019310425.1 Deltaproteobacteria bacterium | reverse complement strand
GCCGCGTTCGCAGCGGCCGTCTGTACCGCAGTGGGCATCTCGCACATTGCAGCGACGCCGATGTCGCCCTGCTCGCGGAGATCGGGCTGCGCGTGGTCTTCGACTTCCGCACGCAGGGGGATATCGAGAAGGATGGCGCCGACCGGCTTCCCGACGGCACCGAGCACCGGCGGCTGCCGATGTCCGACCCCGCCGCGAATGACGATCTCCGAAGGATCTTTCGCGAGGCCGGACAGGACGGAGTCGAACGCATCTTTGGAGACGGCGGCGCCGAGCGTTTCATGATCCGCTCGGCATCGAAACTCGTAACGGAGCGAACCCCCGCGTACGCGTGCTTCATCGAAGAACTCGCGCGTCCGGAGTCGTTCCCCGCGCTGTTCCATTGCTCTGCGGGCAAGGACCGCGCCGGCTGGGCGGGTTCGGTGGTATTGCTCGCGCTCGGCGTCGACGAGGCCGATGTGGTCGAGCAGTACCTGCTCAGCAACCGCGACATCGAGCGCAACCTCGAGCGCTTGCGCTCGGACCAGGGCGTCGAATGGGGCGAGCTATTGCAGCCGCTGCTCGAGGTTCGGCTCGAGTATGTCGAGGCCTCCTTCGCCGCACTCCAGCGCGAGTGGGGCAGCTTCGACGCCTACTTCCACCACGGCCTCGGGATCAGCGAAGCACAACGCGCGCGGCTGGCCGAGAACCTGCTGGAGTGAGGCCTGCTACCCCATCTAGGGGATATGGGGTTCAACCCTGAGGCCGGTTGGCCGATACGTCGGTCATGGCGGCATCTGGATACCATCGTCGGATCGAAGTGCGCGTGCCGTCACGCGATTTGGCGGAGGGTGTCGAGACTGCACTCGGTCGCCTGGGATACGAGTTGCTGCCCGCCCGCATCCGGGCCGAGGCACCCGATGCACGCTTCGTGGCAGCCGGCCGCCTGAGTCGGCTCCCCGCAGCGGCAATCGAGCCGGTCGTGCTGTTCGGCGGAATGCGCAGCAAAGACGCAGAAGACCCGCGTGTCGTCGGCGTCACCGGGCGTCCGGCCGGACTCCACGAACTCTATGAGTTGCTGCAGGGCGCCCTCGAGCAAACTCCCCGGATCGTCCCGAGAGTTTCGGCTTCACTTCCGGCCCGGAGTTTTCGCGAAGGCGTCGATGCCCCGGGTGCGATCCTCTCGCTGTCGGAAAGGGGCTGCCTGCTGCGCAGCACCGTCGTGTTGCCGGGGGACGGAGCCCTGAAGCTGCAGTTTGCGCTTCCGGATCGCGGGCTGATCGATACCTGGGCTGAGCCGTGCAACAAGGCGGGGCGGGAACTGGGTCTGGTATTCGACGGGCTTCCCGATGCCTCGCGGTTTGCGATCGCCGACTACGTCACGGCTTCCCTGACGTCGGCCTAGATCTGCCCAAGACTCGCGTGGGCGAGTGGTCTATTTGTCTGGTTGAACGGCTCCGTACCGGAGACGTTCAACGGAGACAGAAGGAATGGCAGACTCGTCGGTCCAGATCATCCCGCTCGGACGCTTGTGGCTCATGCTCCTCCCCCCGGCTGTGGTCGTCTTCATCTTGATGCGCTGGTCGCTCGAACCGCGTCAGGCGATGGTGGCCATCGTGCGGATGCTGGTCCAGTTGCTGCTCGTGGGTTACGGCCTCGTGTTCATCTTCGAGTCGGACGCATCCTGGGTGGTGCTCGCGGTTCTGCTGGTGATGGTGTCGGTGTCGTCATGGATCGCGCTGCGCACGGTGCCCGGCCGGCGCCCCGGGCTGTATTGGCGCGCGTGCGCGGCGATTGCGGTCGGCGGCGGGATCAGCTTCATCCTGGTCACGCAATTCGTTCTCGAACTCACGCCCTGGTACTACGCGCGCTACGCGATTCCGCTCGCGGGAATGATCTTCGCCAACGCGATGACGAGCGTGAGCCTCGCGGCTGAGCGGGTCTTCGCCGAACTCGATCGAGGTGCCGACTACAACGAGGCCCGCAGGACTGCGCTCGGCGCGGCCCTGATCCCGATCACCAATGCGATGCTGGCCGTGGGGCTGGTGTCGTTGCCCGGGATGATGACGGGCCAGATTCTCTCGGGCATCGATCCACTGCTCGCCGTCCGGTATCAAATCATGGTCATGTGCATGGTCTACGCCGCGGCGGGGCTTGCCGCTGCTGGATTTCTGGTTGCGATCCGCTCGGATGCCACTTAGGCGAAGGGGCCGAGGTGGCGGCGGCGCAGTTCTTCGGTCGCGAGTCGTTGGAACTTGCGGTTGCGCGCGAGCACGAGTGGGAAGAGTGCGATGTAGCCGCGCGGCAGCAC
>JAFDEI010000349.1 GCA_019310425.1 Deltaproteobacteria bacterium | reverse complement strand
CTCGTAGTCGGCATGCCCCTTCTCGTCCTCGGCGATGCCGCCGTACTCGAGGAACGCGTCCCCGCCACTCAGCAGGACCCGGTTGTCGGCCGTGAGGCGGAACAGGTCGAAGAAACTTCGCACGTCGTAGAAGGGCTGACGGCCGCTCCAGGAGAGTGTCTCGATCTGAGCTTCCGTGAGCGGGGCCGATGCGATGCTGAAGCTATGGAGGGGAAGGATCTGGCGGCGGAGGAAACCCAGGTGGTGGGTATAGGCATTCGTGGCCAACACGAGGGTCGGCGCGCGCACCGCGCCGCGCGGCGTCCGCACTTCGACGGTCGTTCCGCCCGAGATCTCCACGACCGGGCTCTCTTCGTGGACCTCCACATTCGCGGCACGGACCAGTGAGAGGAGTCCCCGGGCGAGCTTGGCCGGGTTGACCATTGCGCTCGCGGGAACCGTAAGCGCTCCTCGGTAGCCCGCGACGTCGATGCGCTGACGAAACGCGTTCTCGGGGAGCCAGGTCGCCTCGAGGCCGATCGCCTCGTACATTCGCCGGTCTCGTTCGAGCTTCGCTTCGTGGCGGGGCGTGATGGCGCCGAGCAGGCAGTCGGCACGCTCCCACTCGCAATCGATGCCACGTTTCTCGACGAGCTCCCCGATGATGTCGACGCCGGCCGACGTGGCGTTGAAGATGCGCCGTGCTTCGTCGATTCGGCCGTCATCCACCAGCTCGTGAACGATCTCTTCCGCGCCGGTGATGAACGGCAATGCCAGGCCGCAGTTGCGTCCCGATGCGCCGTACCCGACCCGTGCTCGTGTCCTCGATGCCCGCCGACTCGATCCAATGGCAATTCGATCTCGATCCGAAAAACGAGCCTTCGGACGCGCTGTAGTGTTCTTTCACAAGCGGCCTCATCGTTTCCTGACGCGGACGTTCCTACTTCACCGCTTCGAGGCGTAGGAGCTGAAAGACGGGGCCCCGCCGGGCGTCATCCAAGACCTCCTCCGCAGCCTCTGCCATTGCTTGACCGTACTCATCGGCGTCGACGTAGTGCGAGTACTTTTCGCGATAGGCGATCCCCACCGCTTTGTTCGTCGACTCCTCGTCGACGGCGACGGCATGCACGGCGAACGTTGCATCGCCAATGCGGACCCGCGCGTCAGGCGTGGCGTCGATGCGGCGTCGCCAGCGCGCATCGCGATAGGCGAATACGTACAAGCCGTCGTCCATGCCCGAGTACCAGGTGCGTACCACCCAGGGCAGCACACCTTCGGTCTCGATGAAGATATCGTCGTGGTCGTTCACGTCGGACCAGCGGGTCGGCGCATCGCTCGGCGTTCCGCCGAGCCGCATGCCAGGAAATGCGTCGATCGGCCCCAATGCGTAGATCGCGAAGACCGCGACTGCGAGGAGGCCTGCTCCCCATCCAAGAAAACGTGCTGCACGTGCCATGAAATCTCCTCGGGCGACTTCGCCTAGCCCTGGCCGATCTCGCCGACCGCCCGCGCGGCGGCGTCGATCGCTGCGTGGAGATAGGCGGAGGCTTCGGAATCACAGTTGGCGATATGGATCCGGCCGGCGGGCGCGCGGCCGAGTTCGTGGGGGGCCTGTCCGTCTTCCCACTCGGGGTCGTAGAGCCGTGAGTAGGCGTAGGAATAGCCGTGGGACCAGCGATTCACGGTGATGGCTGCGATGTCGCGTTCCGCATCGAAGCCGTGGGCGCCAAACATGCCCGTCAGCTGCTTCTTCACCTCGGCTTCGTACGTCGCGAAGGGTGTCGCGTAAACGCGGTGGCGCCCCAGGCGAAAGAGATCGCGTTGGGTCTGGCTTCCGTCGTTCCTGGGCATGGGCGCGTGGGCCATCCAAAGCACCATGGGATCGTTCCCGGGACGGCGAGCCTCGTGACTCCCCAGGCTCACCGGCGGTGACTTCGTGACGAACGCGTAGAAACTGCCCGGGCATTGATACTGGGCGGGACCCGTTGCGTCGACCGCAGCGCCGCTGCGCAGCAGGACGTTGGTCATCACCAGGGGGACCTTCACGCCGTAGGCGAGGTGCTCCTTCTGGGATTGCGGGAGTTCCGGGCACAGGTGCGGGATCATGCCGTTGTAGCAGGCGAGGATGCAATGCTTGCCGCGGACCGTATAGGCCTTGCCGCCCTCCGCCGCGTTTTGGACGTATGAAACGTCGACACCGCCCTCGACGTTTCGGGCGTTCACGGCCGTGCTGTTCAGCCGCAGGCGAATCTTCGCTTCACTCCGGTCGAGCTGGCCGTAATCGAAGCGCGCGTCGATCACGTCTTCCATCGTGTTGCCGGGTGCGACCTCGGGAATCAGCTTGCGGACCATCATGCGAGCCACGGATGCATTCCCATCCGGGAACAACGGAAAGCGAGCGCTTCCCACAAGGTAGGGGTAGAGCTTGCTGGCAGCCCTACCTGTTAGCCCAATGCTCTTGAGCCCGGGGTATCCGACGAGCATTCCCTCCATGGCTGAGACGGATTCGGGACCGGTGCCAATGTAGATCTGCAGCATCGGTAGAAAGAGCGAGATGGTCGCGTCGGAAAGCCCCGCGCGGTCGCTCAGGAACTTGCTGTACGGGGTGCTCTCGATGTAGCGCAACGTCTCGGACAGGGAGAGCTCGTCGAGGAGATCTCTCTCTCCGAGGGCGAGGCCCACGAGCTTCTTCTGCTCGTCGGCGGGTAGGCCAAGAGAGCCGATCAGGGCCTCTGCGTCATCCGACCCGAGCCAGGCGGCCGGCCAGTCTCCGTGGACGATCCGGTCGCGCCCATGTTGCTCCGCGTTCAGGAAGAGCCCGTAGCTGGCGTCGAGCCCGGACAACATGTACCCCCGCTCGCGGGCAGCATCGAGCTTCTCGAGGTCGACGCCGATCTCTTCGAGCACGCGATGCACCGTGTCGCTGAAGCTCATCTGCTCGAGATTGACGCTGCCGCCGACGCCTAAGTTGCGCTTGGCGTGGCCGCCGAAGTCGTCGTGGTTGTCGAGGATCAGGATCTTCTTGTCGGGACCCGCCTTCTGGCGGTAGAGGTACGCGGCGGTGAGACCGCTGATGCCGCCGCCGACGATCACCAGATCGTAGGTTTCGTCGAGGCGGGTGTAGTCGGTGGGCTTCTCGCCCCGCCAGGCGAGGGCGTGGGCGACCTCGAACGATCCCTCGTGGCTGCCGCGCATTCCCGTGAGGGCAGGAGGGTAGTAGTCCTTGGAGATACGACCCGCGGTCTCTGCCTGTTCCAAGGCCAGCAGATCTCGCGGAGAAAGCGTCGCGCCGGCCGCCAAGGCGAGTGCGGCGCCATTGAGGAAATCGCGCCGCGTGATCGATTGCTTCATGTGCTCTTCCCGGAACGCGTGGCCGCTTTGCTCAGCGGCGTCGGATGAGGGGGAGGGGCCGTCCACCGATGTCGGCGGCTGGTCGTCGAACAGGCGCGATTCGCCTGTCTTAAAGCGCTAACCTATCATAAGGATTTATCGACGGCACGCTGCTCCGCGGAGCGCCGCGAGATCGGCCATTCGATGCGAGATCCGAGCAGACAGAGTCGCGATATCAGCTCCGACTCTTCGTTGCGCGGGTCAT
>JAFDEI010000196.1 GCA_019310425.1 Deltaproteobacteria bacterium | reverse complement strand
GATGATGTTCACCGCGTTGCACGACAAGCTCGGCAGCTTGCCCGACGACGTGAAGATCTACTGCGGACACGAGTACACCGAAAGCAACCTGGCGTTCGCGGCGGTCTCCGACCCCGGCAACGACGCCATCAAGCGCAAGCTCGCTCAGGTGCGCGAGGCTCGCGCCGCGGCAGCGTCCGACTGGCACGACGCCACGCCCTCAGAGATGACGATTCCCAGTACGATGGCCGACGAGCGCGCGACCAACCCGTTCGTTCGCGCTGCGGATGCCGAAGAACTCGGGCGCATCCGAAATCACAAGGACAACTTCTAGCCCGCAATATTCATGGAGGTCCGTCGCGAGGTTGTGCAGCAGCCGACGCGCAGCTGGTCGCTACTTTCCACCGAGCAGGCCGCTGATCATCCCACGCAGCCGCACCGTGAACAGCGACTCGGACCAGCTCGTCACACTCTGGATCGCCTCGAGCAGATCGCCCTTGCCCGACCACTGCGAACGGACGACGTCCGGATGCACGTAATTGAGGATCCGCGACAGAGTTGCAGACACGATCACCAGGTCGTCGAGCAGGCCCAGCGGGCCGAACAACAGGCCCGGAATGAAGTCGATCGGTGAGACCACGTAGCCGAGACCCGCGACGGCCAGCGCCTTCGACCCGAGCGGCACACGGTCATCGCGCAGCAGCCGCACCAGGCAGACGGTCAGATCGGGTAGCAGCAGCAGCAGATCGCCTACTCCGGACGACGTGCCGGGAGCCGGCTTCACCACCTGGGCCCGCAGGCGATCGTAGAGCCGTTGCTCCCGCGGGTTGAGTTCGATCGTGACTTTCCCGTCCGCCATCCGCTTTCGTGCCATCCACCCGGTCCGCGCGTCAGCGCGCGTCTTCTCGGTTCGATGCTGCAGGAGCGTGTTTCGTTGCCGGAACCGAGAGGATTCCGATCAGCGGCCGCCCGTCGACATCGCCGAGTTCGAGCCCCAGCAGGTGCGCAATCGTCGGAGCCACATCGGTCTGGCGCATTCGCGGAATCCTGACGCCCGGTCGGACCCCGCGACCCCAGGCCACGAAGCCCGCTTCCGTACCGGGCTGCCCCGAAAGGTACCCTCCGACGCCGCGGCGCGCTCCCGGTTGCAGCACCGGTCGTACGATCTGGTTGCCGAAGCTGAAGCCTGGTTCCGCCTCGAGACCGAACCAGGCCTCGGAGTCGGCGCCGAGAGCGAGCATCTGTTCCGCGCTCACGACCCTGAACGCCCGTGTTCGTGCCGCCGCGGCAGCGAGCACACGCCGCGCCCGCACCGCCGCCTCGTCGCTCTTCGCGTAGATGAATGCACTGCCGCCGTTCGACCGCGACAGCGCCGACCAGCTCGCGATGATGTCATGCGAGCGAGCGCTCGGTACCACGAGTCCCGAATCCACGAGTAACGCGTTGGGGGCGACGAGCGTGTGCACCGGCAGCACCCCGCGGTCCCCCACGATCACCAGCGCGGTATCGCCCGAACGGCCGCTCAGCGACAGACAGTCGAGGATCCGCCGGATCTGGGCATCGGCATTCGCGAGTGCCGCAGCTTCGGCCTCGCTGCCCGGGCCGTGGCCCGCCTGCGCGGGCGCGGCCTGCGTGAGCAGCAGCAGAGTCAGCGCTGGCGGCTGTGCGGATTCGAGCAGCGCACACGCCAGCCCCGTGAGCAAGGCATCGCGTGCAGCGCCTTCGTGTGCGAGCGCGGGGTCGACGCGGTCCTCCTCCGCGATGAGCGCGAACAACGCCGGGGTCGAGGCGCCCGCGATCACGTCGATCCAAGTTTCCCCGCGGCTGACCGGAACCAGGTCCGGAATCAACAGTGGAATCGACGCACCCACCGTGGTGGGCCAACCCAGTGCAGCAACAGAGAGCTTCTCGCGGCCCGCGATCCCCCACAGGGTCGGCGACTCGAGCTGGCTCGCGTGCCAATAGCGCGCCCGGCGCACTCCGTGCTCACCGATCCGGCGGTCTGCGACGATCCCGTGTGCGGCGGGCCGCTGGCCGGTCACGAGGGTCGCGTGCGCGGAGTAGCGCGCCGACGGCGTTACCGGCGTCACGGCGTCGGCCGCGGCGCCCGAGCGCCCGAGCGCAGCCACGGTTGGCATGACCGGCGATCGCATGCCGTCGCCCCGATATGCGACCGGGGTCATCCCGGCCACCGAAACCAGCACGATGCGCTCGGGAAATGCAGCGATGGGCGACGCGAGCGGCGGCGACGGCGCCTCTCGGCCCGCACAGGCCGCCAGGCACACCACCATCACCAGGGCGAACCGCCGAAGGTGCGAGCCGCAGCTGCGCCGGATCCGAGCTCCCACTAGGCGAAGATTCCCTTCCGATCGCGAACACCCCGCGCGAGCATGGCTTCGATGGTTTCCTTCACCGCATCCACGTTCTGCTGAATCGAAACGTCGTCATCGGAGGAGTCTCCCGCGAAGTCCAGCGGCTCGCCGAAATAGATGCGGTACTTCACCGGCAGCGGAAGCATGCCCAACGGCCCGAGCAGTGGAAAGCCGAGCGTGATCGGCAACGCGGGCAGCCCCAGACGCCGCCCCAGACCCTCGAGGTTCGCGATACCCGGCTGTTGGTCGTCCGATCCGACGATTGCCACCGGGACGATCGGCGTCGACGTCTCGAGCGCGAGCCGCATGAAGCCGAGTCCCATGCGTTGCAGCCGATAGCGCTCGGTGTAGGGCTTGTTCATGCCGCGAGTGCCTTCGGGGAAGGCCAGCACGCATTCTTCGTTGTCGAGCATGTGAACGCAGTTCTCGGGCGTCCCCACCATCGCACCGCCGCGCGCCATCGCGGTGCCCATCCACGGCATCCGCGGCAGAAAATACTCACCCATCGAGCGACAGATACGGGGTGGTTCGGCGTCGAGCAGCATCGCCATGGTGAGCATCGCGCCATCGAACGGGAGCTGGCCGGCGTGGTTGGCGATCAGCATCACACGCCCCTCGGGAACTCGGTCGATATCGAAGGTCTCGACGCGGAAATACGAGCGGTACATCACCGCCACCGGCAAGAACATCCGGTGCGCCGCCTCGATGCTCAGGCCGTAGGGGTCGAAGCCGAACTCGTTCAAGTGGTTCGGCACCTTCCGAAGACGATCCTCGAGTTCGATTCCGAGGTCCCGGACGACTTCCGGCAGGTAGGAGCCGATGAGTTTCATCAGCGAGGCGAGCATTCCCGAGTCTTCGGTCGCCATCAGTCGTGCACGCTCTGCAATGTCTCGCGAAGGCTGTAGTCGGGCCGGAAGTTGGTGACGTCCATGAATCGCTCGCCCGAGACCGTGATCGGGAACTTCAGGTAGTCGAGCGCCCCGGGCGGGTACGGAAACAAGCCGAAATCGAAGAGACCCGCGAGCGCCGGCCGCAGCAGAATCTCGGGCAGCGGAATCGCGGTGCTGCCGGCTTCGCGAATCGCGGTGTGAAGCGGCACCTCGCCCGGCCCCACAACGTTGAAAACCCCCTGCAGCTGATGTTCGACTGCCAGCGCGATCGCGCCCGCGAAATCCTCTTCGTGGATGAACTGCATCATCGGGTCGAACCCCATCACCGTCGGCACGCGGCGCTCGCGGAGATACTGCCCGATCATCGAATGCACGTAGTAGCCGATCACGTTTACCGGGCGCAGCACTGCCGTCCGAATGTGCGGATAACGCCACAGAAATGTGGTCGCGAGCGTGTCGACCTCCACGAGATCGCGAATCTCGGGGTACGAGCGGCTCGCGGAGAGCGGCGAGTCCTCGTCCATGTAGTACGGATTCTCGGGGAACGCGCCGTAGACGTAGCTGCTCGACATCACCACCAGGCTCTGAACGCCGTGGTGGACGCAGTGGTCGAGCAGTTTGCGGGTCCCGCGAACATTGACGTCGTAGCGGGTCCGCTCGTCGGTGCGAAAGTGCCGGATGAAGCCCATATGAACTACGTGGGTCGGAAGTTCCGTGCGGATCACGTCTTCGAACTTCTTGCGGGTCAGGTCGACCACATGAACCTTCACCCCCTCGGGGCAACCAGTCCAAGCCACACGATCGACGCCGCAAACCTCGTAGCGATCCATCAACCGCTGAGCGAGCAGCCGGCCCTGGCCGCCTGAAATCCCGGTAATGAGGACTTTTTCCATTGCAGCTCCAAGGGGTTACAGTACAGATTCAGCAGAGCCCCGGGGGTCGGGCGTGACCCCTTTTGCAACTTCCATGGTATAAAGTAGCCCCCCAGAGGGAGTCAGTGGTAGAACCTTCCGCGCGCTTCGAAGAGATCCAGATTCCGCTCCCGGAGCCCGTTCACGGGCTCGATTCGGTATCCGCCATGATCGGCGTCCCGCGCTGGTGGCCGACCGGTGCGCGCGTGAGCGTAGTCATCGCCCACGGTGCGGGTCGCGACATGAATGACCCGGTGATCGAGCACGTGATGCGCGAGCTGACCGAGCGGCGCTACCTGACGCTGCGCTTCAACTTCCCGTTCGCTGAAGCGAAGAAGCGCCGCAGCGACACACCTCAGGTGTTGCGCCGAACGCTCCGGGCCGCAGTCGGCGTTCTCGCGCGGGACCCGACGGCCGCTCCCGCGCACCTCTTCCTCGGCGGCAAAGGTCTCGGAGGCCTGGTCGCGGCGGATCTCGCCACCTCGCGCTTGCGGGTCGACGGTCTGTTCTTCCTCGGATACCCGCTGCACGCGGCGGGCAAGTCGGACGTGGTGGAAGCCGACCAGCTCTACCGGCTGATCGCCCCAATGCACTTCGTGCAGGGAACGCGCGACCGCACCTGCGACCTCAACGGGCTACGCCAGACCCTGACCCGGGTCGGCGCACCGACCACACTTCAGGTAATCCAGGAAGCGGACAACCATTTTGGCGTACTGAAGAAGAGCGAGCGCACGGAGGAAGAGGTCCGGTCCGAGGTCCTCGACGGGCTCGATGGCTGGATCACCAAGATTCTCGAAGGATGACGCGGCGCGCCGCTCTGCGGCGTCTCCGGCTAACGCATGCCCATGAATGAAATCAGCGACTTGTACTTCCACCAGATCCCCGTCGGGGAAATGGCCAACCTGAGCTACCTGATCGGCAGCCGGTCGACGCGGCAGGCGCTGGTCGTCGACCCCGCATGGAGCGTCGACGCACTGCTCGATCAGGCCGAGACGGACGGGGTCGAGGTCGTGGGGGCGCTCGTCACCCATTACCACCAGGACCACGTCGGCGGCTCGATCTTCGGCATGGATATCGAGGGGCTGCCGCGTCTGCTGGCTCGGCAGCCGGTACCAATCCACGTAAACGAGCACGAGGCGGACGGTCTGATCAAGGTGACCAACGTGTCGGAATCAGACCTGGTGCGGCAAGAGGGCGGGAATGCCATCGAACTCGGTCAGATCCGCATCCGACTGCTCCACACGCCGGGCCACACTCCCGGGTCGCAGTGCTTCCTGGTCGAATCAGCCGGTCATCCGGGCGCGCTGGTATCGGGTGACACCTTGTTCCTCGGCAGCTGCGGGCGGGTCGACCTGCCCGGCGCGAACCCCGAGGACATGTATCGAAGCCTGAACCACACGCTGAAGGCACTGCCGGATGACACCCTGCTCTACCCCGGCCACCTCTACTCGCCCGAGCCGGTCGGCACCATGGGCGAACAGAAACGCATCAACCCGTTTCTGCGCGTGGCCAACCTCGAACAGTTCCTCATGTTCATGAGCGGCTGACGCCCGACGAAGACACCCTCGACGAGAAACGCCCGAGGCATTTCGCCCCAGGCGTCCAAGACCAGAAGCTCCAGCGGGATCAGCTGTCGTTCGGATTGCCCACGATGATCTCGCCCTCGAGCATGCGCGCCGCGTCGCTACCGCTCTGCACCAGGCCTTTCCGCAAGATCTTGTACTTGTAGCGACCCGGTTTCAGCTGGCAGAAGCTCGCGAATTCCCCAGCGTTGATCGGCGCGCTGCGAAGCTCATCCTCCTCGATCGAGAAATTGACCAGGCTGTGGCAGATCATCGAGCGTGCAACCTCACGTTCGAACACCACGATGGATGGCTGTTGCGAGTAGCTGATCCAGGCCACCAGCTGCCCCTCGTCGAGTGTCGCGAGGCGCGGATTCAAGCCATTGTCGGTTACCAGCACGACTTTGTGGCTCGTCATACTGTAATCCGGGCTGAGCTGCGGAAACTCACCCGGCGTGTCGTACGGCATCTCCTTCGGGCGGTCGTCCTCTGCCGATGCAGCACCGGCCAGGCACACTACGAAGGCCGCGATCAGCAGCGACAGCAGGCGGCCGTTCGGCCGGAAATCAGCGACGAAATTCGACATGGGAAACTCGAGCCCCCTCACGCTCACGGTGATCTTCGGCTGTTGCTTGACGCGCCCACGCGCGCGCATCCGAGCCTTGCGGACTGAGACGCATTGTACCCCAGACCCAGCGTCGGCCACGCGCGATTCGTCTGCGGCGGCGAGGTGTCGACCCCGCACCGGACGCCGCGCGGTCGACCGCGGCACAGCACCCCCCGACGTAAAGCACTGAATCACAGTCATTTTCTGCCCCCCTGATGTCCCACCGAAGGTTGAAATCGACATCCGTGTCGGTTAGATTGCCCGCTCCTTTCCGACTCTCGGAGCTTCCTTGCTCCGGCCTTTCAATTTCGGAATCAATTTTGGAGGCTCGTACCGCCCGTGAAGATCATGGTTTGCCTCAAGCAGGTACCGCACCAGGATGCGCGTCTGGACATCGACGGGAACGGCACCTGGATCAAAGAGGACGGCATCAAATTCGAGATCAACAGCTACGACACCTACGCGCTGGAGGAAGCCCTCCAGGTGAAGGACGCCGAAGAGGCGGAAGTCGTGGTCGTGTCGATCGGCCCTGATCGCGTCACGCAGTCTCTGCGTACGGCGCTCGGCATGGGCGCCGATCGGGCCATCCACGTGAACGACGACGCCACGAACGGCTCCGATGTCCTCGGCATAGCGAAGACGCTCGCCGCCGTCGCCAAGGAAGAAAACCCCGACCTCGTCTACATGGGCCTGATGTCCGAAGACGGCAACTTTGCCGCGATCGCTCCCATGCTGGCCGAGCTTCTCGGGATCCCCCACACCACCGCGGCGGTCAAGATCGAGCGGTCGGCAGGCAGCCTCACCGTCGATCGCGAGATCGAGGGCGGCGCCAACGAAGTCGTCGAACTACAGACTCCGTGTCTGGTCGCGGTTCAGAGTGGTCTGAATCAGGTTCGCTACGCGTCGCTCAAGGGCATCATGGCGGCGAAGAAGAAGCCGCTCGACGTGAAGACCGTGGCCGACCTCGGACTCGACGGTCAGGTAGGCGCCGGCGCCGCGAAGGTGCAGATCGCCAAGATCGCTCCGCCTATCAAGGGCGACACTGCCGAGATCCTCCAGGGATCGAACGATGAAATCGTCGCTGGACTGATGGGCAAAATCAAAGAGCTCGGGCTCCTTTAAGCACTCAGAGAGGAAATACCGATGGGCAGTATTCTCATCGTCACAGAGATCCAAGCTGGCCAGATCCGCGAAGCGAGCTACGAACTCGCGACTTTCGCGAACGCGGTCGGTTCCGCCACCGGGCGTGACGT
>JAFDEI010000348.1 GCA_019310425.1 Deltaproteobacteria bacterium | reverse complement strand
GGCCTGGAACGTCTTTCGGCTACACAACCCAGGATCTTGACGAGATCCCGGTCCACTCTCTGTAAAGCCACCACAGCGAAGGCATCAGATCCTTCAGTCGGATCGTGTATCGCTCTTTTCGCAGGCTGTGGAGAGCTGAACTGGTGGCTTCGGGCCGAGTCAGACTTGATTACACGACAGCGACGGCCTCTACTTGAACACAGCAAGGGAAGGCAAACACGCCGATGCGCGGGGCCCTTCCCAAGGCGGGTCCATTAGAACACAAGCCGCCCGATTTCTGTACTTCAGATTTCTGGACCGATTTACACAGGGGCTGTCGACTCACGGCGTCGAGGATCGTCAGCATGGGAACCCCACGCGAGGGGTCAGAGGTCTGGATGTAGCGAGGGGCGGATTCAGTTTGATTTCGCTGCCGCCCGCGTGAGAGACTCGGTGACGCAACGGAGGAACTCTACGATGAACCGTCTCCTTGTAGTTGCCGCTCTGCTGATCGTGCATGCCCTGCTCGCCGTGGCCCCGACGGCCCGCGCCGTCGTTCCGGTGAGCGCCGACCGGCTGGTCGGTGCCGGGGTTTACACTGAGGACCTGAGCGAGAGCGTTGCCAGTTCGAGCTTCGGCCTGTTCGACGAAGCCGTTTCGGCCGAGCACTTCATCCCCGGCACCCCTTTCCCCGTCTACGACTACCGCGCCGACGCCAGCCAGACGTCCACCATCCAGGCGAATGGTGTGATCGCGGTCGGGCAGGCGCACAGCGACGGCGTGATGATGCCGACCGTGTGCGTCCCATGTTGGCCCGGCTCGGCGGCATCGACCCTGGAGTGGACCTTCGACGTCACTTCGCCCACCCACTTCGCGTTGTCGGGAACCCTGGAGACCGAGGTCACGGACCCGGGGGGGTGGGGCACCATCTTCTCCGGCGAGGTGACGGCGCGCGTTCGCCTCGAAGACGTCTCGGGCGGCGGCGCGACCATCGTCGAGTTCGAGAGCGTTCCGACCAGCGCCATTCCGTGCTGTGAAACGGTGGACGTCGCCGCCAGCGGTACGCTGCCGGTGGGTCGCTACCGCCTGGTGGTGGAGAACTGGGCCAGTTATCCCATCTACGTGCCACTGCCCTGGGGATCGGGGGATGCGTCGTTCGACCTGACCCTGGCATTGACGGAGATCAGCGTGCCCGTGCCGGAGGTCGCGCTGGGCTTCGTAGCCGCCAGCCTGCTCGGATTCGGTGCCTATCGCCGAGGTCGTAAGTAACGTCGCCACCAGGCTGGGGAGCGGCAGCATCGTAGTTCGCGATATGGGCAGACACCATAGAGTGTACGCGCGGCTGCATAGCCACCAATTCGAGAGAGAGCAGACTATTCCCGCATCCGAAGTCGTGTGTGGAGGGTGGGGGGCGGCGGGAAGCGCAGCGTTCCCGAAGTGTCGGTCTACCCACCCGCGGTTCTGCCGTTCCCGAAAAGTCTGATCTCTCTCAACGGTGTGTACGACATTTCGGGAAAGGTGCGGGGGAGGTGCGCGTCTAAACCTGTTGGTTCGACACCTTCGGGGACCACGCGGGCGACGGTTTGCTCTAGTTCGAGCGTCTCCGCTTAGCGGCGAGTCGCACGGGGCCGAGGGCAGGGAGGATCGGCGAACGTTCTCCGGTAACGACAACGTCCCGACCGAAGCCGGGGCGCATCGAACCTAGGCGGCAAGCTTCATCGGCCTCGCCTTCCTACGCCTGTGCCGTCCACTGATCCACGCGAGCGGTGGTACCACGAGGGCGGCCGCGTAGCCGTTACCGCAGGGTGGCTGGGTGACGATATTGTCGCAGCCCTTGAAGGCGATGCCGTCGAGTGTTTCGCCCGTCACGCACGCCTCCAAATTGCCGAAGGCAATGCCGGTCTCCTGGGTGCGGTAGTGCGAGAGCAGGTCTGTGAGACCGTCGTCGTTCACGTCCTGGAGGTGTCCACCCTGCGGGTGTGTTGGCGCAGCTCCTTCGGGCCCGAAGGCCAGTGTCGTCACATCCACGGCGGTCGCATCAAAGCTGTCCGAGCTGAGGATTGCGACAGGGATCATGCCTTGGGCAAACGGGTTGACGGGGTTGACATCGCTCCCCGGCTTGATGTCGATTTGAACGATCGGCTGCTCGCATACGACTCCGACACATTGGAGCGGATTCCCATTGCCACTGGCCTGATTCCCCCCACCATCGGTGACGTCCGGGGCCTCGATCCCGAGATCGTAGTTGGCGACGGCCACGTTGTCGGCGACGGTGATGTCGGCCCGATCCATGATCTCGTTCGTGACGCTGATGCCGTCGTCA
>JAFDEI010000195.1 GCA_019310425.1 Deltaproteobacteria bacterium | reverse complement strand
GCCCTCGAGCAGGAATGCGAGACGGCCGCCGCAGAGTTCCTCGGCGAGCTGCCGCACGATGGCGGTCATCGCGGCGAAGCCTCCGCCCGTGAGCTGCATGTCGGCGAGCGGGTCGTCGGCGTGGGCATCGAAGCCGCACGAGACCAGCATGAAATCCGGTCGAAACGCCTGGGCCGCGGGAACCAGGATCCGCTGGAAGACCCCGATGTACTCGTCGTCACCGCAGCCGCCGGGCATCGGGACGTTGAGCGTGTAGCCGATGCCGCGGCCGCAGCCACTCTCCGACGCGGCGCCCGTCCCGGGGTAGTAGGGGAACTGGTGGGTCGAGACGTAGAGGACACTCGGATCGTCTTCGAATGAATGCTGGCTGCCGTTGCCGTGGTGGACGTCCCAGTCGAGGATCAGCACGCGTTCGACGCCGTCCTCGGCTTGGAGCGCTCGGGCCGCGACGGCGATGTTGTTGACCAGGCAGAATCCCATCGCGCGGTCGGCCTCGGCGTGGTGGCCGGGCGGACGGATCGAGGCGAGGCCCGCCTGGGCGCGCCCCGCCGCGATCGACCGCACCAGGTCGATGCTGCTCCCGGCCGCGAGCAGCGCGATTTCGAGGCTCTCTGCGGAGACGTAGGTATCGGCATCGAGTTGCGCGGGCGCGCGCGCGCAGGCGCGGGCGATCCGTTCGAGGTGTTCCGGCCCGTGGATTCGCCGGATCTCGTCCGGCGTCGCGAGCCGGGGCGGGAGGGATTCGAAGCGGTCTCGGCGCGGCGCGAGGGCGTCGCGGACCGCGATCAGGCGGTCGGGGCGTTCCGGGTGACCGGAGGGGCCGCAGTGGTCGAGAAATCTCGGATCTTCGACAACAGCGGTGACGCGGTTGGCGGGCATCGGGGAGAATGTTATCTGAGCCGCAATGGTGCGGCGAATATCGCGGGCGGCAGGGCCTTGAACGAACCGGGCGTCATCGCGATTACGGGACTGAGGACCTTCCTGGGGGGGCAGCTCGCCGAGCGGCTGTTGCGCCGCAGCCCTTCGCCGCGGATCGTCGGATTCGATCGTCGGCGTCCGCCGGGAATCGATCCGCGAGTCCGCTTCCATGCGATCGACTTGACCGCAGCGGATGCGGCAGCCGAACTGGCCGGGCAGCTGGAGAACGAGGGGGTCGAGGTGCTGGTGCACACTGCGTTCCGCACCGATCCGACCGCGGATCTCGCCCTCGATCGCGCACTCGAAACCGACGGGAGTCTGCGGGTGGTCGACGCCTGCGTCGAGGCGCGGGTTTCGCGACTCGTGCTCGCGTCGAGCACGATGCTCTATGGCCCGTGGCCCGACAACCCGAACTTCCTGACCGAGGAACATCCGTTGCGTGGTCACCCCGATGCGCACGCTGTGGCGAACCGCATCGAAACCGAGTCGCTGATCAATGACTGCGCCCGGCGGAGGCCCCAACTCGAGATGACGGTCTTGCGGAGCTGTTGGGTACTCGGGCCGAGGTTCGACGACCGGGTGAGTCGCTACCTCTCGCTTCCGGTAGTTCCGAAGCTGCTCGGGTACGACCCCTTGATGCAGTTCGTTCACGAGGATGACTACCTGAACGCATTCGAGCGTGCCACGCTGGAGTCGCATCCCGGGGTTTTCAATATCGTCGGGCGGGGCACTCTGCCGCTCGCGACGCTGCTGCGGCTCGGAGGCAGGCGCTCGATCGCGTTGCCGTCGCGGCTGTTGTACCGCATGGCCTACTACCCGGGGCCCCGGCGAACGGGTGACCCGCCGGCCGCGTTCTACGATTACCTGCGGTACCTCTGGGTTGCGGATGGGGCGCGAGGCTGGGACGCATTCGGCGAACCCGTCTACTCGACCCGAGAAACGTGGGTTGAATTCATGTCTGCGCGCCGTTCCAGGAGTGCGGGCTGATGGGGAACGACTTGGCGGAAGGGCGCGAGGGTTAGCGGATGTCGGGAGACCGGCGCGAGAAGGAAGCTGCAGACGAGCTGCGCCGAGTGCTCGCCCACCTTCGCGACGAGATTCGCTCACGTTTTCCCGTGGCCGCTGTCGCCGAGCCGACGGAATCGGCCGTCGACCTGGAAGGCCTTTGGAATAGCGCGCGCCGTCGTCTCGGAACCATCGGGATGAGCGAACACAGCGCCGAGGTCGACGAGTTCGGTATGGACGACGAAGCGCTTCGTCGGGTCGAGCCGTTGCTCGATTTTCTGGCCGAACGCTTTTGGCGGGTGGACCTTCGCGGACTCGCGAACCTGCCCGCGGAGGGGCCGTGCCTGCTGGTCGCGAATCGCGCGGGCCTTCTGCCATGGGACGGGCTGATGCTCGCTCACGTGCTGAAACGCGCACTGCCCGACCGTGAGCGACCGCGCTTTCTGGTGGCGGACTCCGGCATGCAATGGCCGTTCGTGCACGCGACGATTGCGCAGCTCGGGGGTGTTCGGAGTTGCGTTGAAAATGCCGAACGTCTGCTCGCCGCGGGTCGTATCGCGATCGCATTTCCCGAGGGTGCGCAGGGAGCGACGAAGGCCTGGCCCGATCGCTATCGGCTTCAGAGCTTCACACATGATGGCGTGGTCCGGCTCGCGCTGGCGAGTGGTGTCCCCTTGATTCCCGTCGGCATCGTCGGTGCGGAAGAGGTGCACCCGCTGATGGCGAAGCTCAAGGGTCCCGCACGGCGCGTCGGGCTGCCCTTCGTCCCGGTCACGCCGACGTTTCCGCTGCTGGGACTGTTGGGCTTGCTGCCGCTTCCGAGCAAGTGGCTGATGTGGATCGGTGAGCCGGTTTCTCTCGACCACCCCGGGGCGGATGCCGACCCGCTCGCGGTTGCCCGCGAAGAGGACGCCGTGCGGTCGAAGATCGCCGAGCTGGTCGAGCGGGCGTTGGCGCAACGCGAGTCGATCTGGGGCTGATATGGAGTGACTATTGTCAAGGCTTGCTGTTCGCGTCTCGTGCTTCTTTACAGCTATCTCCTGGGTTCGAGTCGAGAACACGAGCGGCCTTCGAGGCTTCTTCGACGACGAGTCACTCTGATATTCGCGGATTACAGCGGTCCGAGGGGCCGCCGCAGAGCCAGCATGACCGTGCTTCGTCGGGAGAGTGGCGCCGTCTAGGATCGCGAGTCCGGAAGTCGAGACTTCTTGGCGCATAGCCCCGTCGGAGTTCGCTGATTTCATCGCGCCCCTGAACGCGTCTTGAATTATTCGATGCGGACGCCGTTGACGGGAACGGGCCCTGAATGTGCGCCGCTGCCCGACACCTTGAAATCGAGCCTGGCTCGCTACTGACCAGAACATCGGACGTCGCGAAATCGTAGCTTGAATGAACTATCCTCCAAGCGCGGGAATGCTTTCATCGAATGGGCATGGATTTGCAGATCGAAACGATCGCCGCCGCACGAGGAAGACAGACTGATATGAGTTCAGATACCCCGAGAATCTGCATCGTGGGTGCAGGCATGTCCGGCCTGCTGATGGCAATCAAGCTCAAGGAGGCTGGGATCGAGAGCTTTCGGATCTTCGAGAAGGCCGACACCGTTGGCGGCACCTGGCGCGAGAATACCTACCCCGGCCTCACCTGCGACGTTCCCTCGTTCTTCTACTCTTATAGCTTCGAGCCGAATCCAGATTGGACTCACCGCTTCCCTCCCGGGCACGAGATCCTGGCGTACTTCGAGCGCGTGGCCGAGAAGTACGATCTGCTGAAATACATCTCTTTCAATCAAGAGGTCGCGAGCGCCCGTTACGATGACGGGACCTGGTCGATCGAGACGGCGGCGGGGGAGACGATGACCGCGGATATCCTGATCGCCGGATGCGGACCGCTCCACAAGCGACTCTATCCCGAGATCGAGGGCATGGAGCGCTTCGAAGGCGCGATGTTTCACGCCGCGGCGTGGGAACACGATGTGGAACTCGGGGGCAAGCGCATCGGTGTCATCGGCAACGGGTCGTCCGGGATACAGATGATGGCTCCGCTGTCGAAGGTCGCCAGCCAACTCACCATGTTTCAGCGCACCGCGCAGTGGGTCGTTCCGCTCGACAATAGGAAGTACTCCGAGCGTCAGCGGAGCAGGAAGCGTCGTTTCCCCATTCTTGGCAAGCTGACGCGCAGGTTCTACCAGCTGGTTTACGAGACGTTCTCCGTTGCCGTCACTGAGAACGGAATCTGGCGGAAGATCATCGCAAGACAATGCCGCGACAACCTCGCCTCGGTCGCGGATCCGGATCTGCGTCGCAAGTTGACGCCCGACTACGTACCCATGTGCAAGCGGTTGGTCATCTCTGGCGACTTCTACCCGACGCTCACGAAGGCGAACGTGGAGTTGGTGACGGATGGTATCCAGGAGATCGAAGCTCGGGGCGTCCGGACGATCGACGGCACGCTACACGAGCTGGACATCCTGGTCCTGGCTACTGGGTACGTGCCCTACGCGTGGGGTATCGACCAGGTCGTGGGGCCCGAGGGCCTGAGCCTGAAGCAGGCCTGGGCGCAGGGCTCCCGGGCGTATCGCTCGGTCGGTATGCCGGGTTTTCCGAACTTCTTCATGTTGGTGGGACCCAATAGCCCGATCGGCAACGTCTCGCTGATCGATGTCTCCGAGGTCCAGGCCGCCTACATCATCCAGTGCATCGACCGGCTACGCGAGAAGAAGACCAAGGCGATGGCTCCGACCATGGAGGCGACCCGTGCGTTCCACAAGTCCGTACTGAGCGCGATGGACGGGACCGTCTGGACGACGGGCTGCAGCAGCTGGTATCTGGATGAGGATGGCGTTCCGGTCACCTGGCCCTGGAGCGCTGCTCGCTTCCACAAGGAGATGCGCCAGCCCGATTTTTCCGATTACGACCTGGTCGAAAGCTAGAAGGCTCGACTTCCAACCACACAGCAAGAGTATCGATGATCTCCAAACGCCCCTTTCAGCTATCGAGTCTTCAGCCCCCTGCTCGCCGCCGGATTGACCAGGCTGGGTCTGTCCTCGGTGGTCACCCCAAAAGCGGCCATACGGAGCCGTGCGGGACATTGACCGCGCACGAGACGAGTAGCCTCAGGCACGATGGCGAAGTCTATGACTCAGCGAAACAACAGCAGGACCTTCATGAATAATGCGGGCCAGGCGCGGGCTATTACTCGTCGGATTCCGGTGGCTGCGTGCTGTCGGAACGGGCGTCCGGGGCCAGGCGGTCGATCGCCTGCGCGACTTTTTCGAGATTCTCGTTCAATGACGCGATATCGGAGCGGCGCGGCAGGTCGAGGACCTTGAATACGCGTTCCATCGCGTTCTGGATCAGCGCGTCGACGTCGGGTTTCCCCAGCGCGATCCAATCCGCGAGTTTGCCGGTTTCGTCATCGGTAACCTTGATGGCCTTGCGGACGTTGCGTTGAAAGTCATCGATGCTGTCGGACGCTTCATCGACACCTTTGCGAAGCGCTCCGTAGAGCGCGTCGCCGCCACGGTGGATCAGATCGGAGAGCAGGGAGCCGGGCACGGTCCGCTGCGCGCGTTCGTTGTCGACGAGGATCTGGGACAGTGCGACGGAGGTGATGTCTTCGCCGGTCTCGTTGTCGATGACCTGGACGTCCTCGTGGTTCTCGAGGAGTTCGGCGATGCCCTTGAGCGTGATGTAGCGACTCGTCTGGGTGTTGTAGAGCTTCCGGTTTGCGTAGCGTTTGATGAGCACGGTCATGGGGGGAGCCTCGCTGCGAACCGGAATCGAGGCCGCTCAGGCGGCCGACCGACGCTAGCCCACGAGGTGCGTCGGGTCAGCCCTGGACGGGTACGCGTTGGACCCGCGGCCGCGGCGGCCGGTTGTGTGTCTGGGGCCGCGGCCGGGCGCCGGCCCGGTTCTTGTCGGCTGCCGAGCGTCCCGGCGTCGGGTTCGCACGCCGCACACCGAACTCCCACATGACTTCGCGCAGGCCCAGAAAAGCGCGTAGGACAGTACGCGCTTCAGTGTCGGTTTGCGCCCGCTTCTCCCAGACGGCGATTTCGTCGTCGATCGCGATTGCGATCGATTCCAGGACTCTGGTAGAGCCGTCGATCGCGTTGCTCCCCAGCTCGTTGCCGAGCGATTCGAAGAGTTTCGCGATTGGGCCGAGCAGTCGGCTGGCGTCGGATGCGCGGCCGCTCGATGTGAGGGCTGCCGCGTCGATCAAGGCGCGTACGGCGGCAAAACTCTCGGCGGCGGCCGCGCGACCGTGCACGCGGGCGCGGTTCAATGCCTCGGCGACGGACTCCGGCGGAGGCTCGATGCCTTCGGCCGCATACGGATCGCGGGGTTCGCTCGGATCGATTCTTCGCCGCGGTTGATTCGGCTCGCTCATGACTCAGCCCTCGACGCTGCGTTCGAAAATCAGGTCGGCCACGCGCCCGAGTCCCGCGAGATCGTGGACGTCCTCGGCGAGTTCGGGAATCGTGCCCCAGTAGCGCCCCTGCCGTTCGGTGCGTCGTTGCAGCGATTCGGTCGCGCGCACGTCACGGCGGACCTGCTCAGCGTATCCCGTCGCCGCGGCGATTGCCGCCCGTGCGGCGGTTTCGGCGGGGAAGTCGGGCCCCTCGTTGCCTGCGAGTGCGGCCTCGAGCGCGGCGATATCGGCCGGCGCGGGCGGGGCGTCGGCGCGCAATGGCGGCACACCCGAGTCACCCGGCCAGCGGTGGACGCGGTTGATCAGCACTGCGGACAGTGGCACGCCCGTGGCCTCGAGCCGGTCGTGGAGCTGTTCGGCCTGAATCGCCGATTCGCGCGCCGGCCCGGCGACCAGGACGAACGAGGCTTCTGGGCCGAGCAGCAGCTCGCGGACCTGCACCGCTCGGTCGCGGAAGCCTTCGGACATGTGCTCGAATGCCATCAGGAATTCCGAGATGTCTTCGAGGAAGCCCAGGCCGGAGACCCGCTCGAGCAATTGCAGGATCTTGCTCGCTCCGCGGTGGAAGACCTTGAAGCCGAAGCGTCCGGCCGCCATCGCTGGGTGGATCAGGATCTGCACGATACGGCTCTCGAGGAAGTCGACCATCCGCTGCGGCGCGTCGAGGAAGTCAAGTGCGTGTTGCGCGGGCGGTGTGTCGACGATGACCAGGTCGAAGCGCTCCTGTTCGCACAGCTGGAAGACCTTCTCCATGGCCGAGTACTCGACGCTGCCCGCGAGAGCGTCGGAGACGTGTCGGTAGATCGGGTTCTCGAGCACCTTGTCGCGCGCGGCGGGGTCCTCGGAGAAGCGCTCGACGAGGTCGTCGAAGGTTCGCTTCATATCGAGCATCATCGCGAACAGACCGCCGTCCTCGGGGACGCCGAGCGCGGTGAGCTGATCGCGCGGAATCTCTTGCGGCTCGTTGCCCAGCTTGCCCACTCCGAGTGCGTCGGCGAGCCGCCGCGCGGGGTCGATGGTGATTACGGCAACCTTGCGGTGCCGTCGGGCGGCTTCGAGCGCGAGTGCGGCCGCGACCGTCGTCTTGCCGACGCCGCCGCAGCCGACGCAGACCACGATGCGGCCGACCTCGAGAGAATCTGCGGCGAATCGGCTCGCGTTCACCTGGCCTCCAGTGATGGCATGGCTACCAGCGCCGAAGCCAGCTCTTCGATCTCACGTGGCCCCTCGATCCCACCGTGCAGCCGCGGCAATATGACCAACGGCAGCGCGGTGCCCTCGGCGATCTCGCTCACGAA
>JAFDEI010000032.1 GCA_019310425.1 Deltaproteobacteria bacterium | reverse complement strand
CGAGATGACGCAGCAGGGGAAGATCGTCCGCTATCCGGCCACGGTGCTCACGACGGACGGCGACGAGGAGCAGCGCGAGGTGGTCCGCGCGGGTGTCTTCTCGGTCGTGTCGGAAGGTCGATACCTGGTCTGGGACACGGACATCCAGAAGATCCGCGAGCTTAACCGCCAACCGCCGACACGCTACCTCCAGACCGTGGCTCCGTACCAGGCGAATACGGGCGCCGACTTCGCTGTCCTCGCCATCGACCCCTCGCGCGGCTCGCTGCTCATGGCCCTGATCGACACACCGAGCCAGGCGGAGCGGATCCAGCAGGGCGGCGCCGTCGGTTACGCGATCATCGTGATCGGCGTCTTCGCGCTGGCGGTAGGGTTCATGAAATTGGTGACGCTGTCGATCACGAGCCACAAGGTGAAGGCCCAACGTGGGCGCGACGAGGCGAGCTCGAACAACCCATTGGGTCGTGTGCTCAAGACCTATGAGAAGAACCCGACCCTCGACCCCGAGGCCCTCGAGCTGCGACTCGACCAGGCGGTGCTCGAAGAGGCGGACCGACTGGACCGATTCATGTGGCTCGTGCGCGTGGTCTCGGTCGTCGCACCGCTCATGGGCCTGCTCGGCACCGTGACCGGAATGATCCAGACCTTTCAATCGATCACGATGTTCGGGGCCGGCGACCCGAAGATGATGGCGGGAGGCATCTCGGAGGCGCTGGTCACGACCATGCTGGGACTGATGACGGCCGCACCGCTGGTGCTGCTCTACGCGTTCCTCTCGACCAGCCGCAAGCGGATCCTCTCGATTCTGATGGGCCAGAGCGCGGGCCTCGTAGCGATACGGATCGAGGAGTCCAGTGCCAATGCCTGAGATCGAGGCCTTTGCGGCGGTCCGCGACTTCGTCGAGACGGGGGGCGACGTGCTCCTCATCATCGCCGTCGTGACGTTCGGCATGTGGCTCTTGATCCTCGAGCGTTATTGGTTCTTCTCCTGGGTTCACCCCCAGGTCGCGAACCGGGTGCAGAAACAGTGGGACGCGCGACAGGACCACCAGAGCTGGTATGCCCACAAGGTCCGGTTGCTGCTCCTCACGGACGTGGATATCGAGCTCCAGCGCGGGCTTCAGATCATCAAGTCACTCGTGGCGCTGTGCCCGATGCTGGGGCTCCTGGGTACGGTGACGGGCATGATCGAGGTGTTCGACGTGATGGCGATCGCCGGTAGCGGAAACGTGCGCGGCATGGCCGGGGGCATTTCGAAGGCGACCCTGCCGACGATGGCGGGAATGGTGGCGGCGCTCTCCGGGCTGATCTTCAGTGTTCAACTCGAGCGTCGCGCGAAGCGGGAAGGTCGGCGGATGTCGGACCGGCTGGTTCTAACGTACGACTGAGCAAGGCGGGAGAAGCGATCGATGCGAATGAACATGTCCCAGTTCGACGATGAAGAAGACAACGAGGTCAACCTCACGCCGATGCTCGACGTCGTGTTCATCATGCTGATCTTCTTCATCGTGACAGCGTCCTTCGTGAAGGAGGCCGGGATCGAAGTCAACCGGCCCAGTGCGGCGACGGCGGAGCGCAAGGAGAAGGGCAACATCCTCGTGGCGATCTCCGAGAACAACCAGATCTGGATCGACAGGCGCCAGGTCGACCCGCGGGCGCTGCGTGCGAACATCGAACGCATGCACGCGGAGAACCCGAATGCCGCCGTCGTGATCCAGGCCGACGTGGAAAGCAAGAACGGGCTGCTCGTCCAGGTGATGGACGCGGCTCGCATGGCCGGCGTCAAGAACGTGTCAATCGCAGCGGAAGTGGTCGACTAAGTGTATGACGCTTCGACTTTTCGGAGTTTCGTTGATCGCGGCGACCGTCACCTTCGGTCTGTTCTGGGTGATGCAGGCGCTGATCGGCGCCGCGGGCGAGCTACTCGAGGAGAAACCGGCTCTGGTGGTGGACTTCGTCCGGCTCAAGCGCGATACCGAGCCCGAGATGAAGAAGCGCGAGATCCCGGACCGAAAGCCTCCCGAGCAGCCGCCGCCGCCGCCGCAGATGAACTTCAGCCAGAACCTGAACCCGGACGACGCGATCGGCGTGATCGTTCCCGACGTCGACGTGGGGCTCGAGCTGGCGGCTGCCGACCTCGGTTCCGGAGGCTCCGACCGCGACGTGGTGCCGCTGGTGCGCGTCGAGCCGCAGTACCCGATGAGCGCGAAGCAGCGCGGCGTCGAGGGCTGGGTCGAGCTCAGGTTCACGATCACCAAGGCGGGCACGGTCGAGAACATCGTCGTCACCGCCTCCAATCCCGGCACGATCTTCAACCGGTCCGCGGTACAGGCCGTGAGCAAGTGGAAGTACAACCCCAAGATCGAGAACGGAACCGCAGTGGACCGGCCGGGCGTCCGACAACGGATCAAGTTCGAGCTGCCGAGGTGACACGATGGAGCGTTGGGCCGGCTGCCTGATCATCTGCGCTTTGCTTCTGCTCGCCGTCCCATCGATCGCCGATGAGATGCCGGATCTCGAAACCCTGCGCGAGGAGAGAGACGAGAAGATCGAGCGCTACTTCGTGCGAGCGCTCACCCAAAAGCGCCTCAGCACTGCAACCGAACTCCTCGAAGAGGGGCAATACACCGCTGCACGCAAGAAGCTCGAGGAAATGAAATTCTCGCGCTTGAATCCGTACGAGCGGGCCCTGGCATATCGTTTCCTCGCGTACGCTTCGGTCGGGCAGGAGGACTCCGCGGCAGCCGTTGGCTACTTCGAGAAGGTGGTCGAGCAAGCAGCCCTGGCGATCGACGACGAGGCCAGCGTGCGCTTCAGCATCGCGCAGATCTACGCGTCGATGGGCGAGTGGCAGAAGGTCGAGGAAGAGCTGAGAGAGTGGTTCTTCTTCGTGGATCGGCCGAACGCGGTCGCCTATTACCTGCTCGCGATCTCACACTACCGGCGCGAGCAGTACGACGAGGCGCTGACTCCCGCGCTGAAGGCCCTAGAGACCTCGAACGGACCGAAGGAGACCTGGCTGCAGCTGGTCGCTGCGCTGTACCTTCAGCGTGACGACTTCGACAGCGCCGTCCCCATCCTCGAAGAGCTGCTGACCCGCTTCCCCAAGAAGCAGTACTGGGTACAGCTCTCACTCATCTACGGCGCCCGAGAAGACTACGAGCACGCCCTGCAGATCCAGCAGCTCGCCTACGCTCAGGGTCTGCTCACCCAAGACGACGAGCTGCGCCGACTGGCGCGCACCTACCTGTTCCACCAGCTGCCCCACCCGGCGGCCCAGGTGCTCGAGCGTGGCCTCGAGGAGGGCCGAATCGACCGGGACCGCGAGGTGCTCGAACTCCTCGGGAACTCGTGGATCGCGGCTCGCGAGTACGAGAAAGCCATCGAGCCGCTCCAGCGGGCGGCGGAGCTGGCAGAGGACGGACGACTCTACCTGCGCCTCGGGCAGGTCCGCGTCCAGCGCGAGGACTGGAAGGAGGCGACGGGGCTCCTCCAGAAGGCGATCAAGAAGGGCGGCCTCGACGATGCGGGTAAGGCGCACCTGCTCCTCGGGATCTCGTACTTCAGCGACGACCACCCCGAGTCGGCGCGCACGGCCTTTCAGCGGGCATGGAAGCACGAATC
The DNA here is from genome assembly GCA_019310425.1 of Deltaproteobacteria bacterium. Classification (GTDB taxonomy): domain Bacteria; phylum Myxococcota_A; class UBA9160; order UBA9160; family SMWR01; genus JAFDEI01. The sequence continues at coordinate 28,656 of JAFDEI010000032.1, read as the reverse complement.
GACCCGGACCGAAGCCACGGCGTGGCTGCAGCACATCGATCGCCAGAGCCAGGACGGCTAGAAGCCCTCGCGCCGCCATGACGAGATTCGCCGGACTACCGACAGCCGGAAGTCCGAACCTTCAGATGAAGGACGAACGGAGAAGCAGAGGAAAGGGAGGACGGAGCCGTTATGACGCGCTCACTCGATAGATCGAACAAACATTTCAAGCGTGCCGAGAAGCAACTACCACTTGGGGTCTCCTCGAACTGGCGGGCCTGGGGACCGGAGAAGACGCTCTACGTCGAGCGCGCGAAGGGCGCCCGCATCTGGGACATCGACGACAACGAGTACATCGACTATCGGCTCGGCTACGGCCCGGCGATCCTCGGGCACTGCGATGACCGGGTAGACGCCGCCGCACGAGAAGGCATGAAGCTCGGTGGGACTTTCGCCCTCTCCACCGTACGCGAGGCCGTCGTCGCCGAGCGCATCAAGAAGATGGTGCCCTCTGCGGATCTGGTGCGGTTCACGAACTCCGGGACCGAGGCGGTGATGGCGTCGCTTCGGCTTGCGCGCGCGTTCAGCGGCAGGGATGGCCACATCATGGTCGAGGGTGGCTTCCACGGTCACTTCGACTCCGCACTCTGGGAGATCGCGCCCGACGAAGACCCGGAGGGCGGACTCCGACCGGCCGGGGCGGGTGTGCCGAAGGTGCTGCGGGACCTGGTCAACATCGTCCCACTCAACGACGCGAATCGACTCGAAGAAGTCCTGAAGCAGCGCGGCGATTCGATCGGCGCATTCGTGATCGAACCCATTCTGGGCAACGCCGGAAGCATCACGGCCGAGGAGCAGTATCTGAAGGACGCACGGGAGTTGTGCGACCGCTTCGACATCATCATGCTCCTCGACGAGGTCAAGACCGGCTTCCGGGTCGCGCGCGGCGGCGTGCAGGAGTTGATGAACGTGCGCGCCGACCTGTGCACCTTTGCGAAGGCGATGGGCAACGGCTATCCGATCTCCGCGCTCGCGGGCCGCGAGGACATCATGCGCAGGATCGGTGGTGACAACGGCATCGCCCAGGGGGGGACCTACGCGGCGCACTCCGTGCCGCTTGCCGCCGTGGAGAAGACCCTCGAGATCCTGGACGAGACCGACACCCTCGAGCAGATCGCGGACTACGGCCGCCGACTGCAGCAGGGCATCAGCGGGATCCTCTCGGGCCGCGGGATCGCCCACGTCTTCACCGGGCATCCTTCGATGGCGGGACTCTTCTTCACGGAGTCCGTGCCTCGCAACTATCGGGAGTGGGCGACGACCGACTACGCGCTCTACAACAGGCTGGCGGCCGAACTCATCGAGCTCGGAATCCTTTGCGAGCCGGACTCCCGGGAGCCGTGGTTCGTGAGCGCCGCGCACGACGATGCTTGCCTAGCCGAGACCCTGGAGAAGTTCGAGACCGCGCTCTCGACGGTCCTGGACCGGAAGGGCGTATCCGCAGCGAACGTCTAGGCGTTCCCGACCATCGTTACGAGCCAACAGCAGCCGGCAGAGCGCGTTTCTGTCGGCTGCTGTTCCCTCCGTATCGGAGCGGCCGAGGCAGTCAGCTCAGCAACTCGTCGAGGTCTCGCTTCATCACGCCGTTCAGGATGATGGACCGCATCATCTCGGAGGTTCCTTCCCAGATGCGGTCGACGCGCGTGTCCCGGAAGAGCCGCTCGACGGCGTAGTCGCAGCAGTAGCCACGGCCGCCGAAGGCCTGCACGGCGCGGTCCGCCACGCGATGCGCCATCTCGGATGCGTAGAGCTTGGCGATGGACGCCTTGGTGTGCAGCTCCTTCACGTCGCACACGCCGGCGTCCTCCTCCCAGGCGGTCTTGTAGGTCACGAGCCGGGCTGCATAGAGCTCGGTCGCCGAGTCGGCGAGCAGCCAGCCGATCCCCTGGTGTTCGTAGAGCTTCTTGCCGAAGGTCTCGCGTTCCGCGCACCACGCCTTCATCTCCTCCATCAGGCGCTGGGCGGCTCCGAGGGAGCGTGCGGCAATGTGCAGGCGCTCCTCGCGAAACCACGCCTTGCTGATCGCGTCGGCCTCGCCGCGTTCGCCGAGCATTTGCCCCTCCGGAACGGCGCAGTCCTCGAAGACGATCTCGGCATGCTCGTCCTCGGAGCGGTTCATGAAGCGGGGCAGTCGCTTGATCCGCATACCAGGTGTGCCGTGGTCGACGAGGAAGAGCGTCTCCTCGCCGGGTGCGGTGAGCGTGTGCACGATGACGGCGAGCCCCTTCTCGCCACCGCTCACGAACCATTTCTCACCGTTGATGACGTAGTGGTCTCCCCGCTTGACCGCGCTCGTCGTCAGGTTGCTGGTGTCCGACCCGGCGCCGGGCTCGGTGACAGCATACGAGGCAGTCCACTCGCCCGTCAGCGCCGGCTCGAGATACTTCTTCCGCTGCGCCTCGTTGCAACGCTGAAGCGCGTTATAGGGCCCACCGACGTAGCCCCAGAGGTGGTTCGTCGCGCGCCCGGCCTGCTCCTGCACGATGACCTGCGCGAGCACCGAGGAGCCGAGTCCGCCGAACTCCTGCGGGACGTTCATCGGCCACAGGCCGTCCCGACAGGCGCGTTCGCGAATCGTCGTGCGTGCGGCCTCCGAGATGCGCGAGTGCTCGTCCACCTCGAGTTCGTGCGGGATGAGTTCCTCGTTGGTGAAGCGCCGGGCGGTATCCTGGAGCAGCTTCAGCTCGTCGGACAGCTCGAAGTCCATGGTGGCGTCTCCTGTTCAGGTTCGTTCGTCAGGCTCGTTGGTCTTCGGTACGACCAACGCGTCTACCACGACCGCTCGATCCGGAAGCGCGACGAGTGGATTGACGTCGACCTCAGCGATGCAATCCCCCAGATCCGAGGCGAGCGCCGCCAGCGAAAGCGCCGCCCGGACAATCGCCTCGAGGTCTGCGGGGGGGCGACCGCGCACGCCGTGCAGAAGCGGCGCCCCGCGCAGGCTTGCCAGCGCGTCAGCGACCTCGGCGGATGTGGTCGGCAGCGGCAGCATGCGGAAGTCCTTCAACACCTCGACGAAGATGCCACCGGTCGCGATGCTGAGCATCGGCCCGAATTGCGCGTCGAACACCAGGCCGAGGAGCAGCTCGCAGCCGTCGGGAACCATCTCCTGGACGAGGACCCGGGGTCCGAGCCGCGCTTCGAAGTCTCGATACGCGGCAGCCAGCTCGTCCGGATCCGCCACCCCGAGACGCACGCCGCCCCGCTCCGTCTTGTGAAGGTCGCCCGCTGCGGTCTTCAGCGCGATCGGATAGCCGATCTCCTCGGCGGCGCCGAGGGCGTCGGCGAGGGTCGCCACGGCACGCTCTTGCGTCGTCGTGAGGCCGTAGGCCCGCAGGAGCTGCTTGCTCGCGTGCTCGTCCAGGGCCTCCGTCGCGGTCTCGAGCTGCTGTCTCAGCTCGCCGAGTTGCGGCGGTCGCTCCACTTCGCGCGGTTCGTCCTTCGCTTGCGCTCGCGTGCGCTGAAAAGCCGCGTACTCGACGACGTGTTGCGCTGCGCGCAGCCCCGTCTCGGTTCCCAGCAGCACCGGAATTCCGAGCTCGCGCAGCCGACTCATCTGAGGCGCACTCGCTGACGCACTCGCGTGGACCATGAAGGCCAGTGGGTTCTGCAGGCGTCCCTGCACCGTCTCCGCGATCTCGGGGTAGTACATCTCTTCGTCATCCGTCGGCGGCAGGTCGACGGCGAAGAGCGTGAGGCCGGTCGCCGGGTCGCTGTCGAGCGCGAGCGTGCTCTCGACGTAGATATCGTCGGACGCGTTTCCCGTCCCCCAGGCGTCGAGCGGGTTGATCGGATCGAGCCCGGGCTCGAGGACGGCCGCCAGCCGCGCCTCGGTCGCGCTGCTGATCGCAGCAAACTCGACACCCAGCGTTTCGGCCAGATCGACCATGTGCGCCCGCTGGCCGCCGGAATCGAGGACCGCAGCGAGACCTCTCCGCTCCGGGCGCATGCCGGTCTGAAGCAGTTCGAGCGTGTCCATCATCTCGTCGATGGACGTCGCACGCCGTACGCCGTAGCGGTCGAAGATCGCATCGATCGCCGCGTTGTCGCCCGCCAGGGCGCCGCTGTGGGCCTGTGCGAGGCGCGCGCCGCGCTCGCTGCGCCCGCTCTTCAGCACAACGACGGGGACGTCCCGCTCCGCGGCTTCCTCGAGCGCGGCCAGGAAGGTATCCACGTCTCGAACGGTCTCGAGAAACAGGCCGATCACGCGCGTGGACTCGTCCGCGAGCGCGAACTGCATGTAGTCGGCGACGGTCGTGACCATCTCGTTTCCGGGCGACACGATGTAGTTGAACGCGACCCCGCGCTGGTTTTGCAAAAACCCCTCCCAGACCGAGCCGCTGTGGGAGATCAATGTCACGTGGCCGGTGGGCGTCGCCGGATTCACGCGATAGCCGGAGATCGGGAGACGACGGCCCGTCGAAACAAAGCCCATGCAGTTCGGTCCGCAGACGACCATCGAGCTGGCTTGCGCGACCTCTTGCAGCTGCTGCTGGAGCGAGGGCTCCGCGCCGGGCTCCGACCACGCGCTGGCGAATATCGCGGCGGCTGGAATCCCGCAGTCGGCGACCTCTTCGAGTGCAAGGGCGATGCGAGCATTCGGCACCGCGAGCAGCGCGCAATCGGGCCGCTCGGGCAGCTCGCGCAGCGACGGGTAGCAGGGGCGGCCGTAGAGCGTCTCGTAGCGCGGATTGACGCCGAAGATCTCGCCCGCGTAGCCGAACTGCCGGAGGTTGTCGAAGAGGATCCCGCCGAAGCGCTCGGGTCCGCTGATGCCGACGATCGCGACGGAGCGTGCGTGGAGCAGCGGCGTCAGATCCTGACGCGGCCGCCGCGGCTCGGCGGTGGACACGGCTCCCAAAGAGTGCACTCCTTCCGCTTCGCTTCGCTCGATACTCTACGGCCCCGGACCGGGGAGCTACAAGCCTCGATCTACTTGCTCGGCTCGCCCTGTGGGTCGAGATTCGACGCTTCCGGCGCTGCGGACCGGAGCTTTTCGATTCGCGCGACCGTCTCCCCGGCCTCCGGCAACGCGAACCATGCCGCGCGGCGGGCGTAGACGCTGGCCCTGTCGAGGGCGCCCCGATCCGCGAGGATCCCCGCGAGCTCGTTCGCCGCAGCCGCTTCTCGTGGGTGTTGCTCGAGAAGCTGGGTCAGGCGCTGCGCGGTCTTCTCGGAATCTGTCTCGCGCACGAGTGCAACTGCCGCGAGGGCAGGGGCCGGGCCGTCGGGGTCGGCCGCGATGGCGCGGTCATAGAGCGTGAGTGCCCGGGTCGGGTCGCCGGACTCCGCGGCGAGGGCAGCCAGGCCCGCGAAGGTCCGCCAGCTGTCTGTATCGAGTTCGAGCGCCCGCTCGTAGGCCGCGCGTGCCGAATCGGCGTGACCGGCGGCGCGCTCCGCGTTGCCCTGCAGCTCGTGGAAGACCGCTTCATCGGGATGCGCGGCCAGCGCCGGTTCGATCAGGGCCGCTGCCTTCTCATGCTGGCCGAGCAAGCCGAACTGCTCGATGAGAACTCGCAGCGCGATCGCGTTCGAGGGATCCGTCGGGTCGAGTTCCGCCGACTCGACGGCCTGCACGGCCTGCTCGGTGTTCCCGCCTGCAGCCAGCAACGAAGCTCCCTCGGCGACAGCAACGACGGCTTGCTCGGGCATCTGGCCGAGCCGCAGCAATCCCTGGGTGACGATCCGTTCTCGACCACCCGCGTGCGCGATGCGGATGCTCATGAGATACGCCTCGGGGTCTGCTGCATGGGCCTGGATGTAGCGTGCCGCGATCTTAAGTGCGTCGTCGTGTAGCCCCCGGGAGGCGTAGAGCTCCGCCAGCGCGCGCCCGGCCTCGGTGGCGCCGGGGTTCGTTCGAAACGACTCGCGATAGTGAGAGGTCGCTCGCGGGAAGTCCCCGACACGTTCGGCGGCCTGCCCGGCGAAGAAGCGTGCAACTTCGTTGTTCGGCCACAGTCGGATCCCGGACTCGAACGCCGCAAGTGCCCGGCGGTCGTTGCCCTCGCCGAGGAGGATGCGGCCCAGAATCAGATTCCGAAACTCGGGCTGCTCCAGCCCCATTGCAACCTTGCGAGCATCGCCGAAACGTTCGGCCTGCACGAGGGTATCCGCGTAGGCGAAGCGAAGACGCGGAGATGCCGGACCGACGGACAGTGCGTGCTCGAAAGCCTCGATCGCCTCGTCGAAACGGTCGCGCTGCACGTAGTAATCCGCAATGACGAACCACGCCAACACCGAGCCTCGCGTCTCCGCTTCCTCGCGCAGGAGTCGCTCCTCTTCTTCCGGTTCGCCGAGGGCGCCGAGCCGTCGCGCGAGGAGCGTGCGAAAGAGGCCGCTCTCCGATTCCTCAGCGGCGCGCTCGAGGATCTCGGTCGCGCGCTCGGCTCGTCCGATCCGATCGTAGAAGATGATGATCTCCGCGACGGCAACCCGCTCAGTGGCGAAGCGCTCGGCGCAATCGGCGAAATACCGCTCAGCCGTGTCGTGATCGCCCTTCTGGAACGCGAACAAGGCGCGGGCGACGCACAGTCTCGCGAGCATCGTGTGCGCGACCTCCACCTCGGCTTCGTCGAAGCTCGCCTGTGCGACATCGAGGGCAGTCTCGGCCTCGTCGATTCGATCCAGCGCGATCAGCGCCGTCACACGAGTCACGAGTACGGGGAGGTTCCCGGGATCCTGCTCGAGCACCCGTTCGATGTCCTCGAGCGATTCCTCGAGGTTGCCGTCCGCTCGGTTGGCATCCGCTCGCAGCGCCAGGGCCCGCACGTTGTTGGGCTCGATCGCCAGGACCCGATCGATCTCCTTGATGGCATCTGGCGCGGTTCGGCTCTCGATCATCGCCTGGGTCAGGAGCAGACCCGCGTCGACCGCGAACTCGGGTGTCTCAGCGGCCTTTCGAAGCGGCCACACGGCGAGTCCGGCGTCGCCCGTCCGCAGCAGGGCCCTCCCGAGCAGCAGGGCCGCCTCGGTTTGCAGCGGGTCGCGGTCGAGGATCGCCCGCAGCGGCTTGATGGTATTCGCGAATTCACCAGCCGCATGTGCCTCCCGGATTTCCTCCAACGGATCACTCGGACCGCACGCGAGTGCGAGCATGAGGAGGAGTCCGAGCGTGGCGTGTACGACGCTGGACATCTCTATTCTGTCTCCTCGCTGCCGTCGAAGTCCTGGTCGTACTCTTCGGCGGCATCCTCTTCTTCGGCGTCCCAGGCCGGCCCTATTCGCCTGCGCTCGCGCGGAGCGGCCGATTCCGACAAGACCGGAGCCTCCCCGTCGAGGTTGCTCATACGTTGCCAGGCCTCGCGTTGCCGCTCTTCACAATCGTCGCCGCGGCAGCGGCGCCAGGCGGCCTCGATCGTGCGCCGGTCGAAGGGTGCCGCATGGTGGTAGTGGAGCAGGAACGTCTTCGTCATTCGTTCGGCCCGCTGCGCGAGCGCATGCTCGGCGACGTCCGGGATCTTGCCCTCGTAGAGCATCTGCAGCTGCCTCAGTGTTCGGGGAGTGAGGCCCTGGCGCGAGGCGCGGTTGGCCCGACGAGCCTTCTCGAGCGCGCGCTCGAGTCGTGGAGATCCAGGACGGTCCAGCTGCCAGCGGGCAAAGAGGGTGGCGCACTCCTCCGTGCGTCGGAAGCGACACAATTCGTACGTCGCCGCCTCCAGGACTCGCTCCGGAAGGACTCCACCACCGGCTGCATAACGATGGAGCAGTGAGTTTCGCAGCGAAAGCTCCCGTTGGGCAGGGCTCGCGAGAGAGGGCAGCCACGACCGACGTCCGAGAAAGAACGCCCAGGCGGCGCGGTAGCTCAAGATCGGATGCCGCAGCGTTTGGATCTCGCCCTCCAGCTCACCCGCGTGGAGCGTTCCGAGGGGCACCAGCTCGTGGGCGAGGAGCTGCGGGAAGGTCTCGATCCCGACCCGACCGAACCCGGCGGTGAAATCGGGTTGGGCGAACCGCTCCTCGAGCGCAGCGACATCCAGCGCGCGGTCCGGTTGGTCGAAGCCGATCAGCAGCAGGTCCGCCCCGAGTGCGAACCAGACGGAAACGTGCGGAAACACGTCTGCGTAGGTGCGGAGTACCAGCGAGACGACGTCGACATCGGATTCATAGACGTGGAACCACTGCGCATACACGCCGCCCGGCGCGAGATGCTCGCGCGCCGCTTGCAGAAATTCACGGCTGTAGAGCATCTCGACACCGGTAACCCACGGGTTGCTGGGTTCTGAAACGATCAGATCGAACTTCCGTTCGCTCCGCAGCAGCGTGCGATAGGCGTCGCCGCGGACGATCTCGACCTTCGGACTCTTCGATGCCTCTCCGTTCCCAATGTCGAATAACGGGGCCGCCGCGATGACGGCCCGCGAGATTTCGGCCACGCGCACGCTGCGGTTCTCGTCGAGAGCTGCGAGTTCACCCGTCGTGACGCCCGTTCCCCACCCGATCACGAACGCGGTCTCGTACTGCTTGGCCAACAAGGCGGGAATCAGCGCGCTGAGCGCCATCGTGGGATAGTCGCCCTCGAGGCTTCCGTCGGGCTTGCCGTTGACGATGATGCTCCGCGTCTCCGGCACGCCTTCGGTCTCCACGACGGCGACGCTGCTCGTCGGGCCGTCTTCATAGAAGATCAAATCACCTCGACCACGGCTTTCGAACATCTTGCTCGGGCCGTGAAAGCTGTGCCGCATCGGATCTCGCGTCCGAAAGAGTCCCGAGGCGAGGTGCCCATCCGACCAGGCGGGAAGCAGCCAGATCATCCCCAGCGCGGGGAGCAGTGTAAGCACGGAAACCAGACGCGGCAGGGGCCGGAATACCAGCAGCGTGAGGAGCGAGGCGCCGACGGCAAGGGCCCCCATCGCGAGTCGGTAGATCTGGTGCAGATCGAGCCAGAAGAAGAGCAGGTAACCGCCCACCAGGGCACCCAGCAGCGAGCCGATCGTATTCCACGCGTACAATCGTCCGGCGACGGATCCCAGGTCGCGGACCTCGCGTCGCAGCTCGTGGAAGAGCAAAGGGAGCAGTGCCCCCGAGAGACCGATCGGAACCGCGAACAGCAGCAACAGACCGATGAAAATGGCGACCTGATAGCCGTAGAATGCGAACTCGATGGGTCGGAAGATCACCCGGATGACATGGGCCCAGTAGGGCGCGTCGCCCAGCACGAAATAGAGCGGGAACAGCAGGAAGACCAGCAGCCACTGGGAGCCCACGACGAACCCGCGCGGAATGCGATCGAAGGCGGACACGCAGAGACTGCCGAGCGCGATGCACAGCACGAAGACCGCAACCACCATCGCAAACGTGAACTGGGACGAGCCGAACGCGAGGCCGCCGATCCGGTTGAGGATCGTCTGCAGTGTCATCATCGCGAAGCCCGCCAGCAACGCGACGATTGCCCAGCTGCCGAGCTGGGCAACCTTCTGCCCGAGGGGCGACGGGGCGGGGGCGAGCTCCCGGTGACGACGACCGAGTTGCCAGAAGCCGGCCGCCGCGACGAGGTTCAGGCCAGCCATCGCCCACATGACGGAGTCGAGACCGAGCATCGGAATCAGCACGAATCCGCCGGCGAGAGCCCCCGCGAAGGCGCCGGCGGTGTTCGTGCCATAGACCCAGGCGTGCACGCGGGTCGCGCGGTCCAGGTTGCCGGCCAGCGCCAGCGTAAGGATGGGGATCGTGCCTCCCATCAACACAGTCGGAGGGCCGAGGAGCAGCGCCGAGAGGCCGACATCGAACGCGAATGCGGTACCGGTGCCGGTCGGGCCGAGTAGCGAGAACTTCTGGGCGAGCGTGAAAGTCCAGGGAAAGAGCAGGGCATAGAGCCCGATCCCCGCCTCCACGAGGGCGTAGATGTACAGCAGCCGAGGAGGCTCATCGCGAGTCTGTGCCCGCTCGACGACGCGACGGGTCAACCATCCGAACAATGCATACCCAGCAGCCAAGCCACCGAGGAAGATGCCGAGCACGGTCGCCGTCGCCTCGGCGTGGGACCCGAGGAGAATCGCCAGGTACTTCTGCCAGCCCACCTCGTAGACGAGGCCTGTGAAGCCCGTGAGTACCGTGAGGACGAGTGCGCTGGGGAGGACCGCCCGCTCGACGGCATTCGAAGTCGCCACAAGCGCTCCCCTACTTCTCCGGCTGGGCGTTCGCGCGATTGCCCGAGCGTGCCGCCAACGACCAGTTGCTCAGGATCTGCGACCGCCACCAATCGGGGATGTCCGTTTCTTCGAGCCAAGCGCGTGCCGCGGCGGAATCCTGCACGAACCACCGCCGGCTGTAACGGAGCAGGCGCTTTCGTCGCAGCGTCTCGTCCTCGATCCGTTCAGCCCAACGCAGGGCGTCGCCAGGAGACGTCTCGGAGATCACCCGCGCGAGCTCAGTGATCGCCACGTCGCGCACCGAACCGCCCGGGGCAGTCGTCAACCAGGCCTCGACTTCTTCGGGCGCTTCCTCGGCCCAGGTTCTGAAGCCCAATTTGATTGCGTCGGTCCGCTCGCTCTCGCGAGCTTCTTCGATCGGGAGGGTCTCGATCCACGCGACCAAGGCCCTCGGGTCGTGGAACAGAGCCCACTTGCCCGCGATGCTGTACAAGCCCGAGGTGGTGTACCAGCTCTGCATTTGACTCTCGTACCAGGGCATTACGCGCTCGGGGTCGAGTCGCGCGACAATTCCAGCGGAGAATCCGAAGGCGGCTTCCTTGAACTCGTTCGGGGCGTCCTCCGGCACGGCGTCCGCCCAGGCGATGACGGCGTCCAGTCCGTCCCGCTTCGCCTGGCCGGCCAGGCGACGGGCGAGCCGGGTGCGGCGCCTGGCATTCGATACGGTCGCGGCGTATTCGGTTGCCCCCATCCGATCGTAACTCCCCACCCAGCCCTCGATCGCGGCCGTGCGAAGGCTCTCCTGAAGCACTTCATCCTCGATCTGGTCGCACTCCGCGAGGGCGGCCCGTCCGTCGTTGAACCCCCAGGCGCGCATGCCCTGCTCCATCAGGACGGATCTCCAAGGGGTCGGCCAGTCCCTGGCCGTCGCGAAGGCACCGGGGCCGTCGAATCGCGTCCACGCGAGCATCAACAGCCGGACCTCGTCCGATTCGATGCCCACCCGGTGCGCCTCGATTTCTGCGAGGACATTCGGCAGGTCCGCCGGATCCAGCCCGCGCAGAAAGCTCGTGAGCAGGTACTTCCGTTCGAGCTCGTCGCGCTCTTCGAGCGCGGCGCGAAGGGTGTCGAGGCCCGGAGCCGGCTCGGTGGACTCCGAGCCGGGCGAGCAACCGAGTCCGAACGCGGCCGCCGAAACCGCTGCGGCCTGCAGGAAACGCTTCATCGAGGATCTCCTTCCAGCGCCTGCCAAGTCCACGGCCTCAACGACGCGTCGTTCGAATCGCGACCAATCCTCTCCGCGAGGCATCCCCGAAGGAACGCGATGGATTTTAACACGCGGAGCCGACCAACAACGCATTGATCGTTACTTAACACCCAACTCGGACTTAACAGCAAATATGCCTCGATTCGTTCAATGATGTTGACGTATCTCAACGAATCTGGTCGACTCTAGCGTGTGGAATCTGATCCTGGGAAGCCGCTCGGCCGTTGCAAATCCACCCTGCTGATGCTGCTCGCGCTGCTGGTGGCCGCCTCCCCTGCGGGAGCCCAGGACGAGGAAGATCCGGCCGAGGCCGCGTCGCAGAAACGCGAGGTGTTACTCCCGGTCGAGCCCGAGGAATCCTCCGAACCCAGCGGCGGTATCGACGAGATGGTCGTGCGCGCGAGCGGCCGCGACGACTTTCTCAAGGACCTGTCGATCTCCCAGACGAGCTTCAGCGCTGCCGAACTGAAATCGCTGCGGATCCAGAACATCGCGGACCTCGCCGAATACACGCCCAACCTCGAAATCAACACCCGCAGCGCTGCATCCAACCCGACGCTCTTCATCCGGGGCATCGGCCTGAAGGACTACAACGCGAACGCGGCCGGCGCGGTGGCGGTCTACCAGGATGGCATCAACATCAACTCCCCGGCGATCCAGCTGGGACAGCTCTTCGACACGGAAGAGATCACTGTGTTGCGCGGTCCGCAGGGGAGCATGAACGGTCGCAACGCGACCGCGGGTGCCATCATGATCAATTCCGTGCTGCCGAACGGGGAGCTGGACGTATCGGGCAGCTTCACGTATGGCAACTACAACAACCTCCAGGCCGAGGGCGCGATCGGATTCCCGATCATCGAGGATCTGCTCTCGGGCCGGGTGGCCTTCACGGCGAACTTCCGCGACGGCACCACCGAGAACCACTGCTCGAACTGGGATCCCGAGTCGATCGGCAAGCCCGTGCTCAGCGAGGATTCGATCCGGGATGCCTTTGTGTTTAATGTCCAGAACCAGCAGGAGGAAAAATTCAGAAAGATCCCCGGCGGGAAGTTTCCGAACCAGAGCGGGTTCTCGAACCAGGTCGAGAAATTCGAGGATGGCCGTCCGGTGTTCGTCGACGAGGTCTGCCTCCACGACGCGCCCGGCTTCCTCAAATTCGGCAGTACGAAGGTGCCCGCGGCCGATACGCCAATCGACGTTTTACGCAATATGGGCAGCTGGGTCCCCAGCACGGACCCGAGCGAGACGAGTTTGGAGGACTTTCAGGGCCTCAAGCGCTGGGTCAACAACGTCGACAACTGGGCAACCCGCGGGATCCTCCGCTTTCAGCCCGACGTGAACGACGGGATGGACTGGGTGCTGAACGCCCACGGCGGCCAGAACCTCGGCGATTCCCGCCGCCTCCAGTCGCTCCGCTCCGAATTCCTGCTGTCAGGGCCCGACTTCTTAGAGGCCGGGCCGGAATTTGTGAGCGAGGCGAGGATCATCACGACCGCCCAGGACTTGGGCTTCAATTTCGAGGGGATCCGCCATATAGACGGGTTATTCGACGCCACGGGGACCGAGGCCAACCGCGGACGCGGAGGGGACGACATCGACGCCGGCTTCTACGACCTCGACGGCCTCGAGAGGCTCGACGCCTGGGGCGTCAATCTTCGGGGGATCTGGGACACGGGGCCGGTCCTCTTGACCTCGCTCACGGGCTACGAGTGGTACGACCGCAAGATCGAAGACGAGGGCGACGCGATTCCGATTCAAGCCTTCGCCGCGATCTACGAAGACAGCTCCCAGCAGTGGAGCCAGGAGCTGCGTGCGTCCGGCGAAGGCGAGCGCTACCGGTGGTTCGTCGGCGGCTTCTTCCTGCGGGACCAACTCGAGGCCTCGAATGTCTTCCCGGGGCTCCGCTCGCGACGGATCGAGCAGAGCTTCGAACAGACGCTCAGCAGCTACGCCGTGTATGCGAGCGGGCGCTACTGGCTGCTCGACGAGGTCTACCTCGACGCCGGCCTCCGGTACAACATCGAGCAGAAGGAGTTCACACTCGCGAGTACGATCGAGACGTCAGGGGGTTCCAACCCGAATATTCCCGAGGAGACCAAGGAAGAGACGTGGACGGGCCTCACGGGCGACGCCACACTCGCCTGGCAGCCGAGTGCAGATTGGATGTACGACGCCCGCCTCGATCATCTGAACCTGTACGTCAAGTACGGCCGCGGCATGAAGGGCGGCCACTTCAACGCGGGGCTCACCATCCAGCCGAACGCGAAGGATCCACAGCGGATCGAGCCCGTCGAGCCCGAGTTCATCCATGCCCTCGAGCTGGGCTTCAAGTCCCGCTGGCTCCAGGACCGGCTGTCCGTGAATTTCGCACTCTTCCGCTACTGGTACAAAGATCTCCAGGTGTTCGACTTCACGAACGAGAAGGAGGAACTGCCGATCCAGAAGCTCCTCAACAGTGACGCCAGCGTGCTCGGGGCGGAGCTCGAGATCCAGGCCCGGCCGTTTCCCGGGCTCCTGCTGCAGTTCGCCGGCGGCTGGCTCGACACCGAGTTCGTCGACTTCGTGGTCAACAAAGCAACGAGCACTTCACGAGGTCCAGACAGGTTCTCCGAGTTCGACTACAGCGGGAATCCGCTGATCTCGGCGCCCACCTGGAACTTCTCGGGGGTCGCCGAGTACCAGATCCCGCTGGGCCGATGGGGCTCCCTCGTCCCGCAGTACGCCGTCAGCTATCGCTCGAAGGTCTACCTCGACCCGCAAAAAATCGAAGTCATCTCCCAGGATCCCTACTTCGTCCACAACGCACGGCTCGCCTACCGCACCCCCGACGGGCGATTCGAGATTGCCGGCTGGGTCGAGAACTTCACGGACGAGCGCTACAAGATCGACGTCTTCGATATTTCGCTGGGGACGAACGCGATCCTCGAGGTCTGGAACGACCCGCGCATGTTCGGCTTGACACTCTCCGCCTACTTCTGAGCCCCGCTCGGGGCCGCACTACTCGACCTGGTAGCCGAGGGCACGCAGTTGCTCGAGTTCCTTGGGATCGATCTCTACGTCGGCCCCGCCCGCCCAGTCGGCGGGTGAACGTGCCAGGTAGTCTTCCGCGAGCTGGGTCATGCGCGCCAACACCTCGGGCCGTTCCAGCGCCAGGTCGACCTGCTCGTAGGGATCCGTGGAGCGATCGAACAGCTCGGGAGAATCAGCGCCCTCCTTGCGGAAGAGCCGATACGACCCCTCGCTGACCGAGACCATCGGGCGCGGCTTGCGCGCGCTCCGACCCCACGACTGGTCGATGTGTGAAAACCGCAGGCTCTCGTTCGCCGGTGCGGGCTCACCACGAACGGCCGCGAGGAGTTCCGGTCGGCGCGAGCGGCCGTCGGGGTCTTCGAGGGGCGACAGGCCGAGCAGGTCGAGGAGAGTCGGCCAGAGATCCACGTTCTCGCTCGGGCTCTCGACGACTACGCCGGGCTCGAGACGAAACGGAAAGCTCACGATCAGCGGGGTCGTGGTGACCTCTCCGTAGACGTCCCGAGCATGCCCTTCCCGGCCGTGCTCGCCGAAGGCTTCGCCGTGATCGGCCGCCAGCACGACCAGGGTCTTCTCCCGCAGCCCGCGCGCGTCGAGCTCGTCGATCAGGCTCCCCAGCACGCGGTCGGTCCAGCGAATCGAGTTGTCGTAGATGTCCGAATACGTGGTCCCGAAGAGCGCGGAATTCTCGTCGTAGACGTACTGGTGGACGTCCATCAGGTGGAGATAGAGGAACCAGCGCTCGTTGCCGTGCGTGCGCAGGAATTCGATCGCCGAATGGATCGTATCCTGGTCGGTGCCGACGATGGAGGCGGCCGGCCGCTCGCGACGTACACTCGCCGGAACCGGAGTGGCCCGCGGGCTGTGGTAGACCTCGAAGCCCTGGCTGAAGCCGAAGCCCGGACGGATCCAGCCGTTTCGCCAGATCGCATAGGTGCGAAAGCCGGCGTCCTTCAGGATCTCAGCGGGCATTCGAGCGTTCTCGGAGATGACCTGGGGGGCGCGAGTCACGCCGGTCCGCGCCGGGTAGGAGCCCGTCCACAGCGAAGCCATCGAGCACTTCGTCCAGGACGACTGGGAGAGGTTCTCCGCGAAGCGAACCCCCGTGGCCGCAAGCGCGTCGATGTTCGGGCTCGTCTCGCGACGATAGCCGTAGGCGCTCAGACGATCGGCGCGCAGGGTATCGATCAAGACGAAGAGCAGATTGAGATCGTCTCGCGCCGCGAGGCTGGCGATCTCGTCCGGGCCGCCGAGCGGTCGCGGGTTCGTGCGGATGTCGACCTGCACGGCCACACCGCCCAGGATGAGTCCAGTTGCGACGACGATGAAGAACAGTCGCCGGGCGAAGAGGCGGTTCGACATGGGCCTACTCTAGCATCGACTGATTCGAATCAACGGCAAGGCAAGATGCTTGCTTGTGTGACCGCCAACGCAACGAAGCCCGGGCGATCGCCCGGGCTTCGAGGCAGCTAGATCGACGGTCCGGCTCAGCGTCGCAATCGGCCGAACACACACAGCATCGATACGCCGGCGATCAAGCTGGCAATCCCGCCAGGCTCCGGCAGGAACTTGATTTGCATGACCGCGATGCCGCCGGTCTCCATCTTTACGGCGTTCGCGGATTGCGCGAGCCATTGCGTGAGCAGCGGGCTCACCAGCTGGACCGTCCCGTAGCCGGAGCCCGTTCGGTTGTCGAAGCCCTTGCGTTGCTCGAAGGTCTTGTTGGGCCCGCGCGCGGTGGCTGTGAGCGTCACGGTCCCCGTCGTCCACGGGAAGCGCTGCTCGACGACATCGTACTTGGCGAAGGTCGCGATCGCCGTGTTGTAGTAGACCTGCACGAATTGAGTCGTATAGGAAGCCGTCACGACGCCGCCGCTCTTGTAGCCCGCCGCCCCGACATTCTGGTACCCCCAGGTGCCGTAGCCGAGCCCGCAGCCGCCCGCGTAGAAGTAGCAGACCTTGTTGCTGTAGGTTCCCAGGAGCTTCATGACGCCGCCAAAGCGGTTCGACCCTCGCTTCACCGTGACCTTCTGGACAGTGGTTCCGCCGGCCTGCTGGTCGAACACCAGTGTGGTGGGAGCGGCAGCCGTCGAGAAGAAGCCTTTACCGGGCCCGAAGCTCCCCGCGTCGTTCCGCAGATTGGCGTAGGTGTAGCTGTAGAGGTACGGCCCCTCGCCGATGAAAGAACCCTGGTCCGTCCGGCGCATGCCGTTTCCCGGCCCCGGTGTCGCGAGAGCCGCGGGGAACTTGAAGGAGGTACCCGTCGTCGTCGCGTTCGCGGAGCCCGAAACGGGGGCGCCCTTCATCGCGATGCCGCGCTTGGGGTCGCCCGGCGCCAGGTATGCCGTCGTCTTGCCTAGCAGGACTGTTTGGGCGCCGGTGCAGGTCTGGTTGCTCGCTGCTCCGCCCACGGTGAAGAAGGCCGAGTTCCGATAGAGCGGGGGTGTCTTGTCGCAGGGTGGACCAAATTTGTTCGCAGTCGCTGAGCAGGTGCAGGGGGCAGGCCCGGGGCAGCCGAATTGAGGGGCACCCGCCGCCTTGCCGTTGGGAGGTCGGAGCGTGTCGCCCTTCGCAGGACGCGGAGTTTCGCCCGCCGTGAGCGCCCTGCAGCCAGGCCCGATGGGATTAAACACGGTCCCGGCTCCGGCCGTCGTGACGGGTGTCGATGAGATGGGGCACAGCGGCGCATTGGGATGACAGTTGGCGCCCTGTGGAATCCCCAGCACCTCGAAGTACTGCGACTCCAGCGTCCCGATACCCACCCGGTCGTTGCCGAACGACTCGGCGATCCAGGAGCCTTTGTAGAGCTTCGTGCCGGCGAACGACTCGCTTGCCGCCGAAATGATTAAGAGTCCGATCGCGAGCGAAATGGTGACGAGTCTGCTGACTAGCATGGTCGAGACACCTCCCGGAGGCATATCACGCCTCAGTATCAATTCTCTCGCTGGGTTGTGCGATTGTCAACGAATAACTTGACTCCCGGCTCGGTATTTGCTTGGGGCACCCCGGGAAGGGGAGGCGGCTAGTTAACGCGCAACGAGAGCAACCGCTACCTGAAGTCGTGTCTCCGTGGCTTGGAGGAAGAACAGCGACATTAGAGCGCAACTTGGGAAGCCCTAGAGCCTTTCGAGTCGCTGATCTGTTAACTCACTGGGCTCTTTTTCTTCGAATATTTTGGGGCGAATACCTGATGCAAAGCCGAGATGGGAGCCTCTCAGTCCGCCGCTTGCGCGCCCGCCCGCCCCTGGCGCACCTCGTAGGCCGCGTTTGCGGCCAGCCCGGCCACGGTCTGGACGTCGCCGTTCGGCCAGGTGATCAGGGCGTCCGCGGCGGTGAAGCCGCCGAGGCCGACGTGCTGCTGCGTGGGGTTGAACGACAGATAGCCCGAGCCGCCCTGCACCTCCCGGTGTCGGCGTGAGCCGTCCGCGGTGATCACCGTGATGCGCGTGCCGATCGCATCGCGGCTCGTGCCGCGTTCCGGGTCTCCGACGAGGCGCAGCTTCAGCCAGCCACCCCGCTTGGCGGCGTCGTTGCGCAGGATCGTCGCCTTGCCGTGGAAATTGTTCACTGCGATGTCGAGGTCTCCGTCCCCCTCGAGATCGAGGTAAGCGGTGCTGCGCGAGTTCGCGGTGAAGTCGGCGCCGCTCTCGCGGGAGACGTTCACGAGCTTCCCGCCCTCGTTTCGGAAGAAGACGTTCGACTCGCGTCGGTGGTCGAGAACGTGCTCGCTGGAGGTCCCGTCGTCGTGGAAGCGCCGATACACCATCGAGAAGGTGTTGAAGTCGTTGGTGCCGTTGACCACGTACAGGTCGTCGTCGCCGTCGTGGTCGAAGTCGAGAAACTCCGCGTCCCAGGCCCAGCCGGTGGAGGTCTCGCCCCGCTCGACGTCTCTCGACGGTGCGTAGGCGACGAGCTGCTTCTCGTGAAGGCGGGACAAGTAGAGCACGTTCGATTCCTTGACGAGCATTCCCGCCATCGCGCGCAGGTCGAACTGAAGCGGCGTGTTCCCGTCCGGGAAGGTGTATTTGTCGTCCTTCACCAGCGTGGCGAGGTTCGAGATGTAGACGTCCGGGAAGTCGTCGTCGTTGAGATCCGCGATCCCGACGTTCATCGAGTGGAACGCCTTGGTCATTCCCAGTGCCGCCGTCACGTTCTCGAAGCGCCCCGAGCCCAAGTTGCGCAGGAATGCGTTGCGCCCGTAATCATTCGCCACGATCAGGTCCTGCCGCCCGTCCCGGTCGAAGTCCGTGTGGGAGACCGCCTGGGCCCAGCCGGTGTCGAGACCGCCTGGGCCCAGCCGGTGTCGTCCGCGTTGCTCCCCGCGCTGACGTCGCTGAACCGGAGGTTCCCGAGGTTGCGGAAGAGCCGGTTGGGCAGCGCATTGCGGTTGTCGCGTTCGAGGGTCGGCATGACGCCGTGGAGATAGTCGCCGAAGTAGCTCACATAGATGTCGAGCAGCCCGTCGCCGTCGAAGTCGAAGACCGTCGCCGGGCCGCCCACCAGGCCCGCCCCGCCGAGTCCGGCGGCGGCCGAGACATCCTCGAAGCGGGCGCTCCCGAGGTTGCGGTAGAGACGGTGGTCATCGTTCACGTAGGTGATCAGCACGTCGGGGCGCCCGTCGTTGTCGAAGTCGGCGAACAGCGGGTTGCGGGGCTCACCGTGTGTTCCGTCGGGTCGCACGGCCGCGAGCGCGGCCTGCTCCGTGACGTCCGTGAAGCGACCGCTGCCGTCGTTCAGGTAGAGCGCGTTCCCACCGCCACCCACGAAGAGCAGGTCGACGTCCCCGTCGCCATCGACGTCCTCCGCCGCGACACCACCGCCCGAGAAGGTCGGCGGTGTCTTGAGCAGACGCTGCCGGAACTCTCCCAGCCAACGGGACGAGCGGTGCGTGAAGTCGATGCCCGCTGCGACGGTGACATCGCTGAAGAAGCGCTCGCCGTCGGGTGGCGCCGTGGAGCCCGGCGCCGACGCGATGACACCCGAGGCCGGCTCGTGAGCGGGCGCGGTCCGGTGGCGCAGGGCGCGGTCACCGGCGACCGCGGCCGCCGGGGCCAGGTGGTCCGGGTGGAGACGCACGGCCGCGACACCCTGATCGGCGATCTCGCCGGCCAGGCGGAGCAGCAGCACGCCGTACTGCGAGATGGTCTCGGCGAGGATTTCCGCAGCGATCGGATCCGGCAGGCGCCGGGCATCGGGGGCCGCCCGGGCCGCGCGCACCAGGGAGCGCCAGTGAAGCCCGAAGTCTCGCAGCGAGTCGCAGTCGAACGCCTCGAGGGTCACTCGCGCCTCTGCGGGCAGATTGGGGAAGACGTGCACATCCTCGAACTCGTCGATCCGCTGCGGGACGAGGTGCTGGGTGGCAGCTTGCGCGTCCGCGGCGCGGATCAGGTGGTGTCCCGCTGCGCTCGCTCGCTCGTCGGCGGCCTGCAGGAGCTCGCCGGCGAACGTATCCAGCCGGCTCCGGAAGGCCGCGATGAAGGTCCGGCGATCCGTTCGGTAGCGCGAGAGCGGCTGCCGGGCGTAGAAGCGACTGATGTTGAAGACCAGGAGCTTGTGCGCCTCTTTCCCGTCGATGTCGTTGTAGCGCTGGTAGGCCAAGAGCTTCCCATCCGCGATCCGCTCGAGCAGCGCGAGCGACTGCGCGCGCACTATTGCGGGGTCGGGAGAAGCCGAGCGGGCCGCAAGAGCGTCACTTCCGGCAGCGGCTTCGGGCATTGGCGCGACGCGAGCCCAGGCCGAGATCAGACTCCGCTTCGCAACCTCGAACTCGTTTCGCATCCGAGCATCGCGATCCGCGAGCTCCAGAGCGGCCAGGCTCAGGAGATCGAGCGCGCGCGCAAGGGCGTCGACTCCCTCGCGCGAGAGCGGCCGGAGCGGATCGCCGCCCGCCAGGAGCTGTTCCTGATCGACGGCAAGCACGGCTCGGAGCGAGTACGCGATGCTCGCGTATTGCTCCAGCCGGCGGCCTTCGAGCTCGACCGCACGTCCGCTTGCGAGCTCGAGGCGGATCCGCCCGTCGTCCTGCTGTGTCGGTATCGCGATCGCTGCAGCTTCGCGGTCGACATGTCCGGCCTCGATCGTCGCGTCACCCGCCTCCGCAGCCGACCGCGAAGCCGCAGACCAGAGCCGCAGCGCGACGCGCCGCTTCGCTTCATCGTGGGCGAGGCGGGCCTGGGCCGAGAGTGGCGTCCCGAACAGGAAGTCCTCGAAGCGGCTGGCCGACGACTGGCACTTCGCATCGTGCTGAGACTCGAGCTGCTCGATCGCGGACAGGATCGTCTCGGGCGGCGACTCCCGCAGCGTCTCTTCCGGTTCGCGCGGTTCTCCGTGCGCGACGACGACGACCGTGCACAGCGCGAGTACGGACGCGAGCAGGCCCAGTGCGGCGCGTAGAGGGCTCGGAGGATCCGGGACGATTGGCTGCATTCGATTCCGCCGGAACGGGCGAAGCCCGGCAACACGCCGCGAGCGCCCGGCTAGCGCTGCGAAGCCCCGCGCATGGCGCGCCGCCACGGCTTGTAGATCAGGCGAGGATACCGGTCGACCAGCGTTTCGCGCTGCTTCTTGCTCAGCAACGAGAGGACGTCGATCTTGAGCGTTCCGCGCATTTGAATCGACTCCGCCGCGCTCTTGGCGAGCTTCTCGCTCTCGCTACGGGCGGATTTCCAGTCACCTTGCACGAGGGTCTCGTGGAACACCTCCGGTTTCCGGTTTGGGGGTACCTGCTTGCGATAGACCTTCAGGTACTCCCCCATCTTCTTCCGCTGCTCGTCCGTCAGTGACAAGGACTTCGCGATCTTTGGATCGTCCCACCAGAGCGCAGTCTCGTCGTTCGGCCCGCCCTTGACCGGGGCCTTCGGCGCATCCGCTGGAGCATCGATGACCTTTTCGTCGGCGGCATGAACCGGCATGGCCCCCATGAGCCCGCCGAGAACGAACGTGAACACGAACACAACGACAGAGGAAGATCTCTGCATGACACCTCCGTGGCAAGAGGTTTCCTGGGTAGCAGCCCGCGAGGCTTCGTGCCCACCACCACCCTCTGTCGCCTCGGCTCGGACGGGCATCACCCAAGCGGGTCTCGGCCGACTCCGATAGCCTCCGGCAGACCAACGACCGTGGACCGGGCCCAGAACATCGTATTCGCGCCGCGTTTCGCGAGCATGGAATAACGTTATCGACCCGTACCTCGCCGCACTCGAAGCTGCGCGCCCCGCCTGCTACTGGCTCGACCGTCCCGAGCGGCCCGAGCCGACGGCGGCACTCGCGAAGGACGAGGAAGCCGATCTCGCGATCGTGGGCGGAGGCTTCACGGGGCTGTGGGCCGCCCTGCTCGCGGCGGAGGAGTCGCCGGGGCGTGACATCGTGCTGCTCGAGGCCAGCCGGATCGGCGAGGGCGCCTCCGGGCGAAACGGAGGCTTCGCCGATCCCTGCGTCACCCATGGCCTGGACAACGGACTCATGCACTTCCCCGACGAGATGGCGCAGCTCGTGAAACTGGGGAATCGCAACTTTCAAGAGATGCTCGAGGCCCTCGACCGCCATGCCATCGACGCGCGCTACGAAGGTCATGGAAAGCTCGACGTCGCGACCGAGCCGTACCAGGTTCAAGGGCTGCGCGAGCACGTCGAAGTCGTCGAAGGATTCGGAGGCGAGGCCGTCTGGCTCGACCGGGAGCAGGTGCGGGGCGAGCTCGCGTCCCCGACCTACCACGGAGGAATCTGGGTACAGAGCGGAGGCGGTGGCGTGCTCGACCCGGCCATGCTCTGCTGGGGGCTCCAGCGGACGCTCGAGCGGCTCTCGGTGCGCATCTTCGAAGGCACATCGGTCGAGCGCATTGCGCGCTCCGGAGACGTAATCGAGCTCCACACTTCCGGCGGCCGCCTGCGTGCCCGCAAGGTGCTGCTCGCAACGAACGCCTTCCGCAGCCCGTTGCGACGCATGCGCCCCGCAGTGGTTCCGGTCTGGGACTACGCCTTCATGAGCGAACCCCTCTCTGCGTCGCAGATGGCGGCGATCGGTTGGAAGAACCGGCAGGGGGTCGGCGACTGCGGCAACCGCTTCCACTACTACCGACTCACCGACGACGATCGGATCCTGTGGGGTGGCTACGACGCCATCTACCACTACGGCAGCGGCCTGCGCAAGGAACACGAGCAGCGGCCCGAAAGCCTCGAACTGCTCTCGCGCCAGTTCTTCAAGACGTTTCCCCAGCTCGCCGGGCTGCGATTCAGCCACACCTGGGGAGGCCCGATCGGCACGACCACGCGCTTCTGCATGGATACCGGGTCCGCCTTCGCAGGTCGGGTCGCCTGGGCGATCGGCTACACGGGCCTCGGCGTCGTGGCGAGTCGCTTCGGTGCGCAGATCGGCCTCGACCGTCTCGACCATCCCGATAGCTCGCGCTTGAAACTTCGCCTGGCGCGTCGTCGCGCCGTACCCTGGCCCCCCGAGCCGCTGCGCTATCTCGCCATCCAGCTCACCCAATGGGAGCTGGCGCGCGCGGATCGAAACGGCGGGCGGCGCGGTCCCTGGCTGCGCTTGCTCGACCGCCTCGGACTGGGCTTCAACTCGTAAGCCGCTTGAGCCTTCTCCTGCTGCAGACTAGTGTCTCGTCCGTGCGCGTTGATGATGACAACGGAGCCGCCCAGGCATCGATGTGAACGCGACCGAGCCTGAAAACCCCCGCGCGCGCGAGCTCGAGCGTCGGATCGAAAAACTCGAATCCCACGACGAAGCGGAGTTCGGTCGCTTCACGACTTTGGACTGGACCATCTGCATCGTGT
This sequence comes from Deltaproteobacteria bacterium, assembly GCA_019310425.1. Lineage (GTDB taxonomy): Bacteria > Myxococcota_A > UBA9160 > UBA9160 > SMWR01 > JAFDEI01. The sequence continues at coordinate 5,446 of JAFDEI010000032.1, read as the reverse complement.
TCGGTTTCGCATTGCCCCTTCTGGCGTTTTGGTGGTGGGCTGCGTGAGCACGCCCGAAACGGAGCAGGACAGTGTCCTCGGCCGCATGCCGGTCCTCCTCGGCGAACGCGAGTACGGAACCGTGGGCGCGCACACCACCTGTTTCGCGTACGCGGTCGCGACCTGGTGCTTCCTGACAGGCGGCTACGTCGCCGAGCTGGTCGGCGCCGTCCAGGGAATCGTCTGCCTGGTCGCCGGGACCCTCATCGGCCTGTTCGTGACGACGATGCCGCTCTCGATCGCGTGCCAGCGCTACGGGCTCGAGCAGATGGACTCGTGCAAGCCCGCCTTCGGTCAGCGCGGCGCCCAGCTCATGCTGATCTTCTACCTGATCAACATGCTGGGCTGGTCCGGGCTGATCCTCGTGATGTTCGGAAACGGCCTGCACAACATCGCCGAGGCGCTCGGCTACCAGCCGGGCCGCTGGCTCGTCGGGGTCGGCGTCGCGCTCGGCCTGTGGTTCTCCTACCTGATCGTGACGCGTGGCGTGCATCTGCTCAAACTCGCCAATTCGATCATCACACCCGGCCTCGCACTGCTGGTCGCGTTCATGCTGTACGTGTTGCTGTACGAGAAGGGCTGGGAGACGATCGCCGCCGCGGAGCCGCTCGCTCCGGGACCGACTCCCTTCATCAACTACATGATCGCGTTCGAACTCGGCATCGCGGGCGGCATCTCGTGGTGGGGCGGGATCGGATTCCTGGCCCGCAACACGCGGTCGCGGCGCAACGCGATCTACCCGGAACTCCTGCAGCTCGGACTCGCGGGCGCGCTCGTATGCTGCGTCGGCCTCTTCTCGGCACTCGTCGTGCGGTCGAGTGACCCCACCGAGTGGATGGTGCCGATCGGCGGTGTGTTTCTCGGGGTGCTCGCGCTCGGCTTCGTGGCCCTTGCGAACGTGACGTCGACCGCGGTCTCACTCTTCGCGAGCGGGCTGGCGCTGCGTCATGTGCCGGGCCTCCGGGATATGCAGTGGAAGCGGCTGATGCTGCTGACCATCGCCCCGTGCGTACCGTTCGTGTTCTGGCCGCATGAACTCTTCGACCTGGGAGACGCCTTCCTCGCTTACAACGGCACGATGTACGCGCCCATCGTCGGCATCGTCTTCGTCGACTTCTTCGTTCTGCGACGGCAGCGGCTCTCGCTATGGGCGATCTTCGAAGGCGCTCCCGGTGGCGCCTACCACTACAGCCACGGCTTCCACTGGCCCGCCCTCGCGTCCCTGCTACTCGGGCAGGGGTTGTACCTCTTCCTCTTCAACCCGATCACCGGCGAAACCCACGCTCTCTTCCGACTCATGCCGGCGTCGGTCGCCGCCTGCGTCGTCCCCGCGTTGACCTACTGGCTAGCGACACTGGTGATGCGGAAAGCCGCCACGGCAGACAGGAACGCTCCGCGACACCTGGTCGAACCGAACATCTGATTGACCCAGCCGAGCCTTACGCGGGAACGCCGATCGCGCCGGAGATCCGACAGGCCTCCGCCGAGCGTTACGCGGGAACGCCGATAGTGCCGGAGATCCGTGACCCTCGGACCGTAGGACCCCGCAGGCGACCTTATGGTCGCCGAGGACGGCCGGAGGGAGAAGGTCGCGGAGATCCGGTACTAGCGGCGTTCCCGCGGTTGAACCACACTTCGAGCGATGGACCCGTCTCGACGGGAGCGGCATCCCATGCCCGGTTGACGGCCGCGACGATGTCCAGTCGGCCGTCCTCGTCGAGGTCGAACAGCGTCACGCCGGTGTGTCGCGGGTGCCCCGACTCGATCTCCCAGGGAATCCACGCGTCGCCGTCGCGCTCGAACCAGACCACGGTGTCGAGGCGGATGGCGTTGGCGGGAACGGGGAGCTCGACCTGGGGCAGGAACCCACAGGCGACGATATCCAGGTCGCCGTCGCCGTCCAGGTCACCGGCCTCGGCGGCGTGCGCACCGTAGAGCCGTCCGATGGGGTGCGCGCGGAAGCCTTCCGCGCCCTGATTCTCGAGCCACGTGACGCCGTGATAGGGCTTGATCGCGACGCCGTCGTCGAGCGTGTCCCCGTTCGACAACAGGAAGTCGATGTCGCCGTCCGCGTCGAGATCGGCCGCGCTCAGGTTGCTCGTACCCCAGGCCGGATGCGGCGCTCGATAGAGTACGTGCTCTTCGTATCCCTCCGACTCTCGCGGAAGAAACAGTGACACCATCTCGTGTTGCTGGGCGAACGCCACGACGAAGCCCGGGCCGGTCCCAGGCTGAAGATCGTCGACCGGGATGACGGACACCGCGCCCGTCCGGTTGGTGACACGCTCCGGGCGGAAGGCGAGCGCGTCCGCGACGGACTCGTTGCGAAGCACGTACACCCCGCCCTCGAGCAAGTACCCAAACGCGGCGACGACCAGATCGAGGTCGCCGTCGAGGTCGATGTCCAGCGGGCGAGCGTCGGCGACGCGACCGATCGTATGGGCGAGGGTCCGAAGCTCGTACTCGCCGACTTGGAGCTGTAGCGCGGCGAGGACGCGCCCCGTCGGGTCGTCCGTCGGCATCATGTTGCCGAGATCGGCGATCACGAGGTCGTCGAGGCCGTTGCCATCGAGATCGCCCACCGACACGCGCGCCGGATGCCCAGCCTCCTGCGCGAGCAGGCGGGGGCCAGTCGCTCGGGAAAGGAGATGAATGCTGCCCAGCGCCATGTTGGGCACCACGAGCTGCGACCCGACGCGCCCGACCGTCGCGACTCCGGACCCGCTCGCGCGACCGAGTCGGATCGAACGGCGGGCGAAGCGAAGGGGCCCGGGCTCGACACGCGTAATGGGCTGCTCCATCAGCAGCCGCTCGGGCGCCCGGCTCTCGTACCAGGCAATGAAGGCCTCGACGTCGAAATCGAATACCGCAGAGCCCGCGGGAAGGGTGCCCACGAGCAGCGCCATCTGCTCGATCTGGGCCCGCCAAACCGAGCGAGGCAGCACACCCGGCTCCGGGAAGAAATGACAGCTGCTGCAGACGGCGCGCACGAACTCATCTTCGTTTTCCGGGGGCTCCGGACGGCGAAGCGACGGCAATAGCAAGAAGATGAGGACGACGAGTGTTGCGATGCAAGCGAGCAGCTGAAGAATCCGGCGCGTCTTCATCGGCGACGGAGTCTATCACTCTCGAGTGGCTTACTCTTCCAGGGTGACTGGCTCTCTCGCCTCTCGACATGCCCACCGTTCGTTGAGATTCGCCCTTGTCGGCACGCTGGCCTGCATGCTCGCGTGCGATGAAGACGACCGCCGGCCCGCATCGCTCGAGGCGTGGCGGGCGCAGCGCTCCCGCCTGGACGAGTCCGTCTGGGCCAACGAACGGCTCGCCCAGCAGTACGAGCAGTCGCTCGTCGCGTTATGGGACGCCCTGCTCGCGGCGGACCGACGCGGCGATCCGGCCGCGAAGGCCGACGTTCTGGCCCGCGTCGCGCTCGAGCGCATCACCCTCGGCAAACCCGTCCCGATCGAAGCCCTGGACCACGGCATCGAGCGCTTCGCGCTGGCCGAGCCGAAGCGAGACCTCGATCGGGCACAGTGGTCCGCGTTCGTTCACGAGCTCGCGACTGGAGGGTACGAGCTCGTGCAGTCCGAATGGCACCACACGAGCTTCGAGCCGCCGCAGACGGGCGCACCGGCGCGCTCCCTCGTTTCCATCGTCCTGCACGTAGTCGGCCCAGCGGGGGGAGGGGCGGGCGAACGGAGAATCACAGTCGAGGGCAACCTCGCGGTCGAGTGGTCCTCAGAGCGAGACGCGCACGATCACTTCGCCCCCACACGGGTCAATGCGACCGGCCTCGAAATGTTCGTTCGAAACGGACCACCAGCCTTCGAGCGGATCTTCTCGCTGCACTCGCCCCGGCGCCCCGACCCCTACGTAGGCATTCACCCGCTCCTGCTCCACGACCTCGATCGCGACGGCCTCGTCGACATCGTCATGGTGCGAAGCGCACAGGTCCTCTGGAATCGCGGAGAGGCTGGTTTCGACGCGGCGCGACTGCTCGAACACCCCTACCTGTTGACCGAAGCCGCCGTCATCGCGGACTTCGACGGGGACGGCCATTCCGATCTCCTCGCCAGCCGCGCCCGCGGCGACCTCGTTCTCTACAGCGGGGACGAGCGGGGGCGCTTCTCCGGCGAGCCGCAGGCGATCGCATTCGACGAGCCGCTACGCGGGCCGTCGGTCCTCACCACCGGCGATGTCGACGCGGACGGCGACCTCGACGTCTGGCTCGGGCAGTACAAGCCGGCCTACGTGGAGGGACAGATGCCCACGCCGTTCTACGATGCGAACGACGGCTACCCCGCCTACCTGCTCCTGAACGACGGTGACGGGAACTGGACACCCGCTACCGACGAGGCCGGACTCGGCGCGAAACGCTTCCGGCGCACCTACGCGAGCAGCTTCGTGGATCTCGACTCGGATGGGGATCTCGATCTGCTCGTCGTGAGCGACTACGCGGGCGTCGACCTCTACCACAACGACGGGACGGGTCGCTTCACGGACGCCAATGACACGCTGCGCGGCGACCGCCACCTGTTCGGCATGTCGGCCGCGTTCGCCGACTTCGACCTCGACGGCCGGCTCGACCTCTTCGTCGCCGGCATGGGCTCCACGACGGCCCGGCGGCTCGATGCGCTGGGTCTCGCGCGTGCGGACCGCCCCGACGTGACCGAGATGCGGATGCGAATGGGGTTCGGAAATCGGCTCTACGTTGCACGCGACGAAGGCTGGTACGAGACGGACTTCGCCGACGAGGTTTCGCGCACGGGTTGGACGTGGGGAACGACCGCGTTCGATTTCGACAACGACGGTGACCCGGACCTCTTTGCTGCGAACGGCCACCAGAGTGGGGAGAGCACCGAGGACTACTGTTCGAACTTCTGGAGCCACGACCTCTACGACGGGGTGTCGGAGCCGGACCCGACACTCGCGAGCCTGTTCACAGAAGAATCGCAGAGGCTGCGTTCGGGCGAAGAGTCTTGGGACGGCTACCAGAAGAACCACCTGTTGATGAACCGCCGAGGTGAGGAATTCGTCGACGTCGCGTTCCTGCTCGGAGTCGCGGACCAATTCGACAGCCGCTCGGCGGTGAGCGCGGACCTCGACCGCGACGGACGCGTCGACCTGCTCGTGACGGAACATCTGGGCGCCGAAGGCGAGAAGCTGCACATCTACCGCAATCGCCTCGACACCGGGAACGCCTGGGTCGGTGTGGAATTGCGCGAACAGGGCGATGGGAAGTCGCCCGTGGGCGCGTCGGTCAGCGTCCGCGCGAACGGAAGGACCCAGATCCGGCGCGTCGTCACGGGCGAGACGCTGATGGGGCAGCACGCGACGACGCTGCACTTCGGGCTCGGCGACGCGAACCGGATCGAGACCATTCGGGTGCGTTGGCAGAACGGCGCGA
>JAFDEI010000347.1 GCA_019310425.1 Deltaproteobacteria bacterium | reverse complement strand
CGGGTCGGCGAGCAGGTAGCCGCTCTTGCGATCCTCGATCTGGTCACGGATTCCGCCGATTGCGCTCGCGACCACCGGGCGCGCCTTCCACATGGCCTCCGTCACGGTGAGTCCGAATCCCTCGCGCAGGCTCTTCTGGACAACCACCGTCGCGTGACGCTGGAGCGCGTTCACGATAACGGCATTCTCCGCGACGTCGTTGGTCGGAAGGGAAGCAAGATGGATCCGATTGCGAGTCGCGTGGGGGAGACTGCGCCATGCCGCCAGGTCGCGAAGACCTCGCCGCCTTCCGGGTCGTCGGCGACGCCGGTCACGTTCGGTCCTGCGAGGATCAGGTGCGCCTTGTTGGTCGTGGCCCGGTCGCACAGTCGCGCGAAACCGCGGAGGACGCCGACGGGATCCTTGAGTGGATCCCAACGCGATACCTGGACGACCAGCGGCGCCTCCCAGGTGGGCGCGCGGCCCAGGCGGACGATGTCTGCGCGCCGTTCGACTCGGCCGGGGGTGCCGTCTTCACGCAGGAAGGTGTGCTGCGGCGGGTCGGGCGGGGGCCCCTCGACCAGGCCCGTGTGCACCAGCACCGTCCGCACGGTCGCGGGGTCGAGGTCGCAGTTCTTGGGTGAGAACGCGTCAATGCTCGGTTGGATGATCGTGGCCTTGCCGTGGTCGCAGGAATCGGGAACGTACGCCTCGCGTGAGAAGATGAAGTTCGGGACATCTTTCAGGTAGGGAGCGAGGAAGTTCCAGCCGTATTCGACCTGTTCGTTGGCCTGGTCGGCTCCGATGTGGCAACGCCAGATGACGTGGGCCCCGGCCCGCTGAAGCAGTGGGGCGAGTCCGGCCGTCTGCGGGTCGTGTAGCAGTACGACGTCGCCGCTTCGCACGCGTGCACAGATGTCGCGTGAATTCTCGAGCAGCACCCGCTCGTAGATGCTTCGCGCAGCGTCGTCCAGTAGCGAGCCATCCCCGTTCGCGCCGTGGAGGGCGTGGTGGAGCCGTTTGGTGAGCCGGAAGAATTCGGGGGTCCCCGCGATCACCACCCAGCGCGCATCGATGCCCATACCGCGCGAATAGCGAAGCAGCGATTGCAGCATCTCCGCCACACCGCCTCCGACCGCGGTGGTGTTCACGTTCCAGAAGACGCGCCCCTGCATGCGCTCGCTCATGGCGGCGCCTTGCTTCATCGCCACGGCGAAATCCGCCGGATTCAAGATGGATTCGAAGCGTTGGATCGAAAGAGGCTCGACCGTTACCTCGCGTGCGGTCAGCATGGTCGCATCATCGGGACCGGGGGCGCCGCGTTGATTTGCTGGGAGGGTTCTTCGCGACGAAGCGGTGACCCTCTACGAGTTTCAGCAGGTCGAAGGAACTCAATACGCCGACCACCCGCTGCTCGTGCGTGACGACGACGCGGTGGATCTTGTGGTTGCGCATTACTCGAGCTGCTGTGCTGACGTCGTCGTATCTTGGAACCGTGTAGACCTTCTCCGTCATGATCGAGCTGATCGGGGAATTCGGTTTCAGATCGGGAAGCAGGTCCGTGGCCGAGACGATCCCGACCGGCTCCTCGCTCGAATCGACGACCGGAACGGCGGAAAGGCGGTTGCGCTCGAGTAGGGCGCGGACGTGTTCGACGGTCTTGTGTGGCTGCGTCGTCACCACCGACTCGCTCATCAGCTCGCTCACCTTGACGTTCACGACTCCTCCGATCACAGCACGGGTTCCCGTGCTTGGGTTCACATCACAAGCTGGATGGTAGCCGGTGCGCGCAGGTCGAGGTTGCCTAGTCGCAGCGGTTCGGAGAAGATCCCCCGTGATGAAGTCCCGCACGCTGCGCCGGATCTGGTTCCTGGGCCTGTGGTTGCTCCTGCCCTGGCCGCTGTCGGTCGTCGGCCACGCCTTCGTGCCGGCGGCCCGATACGCGATTCTCGCCTGCGCGAGTTCCTCGATTGCGCTGACGGAGGGCGCAGCCGGCCCGGTCGGCTTGATCGTGGCGCTGCTCGTCGGCGTCACCCTCCTGACTACATTGGCCTGTTGGGTCATCGCGTGGGTGATTGCGAAGCTGCTCGCGCGCCTGCCCCTCGCGTACGCGTCGACGATTACCTGGGCCTGCCTCGGCTTCGGCCTGTTCGTGGCGCTGCTCTTCGAGCCGTATCGGACACCCTTTGGCCGCGCGCTCACGGGTGGACTGCTCCAGGTGCTCTCATGAGGCGGGCGCGCGGTCTGTGCGGGCTGGCCTTCATCCTCGCGCTCCTGCTCGCCGCGTCGGCGCCGGCGTTCGCGGGAGAAGGCATCGGTTGCGATGAACGCACGGCGCTTCGCCGGCCGTTCTTCGGCGACACACACGTCCACACGACGTTTTCCTCCGACGCCTGGGGGCAGGGGACGCTTGCGGGTCCAGCCGACGCCTATCGCTTCGCGAAGGGTGAGCCCATCGGCATCCAACCGCCCAGGTTCGGTTGCGCCGCCCACTCGATTTCGCCGTCGTGACCGATCACAGCGATCTGATGGGCGAGACTCGCATCTGCCGCGACCCGGAGATCGAAGGCCATGGCTCGCTGGTGTGCCGTGTCGTGCGGCGTTTTCCGTTGCTCGGCTACATGCTCATCAACGGGCACACCTACTCGAGTGAACGTCCGGCGCGATACTCGTTTTGTGGCAAGGGTGGTGAGATCTGTCTCGCAGCCGCCCGCGAGCCCTGGCGTTTGACTCGGGAAGCCGCCGAGGAACACTACGACCGCAGCGCGGCCTGCGAATTCACCACTTTCGTCGGGTACGAATGGACCGGTATGCCGGGCGGCAACAACATCCACCGCAACGTGATCTTCGCGAGTGCAGTTGCGCAGGACACTCCCACCAGTTACATCGAAACCCCGACTGCGGCGGGTCTGTGGCACGCGCTCGAGAGCGAGTGCATCGACGGCAAGCCCGGCTGCGACGTGATCGCGATTCCCCACAATTCCAACCTCAGCAACGGTTTGATGTGGACGACCACGCGCGGGGATGGCAGTCCGATCGACGCCGCGGATGCCCGGCGACGGCTCCGACTCGAACGACTGGTCGAGGTGACGCAACACAAGGGCGACTCCGAGTGCCGGGCCGGCGCCGAAGACGAATTGTGTGTCTACGAGACGCTCGCGTATCCGCGATTGCAGGACATGGCGCTGCCGCCCGCCGAGCCCGTCATTCCCCCGCTCGTGTACGCGCGCGAGGCGCTCGCGGAGGGGCTGGCGCAGCAACAAAGGCTCGGTGTGAACCCGTTCCAATTCGGGCTGATCGGTTCGACCGACACGCATTTCGGGACACCGGGCATGGTGGACGAGGACGATTATCGGGGGCACGCCGCGGGAACCGTGACGGCGCGCTTCGGAGTCCCCGCCTACCCGGACCGACCGGACTTCAATCCGGGCGGCCTGGCGGTGCTCTGGGCTGAAGAGAACTCGCGCCCCGCGTTGTTCGCGGCAATGCGCCGGCGCGAAGTCTACGGAACCAGCGGCCCGCGCATCGTGGCGCGTTTCTTCGGCGGCTGGGATTTCGATCCCGCGCTCTGCTCGGATCCGGACCTCGCCGCCAAGGGCTACGTGCAGGGGGTGCCGATGGGAGGCGAGTTGCGCGGGCCTCCGCCCGAGGGCCAAGTGCTGAGCTTCGTCGTCTCGGCGCTGCGCGATCCGGGGGGTGGGGAGATTCCGAGTACCCCGCTCCAGCGCATTCAGATCGTGAAGGGTTGGGTGCGAGATGGGCGAACTCACGAACGCATCTTCGATGTCGCGGGCAATGCCGACTCCGAAGCCGATGTCGACTTCGCGACCTGCAGCCCGCGCGGCGAGGGCTTTGCTGAGCTCTGTTCGGTCTGGCGTGACCCCGACTTCGATCCGAGCTCACCCGCCTTCTACTACGCCCGCGTGCTCGAGAACCCGAGCTGTCGCTGGAACGCCTGGGTGTGCCGCGATGCCGCGGTCGATTGTGCGGCGGGCTCCGTACCGAAGGAACTCTCCGCATGCTGTGACGAGAGCGTGCCGAAGACGATCCAGGAGCGTGCCTGGACTTCACCGATCTGGTACACGCCTGCCCGAGTCGAAGCCGATGCGAATTGACCGCGGGGTCGGCTTCACCGAGCCGACCCCGCGAAGGGCCGCGCTGACTCGGAATCTCGGGCCTGCTAAACCCCTGGCAACGCCCCGTGACGGGGCCGGGAAGGGCCCCATGAATGTGACGGCGGAGAAGTTCGGCTACCCGGATTCGGTGGTGAAGCGATTCGAGCATTGGTTGCTGCAGCTGCGGCCGGCGCAGCCGACACTCGGGAGCCTGGTGCTCGTGTGTACGGACGATGCCGAAAACTTCGGCTCCATCAGCGCCGAAGCCGGCCGAGAGCTGCCGCGGGCGGCGGCTGAAATCGAGCGCGTTCTCGGCGAGGCCTTCGGCTTCGAGAAGATCAACTACCTGATGTTGATGATGGTCGAC
>JAFDEI010000346.1 GCA_019310425.1 Deltaproteobacteria bacterium | reverse complement strand
GTGACCTGCTGCGGTGCAATCAACTGGATCAGGCCCGACGCGGTTGCCGTCGAAGAGTTGCTCGACGCAGCACCGTGCACGAAGCCAACCCGCGTCAAGGTCACAAAGCCGCCGTCCTTGGTCTGGTTGATCCCGGTCACCTGTCCGAGGGTCCACGGACCATTGATGATCGAGATCCGGATGGCGCCGGCATTGCCGAGCGTCAGCAGGCCGCCGACGCCGATACCCGTCGCACCGCTGTTCGTGGTGTTGTTGAGCGGCAGGAAGCCCGTTGTCGAGCAGCCCGTGAACAGACAGACGCGCGTGAAGCCCTTGACCGGAAGGGTCGCGGGCGGGTTCAACGGCGGTGCGCCGGAGATCCCACTAAGGGTGCCTGTGCCGATCGTTGCCTTGATTTGGATGGAAGCGATCGTGCCGGTCGTGTCCGGGTCGGTGACCGGAATCGTGCCGGAACCCGTGATGCCGCCCGCGATCCGCAGCGTATTCAGGTGTGAGCCGCCGCCCGAATTGTTGACGGTCGAAACGCCGCTGCCTTGCATTCGGATCGTCTGCAACGCGCCGAGGTCTAGGTCCAACGTTCCGTGCCAACCGAGGGTTTTCGCGCCAGCTTGCCCTGCACCGAATACTAAGAGCATTGCAAGAATGGCTATTGTTGATCGCCTCATAATTACTCTCCTCACTCAGATAGATTGGTTTCCGCAGTGCGCCTGTGGATTGGGTCTTCCGTCGTATCCTCCCACAACAATGGGGGCTCGTACACATATATTTTTTGAAATCAGCTCTATTCCGCAGAATCTGCGTTGTGATGCGGCAGGACCGCAGCTGTATCAAGCTGAAACAATCCAGCGTCAGGCTCTTCTTTCTACCTGGGTTTTCAAAGGGTTGCGGTGTTCGGGATACGAAAGGGTCGCCGACATGACACCCCCCGCGGGAAATAGCCGACTTGTCAGGGGGTAGCAGCGTCCGCCTGTCGTGAGCGCGCAAATGCTTCTCGCGCAGCATCGGTCCGACCCAGCCCCTCGGAGACGCGACCGAGGAACTCCCAGCCGGACTCCGACGCCGGATCGAGCAGCAGCGAAGCCTCGATCGCGGCACGCGCCTCTTCGAGTCGCCCCTGGCCCGCGAGCGCGCGCCCGAGGATCAGCAGCACGTCGGGCCGGTCACTTTGGCTGATGAGAACCGCGCGCGCGTCGCGCTCGGCTGAAACGAAATCGTCCGTTGCCACCGCGATCGATGCGCGCATCGCCCGGACGGCGGTACCTTCATTTCCACTTTGCTCGAGTCGCGCGAGGGCGGCGGTCAGACGGCCGGCGTCGACATCGTCTTGGGCCTCAGCCAACACCCGAAGCAGGCCGATCGAGTCTTTCGGGTTCGGCCCGACAGTGGCGTGGGGGTCCGAAACCGTCGAACCATCGGTCTCCGGGACGACATAGCCAAGGCTCCGCAACCGCTCACGATCCGAATCGCTCAGCCCCACCGAAAGTCGGTTGTCCCCTCGCGATACCATCCCCGAGGCGAGACGCTTCGCAAGCAGTCCATCCAAGCGCGCAACCTCCTCGGGATTCGTGCCCGCGATGTCGCGGAGTTCGCCGGAGTCGCTCTCGAGGTCGTATAGCTCAGGGCGCGGTGCCCGAATATACTTGAAACGTGCTGTGCGAACTCCCAGCAACGGACTCCAGCCATAATCGAGTCGGGTCGCCTGGGTTTCCATGTAGGCAATCCGCTCGTCGCCCTCATCTCCCGCGATCAATGGCCGCAGATCGCGACCCTCCACTTCCAGCAACGGCGCGGCACCCGCGAGCCCGATCACGGTCGGGGCCACGTCGACGAGCCGAACGGTCTCGGCGACCACGCGACCACGCGGCAGTCCCGGTCCACTCATGACCAGCGGAATCCGCTGAGTTGCGTCGTAGATCGAATATGAATGGGTCGCCTCTCCGTGCTCGCCCAGGCTCTCGCCGTGGTCGGCGGTTACGACCAGCAGCGTTCCGCCGACGGGCCAGCGGCGCCGGATATCTGTCAGCACACGGCCGAGCTGTGAGTCCACGAACGCGATCTCGCCCTGGTACGGCCGGCTCGCGAACGCACTCGCGAAGCCCGGCGGTGGGTCGTAGCCCGCGTGCGCGTCGTAGAAATGGAGCCACAGGAAGAATCGCTCCGGGGCGCGATCGAGCCAGGCGAGAGCCGCGTCGGCTACTGCGTCGGCCGTGCGCTCGGCGTAGCCGACATGGCCGGACATTCGATCTGACATCGTGTCGTCATAGGTGTTGAAACCGCGATCGAGCCCGAAGCGCGCGTCGAGCACGCGCTCGGCGTAGCCGACATGGCCGGACATTCGATCTGACATCGTGTCGTCATAGGTGTTGAAACCGCGATCGAGCCCGAAGCGCGCGTCGAGCACCAGCGCACCGACGAAAGCCGCCGTCGCGAAGCCTGCGGCTCGAAGGTGCTCAGCCAGTGTAGGAATTTCGCCACTCAGCCGGTGGATCCCATTGTGCCGCACCCCGTGCGCAGGTGGGTCGAGTGCCGTCATCAGCGATGCGTGCGATGGCAACGTGAGCGGTGTTGGAGAAATTGCCACGTCGAAGCGAACTCCCTCGGCTGCAACGGTGTCGAAGTTCGGAGTGTGCGCCCGCGTTGCGCCGTAACTGCCGATGTAATCGGCCCTGACGGT
>JAFDEI010000194.1 GCA_019310425.1 Deltaproteobacteria bacterium | reverse complement strand
TACGAACGTCGCGGCTTCCAAGTCAGCGGTGAGTTTGATCTTCCTGACGGACCGCACAGTTGGGCGATGACTCGTCCTGCCCAGTAGGCAGCAATGGGCGCTCATCGTCCGCAACCGCACCTCGTGTGTGGAGGCAATAGCAGCCCCTTCATTGAACTCATCCGAAGAAGGTGACCGGCCTGGCGACGAACGCCGCGGTGCTCAGCCTCTTACTCGCCAGCTTCGAATTTTCCCCTACCGTCATTCCACAGGGGATGGGGATCGGCGCGGGTATGCTGGTCAACTTCGTGGCTTCGCGACGGGCCGTGTTCAGGCGACGCAGCTGAGAATCGGGCGGTAGCTACGGAATTCAAGCAGCGTGTTCGCAGTGTCCGATAAGCACATTCTGCTGAATCGAGTACGACACCCGTTGGATTCTCCGCGACACGGGAGATCTCACAAGATATCCAGAGCGCCTCATCGAGGAAGCTGCCTGGATTGAAGTGAAGAAGAATTCGACCGTGCTGCCGGCCGCGGAGGATCGCAGCGGGATCGTTCTAGCGACTGTCGAACTCGCGGGCGCGCGGGAAGGCGAAGTCCGCCTTGCCGTAGTTGAAGCCGCGGTTGTTCAGCACGATCATCTCGTCGTCGGATCGAGGCGCAGCCTCCTGCTCGGCCTGGCGGCGCTGCATCTCCTGCAGGTAGGCCGTGACGTCGTTCGCGTTGCGAACGCTGCCGGCCTCACAGACCGCGCCTTTGCCCGCCTCAGCCGCGACAGCGTCGTCAGCGCGCACGATGCGCACACCCGGGGAACTCAGCGCGAGCGTCGCGACCAGCGCCAGCCCGCCCAGAGTCGTGGTGGTCTTCGAGAAGCGTCGCATCGGCATCTCCATCGATTCAGGTAGCTTCACCACTCATCGACGCTTCGGGGCCGGGGCTTGACCACTCCGTGCCTCGGAGGGGGCGCATTTCATGCAATGTTGCGCGGAGTTCGCCGGTGGGTTGCCGGTCTCCTGCCGATCAGCGCCGACATCTGCTCGTCCGGCGGGCGCGGATCCTCGTTTGCCGCGCCCGAGCTCGCTAGAGCGGCCGATAGCGGATCAATAGCCGCGAGCCGTCGGCAATGCCGTTCTTCATCTTGTCGCGCCACGTGGCGATTTCGGTCGGGTACTTATCGTCGTATTGCTCGAGCAGCGCATCGATCAGTCCCGCTTCGTTCGCAACTTCGGCGCGTGCATCGAAGCTCGGGCCGTCGCGAAAGGCCTCGTTCTTCCCGACCATCTTCTTCCAGCGCCCGAAATCGCCCACCCAGATTCGCGCGCGGTCGAGGCCACGACCAATCGCTACCGCCTTCCAGCGGTCCGGACTGGTATTGACCACCACCGTGCCGCCGATCCAACCGAACCAGACCTCGCCGTGGCAGCGACTCTCGGAGCCGTCGGAGCGCAGCGGCGAGACGTACACATAGGGACTTTTCGAGAGAGCGGTTCGCGTCGAGTCCGGCAACGCTGCAGCCGCCCGCGCGCGAATCTGTGCCGCAAACGGCAACAGCAACGTGCCGCACGCAGCGGTGATGAATCCGCGGCGATCGACTAGATACCGGATCCCTGATCCTCCTCGTCGACGTGGATGCCGCACTCGCGCGTTTCCGAGTTCTCCCACCACCAACGCCCCGAGCGCGGATCGTCGTCGGGACCGACGGCGCGCGAACACGGCGCGCAGCCGACCGAAGGGTAGCCCTCGCCGTGCAGCCGATTGATCGCGACCTTGTGCTCACGGATGTATTCGAGCACGCGATCCGTGGTCCAGTCGGCGATCGGGTTCAGCTTCACGATCCCGCCGTGACTCTCGTCGATCTCGATCTTCGACACATGGCTGCGGGTGACGTTCTGCTCGCGCCGCAGGCCCGAGACCCAGGCGTCGACACCCGCGAGATAGCGTTCGAGCGGCTCCACCTTGCGTACGCGGCAGCAGCGCTGGCGCTTCTCGATGGTCTCGTAGAAACCGTTCAAGCCGTCGTCACTCACCAACTGTTCGACATCGTCCGCGCGCGGGAAGACCACCTCGACGCGCGTGCCGTAGCGGTCACGTACACGGTCCATCAGGTCGTAGGTCGGCTGTGGGATCCGCCCGGTGTCGAGCGTGAACACGCGGGTCGCCGGGTCGATTCGGTGCATCATGTCGAACAGCACCATGCCCTCGCGCGCACCAAACGAACACGAGAGCACGAGGTTCGGTGAGAAATACTTGATTCCCCAGCCGAGGATTTCTTCGGCACTCCAGGCTTCGGCCTGGCCGGACGAGAGAATTCCCAAGACCTTGTTATCAATTGTCTTTTTTGATTCTTGCCGCACTGCTTGCACTGCCATTGGGATAGCCTAGTCGACAATTCAGCAATTCCAAAAATATTCCAGACTAATTTATGCTGGAATTAGAGCGACCGGCCTCGGTCGCCTCAGCGAGCAAACGCCGAACCGCAGTCGGGTCGCGCACCCGCTCGGCGAGCGCCGCGATCGTCTCGCCGAGCACTGGGTGAACCCAGGTTCCAGCAATCTCGCTGAGTGGCTCGAGAACGAACGCCCGTAAATGCATCCGCGGGTGCGGAACCACCAGTCCGGGCTCGTCGATGCTGCGGTCGCCGAACAGCAGCAGGTCCAGGTCGAGGGTGCGCGGACCGAGCCGCTCCGATGTCCTGCGGCGAGCCTGCTCGGATTCGATCTCGAGCAGTCGCGATAACAGCGCCTCCGCGGCCAGTGACGTCTCGAAACGCACGGCGGCGTTCAGGTATGGCCCCTGCGGCGGCGGACCCACCGGGTCCGTCTGGTACACGGACGAGAGCACCACCCCCGAGATTCCGGGGGTCGCGCGCAACGCCGCGACCGCAGCGGCGAGGCGGGCAGCTCGATCACCGAGATTCGAACCCAGGCTCACGCAAACGCTGACGAGCGAATGGGGCTGCTCCGGCACCGGATCCATGAAGCGGAGTCTACAGCTACAATAGGGCGCCGTGTCCTCCCTCCAATCACTCCCGCCCGCACTTCTGACGCGCGTTCCCGGACCGCGCTCGATCGAGCTCGCGGAACGCCTTGCCGCAGTCGAGAGCCGGAACGTGACCTGCCTCGAGCCGGTCGCGCCGATCTTCTGGGAGCGCGCCCACGCCGCGAACGTCTGGGATGTCGACGGCAACCGCTACATCGACCTCACCGCCGCCTTCAGCGTGGCGAACACCGGGCACGGGCACCCGCGCGTCGTCGCCGCAGTGGCCGCACAGGCCGAGCACCTCTTGCACG
The DNA here is from genome assembly GCA_019310425.1 of Deltaproteobacteria bacterium. Lineage (GTDB taxonomy): Bacteria > Myxococcota_A > UBA9160 > UBA9160 > SMWR01 > JAFDEI01. The sequence continues at coordinate 4,407 of JAFDEI010000194.1, read as the reverse complement.
GCATGGGCGACGTCCACCCGCCGGCCGTCAAGGTGGAGCTCCTCGAGGCGCTCGTGCGGCGATTTCCGGGTGGCGGGCCGGCGCGCGCGGTGCTGTCGTCATCGGGCTCCGACGCGGTCGAGACCGCGATCAAGACGGCGTGCCTCGCGACGGGAAACGCGGGCATCGTGGCGTTCGAGGGCGGCTACCACGGTCTCGGCCTCGGCGCGCTCGACGCAACGGCACGCCGCGACTTCCGCGAGCCCTTCGATATTCGGCTTGCGCACGCGACCGCGTTCGCGCGCTTCGGCGATGCGGGCGACGTGAGGCGTGCCGCACGCGACTGCAGTGAGCCGGTGGGCGCCGTGATCGTCGAACCCATCCAGGGACGGGGCGGCGAGCGCATCCCACCCGATGGCTTCCTCGCAGAGCTGCGCACGCTGTGCGACGCCGAGGGCTGGCTGTTGATCGTCGATGAGATCTTCACGGGCTTCGGCCGCACCGGCCGCTGGTTCGCCTGCGAGCACGACCGCATCGTCCCGGACCTGATCTGCCTCGGCAAGGGGATGTCGTCGGGCATGCCGATCTCGGCCTGCGTGGGGCGCCGCGAAGTGATGGACGCCTGGCCGGTGTCGCGCGGCGAAGCCATCCACACCCAGACCTTCCTCGGGCACCCACCCGGTTGTGCGGCGGCCCTCGCCTCAATCCGCGTGATCGAGGATGAGAAACTCGTCGAGCGGGCCGCGAGCAACGGCATCGCCGCGCTCGCACACCTTCAGGATCGTATTCAAGGACGCAATGGCGTAGTCGAGGTACGTGGACGGGGTCTGATCCTCGCGATCGAGTGTGATACGAAGGTACGCGCCGCGGACGCGTGCGCGCGCGCTCTCTCGGGCGGTGTGATCACGCTGCTCTCGGGTGACGACGGCCGTGTTCTCAGCCTGACACCCCCACTCTGCATCGAGATCGAGATTCTCGAACAGGCCATCGACATCGTCGCGGACGCGCTTTCATGAGCGGACCGACCCGCGACCCGCGCCGCGCCGATCTCGACCGACGCGTACTCGACTGGCTGCAGGAACCCGACTTCCGAAGCGACGATGCGCGCTTCGACGCACTCGCACGCGACCTCTTCGCGTTTCAATACGAGCACTGCGCCGCCTACGGCGCATTCTGTCGTGGGCGCGGCCACACTCCCGAGACGCTTCGCGACTGGCGCGAGATTCCCGCGGTGCCGACCGGCGCCTTCAAAGAGATGGCGCTGCACTCGTTTCCCGCGGAGCGAGAGATCAAGTGTTTCCGCACCAGCGGAACCTCGACCACAACGCCCGGAACCCTTCACCTCGACACACTCGAACTCTACGAAGCATCACTGTTGCCGACCTTCCGGCGCTACTTGTTGCCCGATCTCGCACCGCACGCGCGCCTCCCGATCCGGGTGCTTGCACCGTCGGCCGACGAGGCGCCCACGTCGTCGCTATCCCACATGTTCGCCATTGCGATTCGGGAGTTCGGCAATGAGCACAGCGGCTTCGACGTGTCGGGCGGGGAGCTTCGAAGCGACGGACTCTGCGCCGCGCTCGAAGGCCGTGCGGCCGAGGGAGAGGCCATTGCGCTGTGCGGTACGGCGTTCGCGTTCGTACATCTGCTCGACGACCTCGAGCAGCGGCGCGTGCAATACCGCTTGCCGGACGGCTCGCGCCTGATGGAATGCGGCGGCTTCAAAGGGCGCAGCCGGGAGATCCCGCGCCCCGAACTCTATGCACGGCTCGAGGACGCACTCGGCATTCCGATCGAGCACATGCTGAACCAGTACGGCATGACCGAGCTCGGCAGCCAGTTCTATGATTCCGTACTCGTGCAGCCGGAAGAACTCCGCCGGAAACTCGGCCCGCCCTGGGTCCGCGTTGCGCTCGTCGACCCGAACAGCGGTGCGCCCGCTGCACACGGCGACACTGGCCAGATCGTGATCTATGACCTCGCAAACACCGGCAGCGTGTTTGCGATCCAGACCGCCGATCTCGGGCGCGCGATCGACGACGGCTTCGAAGTTCTCGGGCGCGAGCCAGGCGCCGAAGCTCGCGGTTGTTCGATCGCCGCCGACGCGATGCTGGGCGGCAGGGCGCGATGAACGGCACGCGCATCGGCGAGCATCTCGCGGCGCTGCGCGAATCCGGCGCTCTGCTGCGTCGCCGTCCGGTCGAAGCGACCCTCGACGTGCTCGCGGACGTGCTCGACGGCTGGCGTGACCCCGAATCGAGCTGGCGTCGCGCACTCGAGGCGGAGCTGCCCGAAGCAACCGGCTTCTCGCCGGAGGTCGTTCGCGAGGGGCTGCGGCTCGGGCTCGAACCCTGGAGCGGCGCGAAGCTGCGCGAGCTCGTCGCGCGCGAACTCGCAGAGCCGAAAGACCTCGCCCGCAACGACGAGTTCGTCTCGGGCTTCGACACGACGGCTGTCGTACTCGCCGGTTCGATCCCGATGCCGACACTGCTAGCGCTGATCGCTCCCCTGGCACTGCACTCGCCCGTGCTCGCCAAGACGTCGAGCCACGACCCGGTAACCGCACGCCACGTCGCTCGCTCGCTCGCGGAGTCCGACCCGCTGCTCGGCCGCTGCATCGCATGCGTCGAGTTCCCGAGCCATGCGAGCGATTGCGTCGACGCGCTGCTCACCGCGGACTGCGTGGTGGCGTACGGCTCCGACGAGACAATGGCCGCAGTCCGCTCGCGCATTCCACCGAGCCGGCGACTGGTCGAGTACGGCCACCGCCTGAGCGTCGCGGTCGTCGACCCGACGCAGCTGTCGGATGCAGAGCTGGGCGATGCGGCAGGGCGTCTTGCACTCGATATCGCCGTCTGGGACCAGCTCGGCTGCCTTTCGCCGATCGCGGCCTTCGTAATCGACCCCGGTGGCAACGCGGTGACACGCTTCGCCGAACGAATCGCCGATTCACTCGCCGACCTCGCAGTGCGGCTACCGCGCGGCCGTACCGACCCGGCGGCCTCCGCACTCGCATCGCACGAACGTGCCGAAGCAGAGATGCGGGCCGCAGCGGGTGCGCGGGTTGTCGTCTATACCGGACAGGCGGGCGGGTGGAGTGTGATCGCCGAGTCGGATGCAACCGCGCGGCCCGCCCCACTGCACCGCTTCATCCGCATCCAACCAGTTTTGAACCGCGACGCCCTGCCCGCCGCGCTGCTGCCGCTGTCGCGGCACCTGGCCGCGGTCGGGCTCGCTGGTTTCGGCAGCGCCACCCGCAAAACCGCCCGCGCCCTTGCCCAGCTCGGCGCCTCGCGAATCTGCGCGGTCGGCAGCATGCAGTCTCCCCCGCTCGCATGGCGACACGACAACCGCGGGGTTTTCCCGCCCCTCGCCCGCCTGGCAGGCCTGGAGGACCCGCCCTGAACGCCGAGGTCGAGGCGAGAAGTTTCCTGCCGCGAGACCTCGATTCCGTGTAGGCTGACTGTCGCCTAGCCGTTCGTTGGTTCTGGAGGTAGTCGAGATGGTCAGGGGTTCGAGCGTCTCCATCTTGCTCGCGCTGGCGTTTGTGGTTGCGGTTGCGATTGGATGCGCGACGCCGTCGCTCGGCCCCGCGAAACGCCCGCCGATGCGCCTCGCTCCCGCTGCTGAGCCCGGCTCCCTCGACCAGGCGGCCAACCCCTTCCCGAACTGGCCCCTCGATCCCACCGTCGCGCTCGATCTGCTGCGCAACGGCGAGGCCGAGATCCGCTCCGTCAAGGCGGCCGGCGGCGGCACCACGGGCGCGGAGCGCCACGAGGTCTTCTACCCGGCGCGGAACATCCAGTTCAAGGTCAAGTGGAAGGCGATGCCGGTCTTGCGGCTCGACGGCTTCAACAACTCGCCCCGCAAGGAGATTGCCTCGTTCGCGATCCAGCGGCTCTTCCTCGACCCGGAAGACTACGTGGCTCCGTCGTCCACGATGCGCTGCTACGCGATCGGTCCCTACCGCGAGACACACCCGATGGCCTCCGCGACCCTCGACGAGATCGACTGCGTGCTCGGCGTCGCGTCGGTCTGGGTCTTCGACGTCACACTCCCGGATGTGGCCTACGACGAGGAGCGCTTCCTCACCGACCGCAGCTACGCCACGTTCATGTCGAATCTCAACGTCTTCACCTACATCCTCGACCACCGCGACGGTCGCGAAGGCAACTTCCTGATCGCGAAGGATGTGAGCCGCCCGCAGACCTTCTCGGTCGACAACGGCATCGCGTTCGGCCCGCTCTTCTTCAACTACTTCGTTCCGAACTGGAACAAGCTGCGCGTCGCCGCAGTACGGGCAAGCACGATCGATCGCCTGCGCACGGTCGAGCGCAAGGATCTCGACTTCCTGGCCGTCGTCGATCAGCTGCAGGTGGACGACCAGCGCATGCTCGTACCGGTCCCGTCCGGCCCGGTGATGGACCC
>JAFDEI010000031.1 GCA_019310425.1 Deltaproteobacteria bacterium | reverse complement strand
ACACTTCATCCACGAGGCGCGCTATCGGGGCGCGGAGGTCGTCGCGATCACGCCCGACTACTGCCAGAGTGCGATCCATTCGGACCTCTGGTTGTCGCCGCGGCCGGGCACCGATGCGGCGCTCGCACTCGCAGCCTGCCACGTCGTGGTCGAGGAAGATCTGTTCGCGCGCGACTTCCTCGTGGAGCAGACCGATCTGCCATTCCTCGTGCACTCGGACGGCGGGCGCTTCCTGCGTGAAGCCGACCTCGTCGACGGTGGCAGCGACGAAGTCTTCGTGCTGTGGGACGAAGCTGCGGCCGCGCCTGTGCTCGCGCCCGGCAGTGCGGGAAGCCCCGATGCGACGCTGGAGCTGCCCGCCGGGGTCCGCCCCTCGCTGGACGTTCGGGCCCGGGTGCAGCTGGCCGACGGGAGCCACGCGGACGTGCGCAGCGTGTTCTCGCTACTTCGCGATCGCCTGGCCGAGTTCACACCCGAGCGGGCTTCGGAGATCACCGGGGTAAAGGCGAAGGTAATCCGCCGGTTCGCGCGCCGCTTTGCCAGCGCTCCCGCCGCCTTGATCCTGTCGCAGTGGGGGATGTGCAAGAACTACCATTCCGATCTGATTCAGCGCTCGCAGATCCTGCTCGCGTCGCTCACCGGGAACCTCGGCAAGGCCGGTGGTGGCTGGCGATCGGGTGCATTCCTCGGCCTCGAGGGGTTCGGGTTGATCGCGATGCAGGAGCGTCTCGGGATGCTCCAGCTCGCGTGGACACTGGCTCGCTCCTTCGTCGACTCCGAAGCCGTCACGGGTGAGTTCGAATCGATGTTCATTCCGAGCACGATCTTCCACGCGGTGCACGGTGGCCTGGGGGCGGTCGAATGCGCTGCCGAGTACGCCGACCCGCGGCTGCCAAACGGCGCTGCACCCTACCTCGAAGAGGCCCTCGCGAAGGGACACTTCCCCGTAAGCCCGCCGCCTGATGCGCCGCCGCCCGAAATCGTGGTATCGATGTGCTCGAACGTGCTGCGGCACAGCCGGATGGGGGAGCGGATTCGCGACAGCCTGTTCGCGCAGGCCCGCCTGATCGTCGATGTGAACTTCCGCATGAGCGAGAGCGCGCGTTTCTCCGACATCCTGCTGCCCGCTGCGGGTTGGTACGAAAAGGTCGGCATCAAGTACCTGGCGGCGTTCGTTCCCTACGTCACGCTCGCCGATGCAGCGGCTCCGCCGCTCGCGGAATCCAAGCCCGAGTGGGAGATCTTCTCGCGGCTCGCGGATCACGTCGCGCTTGCGGCAAAGCGGCGAGGTGTCGAAGAAGTCCGGGGTTTCCGCGGCGACACGAGTTCGCTGCACGAGTTCGGCCGACGTTTCAGCGACCGGGGTCGTTTCGGGCCCGATGCGCAGGAGGCGGTCACGGAGTTCATCCTGAGCGTCTCGGGGCCGTCGCGGGGGATGGACCTCGCGTCGTTGCGCAGCGCGGGTGGAGCGCAACGGGTGGCGAATCTCGGACCTCAAGGTGGTACTGCCGGCATCTACTCCGAGTACGACGAGGCGGAGCCGGTCGTTCCGCTGCGCGACTTCGTCGAGAAGAAGCAGCCCTACCCGACTCTCACCGGGCGCCAGCAGTTCTACATCGACCACCCGTGGTTCCTGGAACTCGGCGAGGAACTCCCGACCCACAAAGAGCCGCCCGCGGCCGGAGGCGATCATCCGTTCACGCTCACGGGCGGACACACGCGCTGGAGCATTCACTCGATGTGGCGAGATCAAGAATTGATGCTGCGCCTTCAGCGCGGCGAGCCCGTGATCTTCCTGAACGACGCTGATGCAAGGCAGCGTGGGATCAGCGACCACGGGCTCGTTCGGGTCTGGAACGACCTCGCCGAATTCCACGCGCGTGCGAAGCTCAGCGCCGCCATCCGTCCCAGTCAGGCGCACATGTACCACGGCTGGGAGCCGTATCAGTTTCGGAACGGGACGAGCCATCAGGAGTTGGCTCCAAGCCCCTTCAAGGTGACGCAGCTCGTCGGCGATTACGGCCACTTGAAATGGGGCTACGCACACTACGAACCGAATCAGGTCGACCGCGACACACGCGTCGACGTGGCTCCGATTCGAGAGGCCTGAATGCGGGCAACGGCGAGGTTCGGCCGCCGCGGCCCCCCCTTGGATCTTCGGTTTTCCTGCCTGCTTCGACCGAGAGGCCGGCGTCTTGGATTCACGATGTGACTTGACAGTGTCGCGCGCTGGCGAGACAGTGAGTTCGGGGAAGGAGATCCGAGTGGCACGATACAGTTACGACCGACTTTCCGGCCAGGACACGACGTTTCTACTCTGGGAAACGCCGAATCTCCACATGCACGTCGCCTCGACGCTGATCCTCGAACTCGGGCCGCTCGCGAGCGACGATGGCGGGGTCGCGTTCGACAGGTTCAAGCACTTCATCGAATCGGTGTTGCACCGGATCCCGCGTTATCGCCAGAAGCTCAAGTGGGTTCCGATCGAGGCGCATCCGGTCTGGGTCGACGACCCCCACTTCAATATCGACTACCACGTGCGGCACACCAGCCTCCCCAAGCCCGGTTCCGAGACACAGCTCAAGAAGCTCGCTGCCCGTGTGATGGCGCAGCAGTTGGATCGCGACCGACCGCTCTGGGAAATCTGGGTGGTGGAGGGGCTCGAGGGTGACCGCTTCGCGATGATCAGCAAGATTCATCACTGCATGATCGACGGTTCGTCGGGCGTCGACATCTCGCAGATCCTGATGCGTCTGACGCCCGATACAGAGCTCGAAGAGGGGCCCCGTTACATTCCGCGCCCCGAGCCGACCGGGTCGGAACTCGTTCGCGATGCCGCGCGTATTCGGCTCGGCATGCCACTCCGCGCACTGCGGGGATTCCGGGAGTTCCGGCGTGAGACCGAGAACTTGCGCGAAGAGCTGATGCTGCGGACCCGCGCGGTGCGCAGTGCAATTGCGAGTCAGTCCAGCTACGCCTCGCCGACGCCGATCAACGGTCCCCTCGGCCCGCACCGCTTGTTCGATTGGTGGAAGGTGCCGCTCGCAGACGTGAAGGCGATTCGGCGCGGTATGAAGTGCACCGTCAACGATGTCGTGCTGACCGTGGTGACGGGTGCGTTCCGAAGCTACCTGATGCGTCGCCGCATCGACCCGAGTGGTCTCGACTTCCGTGTCCAGGCACCCGTGAGCGTTCGCAGTGACGAAGATCGCGGCAAGCTCGGGAATCGAGTCTCGGGTTGGCTCGTGCGCCTTCCGGTTGGAGAGTCCGACCCGCGTAAGCAGCTCGAGCGTATTCACGAAACGACGCAGGAACTCAAGGATTCGCATCAAGCGTTGGGTGCGGACATGATCATCGGCATGATGGGCGTCATGCCCAACGCGTTGGTGTCTCTCGGCGCGCAGGCGGCTTCCGGCACCATGAATTCGATCGTCACCAATGTGCCGGGCCCGCAGTTTCCGCTCTACACGCTCGGTTCCGAGCTGCTCGCGATGTATCCACAGGTGCCGCTGCTCGCGAATGTCGGGCTCGGGATTGCGCTCATCAGCTACAACGGCAATGTCTGCTGGGGTTTCAACGCCGACCTCGGCCTGGTGCCCGACCTCGCCGATTTCGTCACGCGGATCCAGGAGTCGTTCGTGCAGCTCGCCAAGATTGCCGGAGTCGAGACGAGTGCGTCTGGAGCCGCCGTCGAGGCATGATTCGGACGATCTTTCGAGCGCCAGTGACCTTCGCGTGGCCCATGGGTGCCGCTCGGCGATGCTGCAGGATTCACCTCGATGGGGCGTTCAGGACGTCCCGAAGTCGCGGTACTTCTCGAGCAGTCGCACGGGCTTGGCGAGTGCGTCGCGGCGGAACGGGTCGCCGAGTTCTTGTGTGACCATCACTTCGAGCACTGTCGCACGGTCTGAGCTGGTTGCTTGTCGAAGCGCGTCGCCTACCTGGTCGGGGGCGTCGACGCGAATGCCGTCCGCACCCATCGCGCGTGCGATCTCGGCGAAGCTCGGGTTCACGAGGTTGGTGCCGAGGAAGCGGTTGTCGTAGAAGTCGATCTGGTTGCGCTTCTCGGCGCCCCACTGCCCGTTGTTGAACACCACCGCGGTGACGGGAATCTGCTCGCGCACGCAGGTCATGACTTCGGCCAGGCTCATCCCCCATGCGCCGTCGCCCACGTAGGCGACGACGGGCCGATCGGGGGCTGCGACCTTGGCCCCCATCGCGGTCGGGAACGCGTAGCCGCAGTTGCCGAAGCTCATCGCTGCGAGGAAGCTGTTCGGTTGCTCGAAGCGCAGGTAGCTGTTCGAGACCGAGCAGATGTTGCCGATGTCGGTGGATACGATCGCCGCTTCGGGTAGCGCCTTCTCGAGCTCGCGCAGGCATCGGCGCGGCGAGATCGGCGAGCCGTCGGCGCTCGACAACGAGTCGAGTTCTGTCTCCCAGCGGCGGTTCTGGTCGGCGATCTCATTGCGCCGCGCCGCCGCGCCGTCGAGCACCGGTGCCTTGCGGTCGGGCTTCGAAAGGCGGCGCAAGATCTCCGCGGCCGCGGCCTTGGCGTCGCCGCAGATGCCGACCTCGAACGGTCGGACCAGGCCGAGTGCGCGCGCGTTGCTGTCGATCTGGATGATCTTCGCGTCTGCGGGCCAGTACTCCATACCGTACTGCGGCAGGGTGCCGAACGGGCCGAGGCGCGACCCGAGCGCGAGCACGACGTCCGCCTGCGCGACGATTCGCATCGCGGATTTCGAGCCCTGGTAACCGATCGGACCGCACATCAGGGGGTGGCTCGCGGGAAAAGCATCATTGTGGAGGTAGCTCGTGATCACCGGAGCGCCGAGGTGCTCGGCGAGTGCGATCGCCTCGGCCTGCCCGCCCGACATCACCACACCGCCGCCGACGAGGATCACCGGGAAACGCGCCCCCGCCAGGAGTTCTGCAGCGGCTTCGAGGCTCTCGCTTCCGCCCGCTGATCGCTCGATCGGCGCGGGGGTCGCGATCTCTGCGTCGAACTCGCCGTAGAAATGATCTCGCGGGATGTTGATCTGGGTCGGTCCGCGCTCGAGCTGGGCGATCGTGAACGCTCGGTGGGTGAGTTCCGCGATGCGCTCCGGCCGACTGACGTGGGCCTGGTACTTCGTGATCTTCGAGAAGATCGGCAGCTGGTCGGTCTCCTGGAAGCCACCGAGACCCATCCCCATGCTGCCGGTCTCGGGCGTGATGGCGACGACGGGCGAGTGGGCCCAGTATGCCGCTGCGATTGCGGTGACGAAGTTCGTAATCCCCGGGCCATTCTGTCCGATGCAGACGCCGTGGCGATTCGACACACGCGAATAGCCGTCGGCCATGTGGGCGGCGTTCTGCTCGTGGGCCACCGAGATGAAGCGGATTCCGGCACCGGGAAAGAGATCCAATGCGTCCATGTAGGCGGAGCCCACGATGCCGAAGACATCCGTGACCCCGTGGGCCACGAGTGTCTCGACGAATGCTTCACTCGCGCTGATGCGTGTCATCGTTTTCTCCGTCCGGGTGGATTCGGCCCACAGCCCGCCCGGGACCATATCGCTTATTCGAGGACGAATACCGGCCGGGCATTCAGGCCTCGATTCAGTCGCTTCGCCGCAATTTCCAGCAGCCTGGTTCCAATCGGAATCGATTGCTTCCAAACGCGTTACTCTGGCGCATGGCCGTGACGAGGCTTGCGAGGCAGTAGACCCCATGGACGACCGCGAGCTGATCGACCTCGACCTGGCTTGTCTCTGGCACCCGATGCTCCAGCATCGGGGGCTCGCGGCGACTCCTCCCAGGCGGATCGAGCGTGCTTCCGGGAGCTTCCTCTACGACGCGAACGGCGGGCGCTGGCTCGACGGTGTTTCGGGGCTCTGGTGCGTAAACGTCGGGCACGGCCGCGAAGAACTCGCGGATGTCGCGCGTGAGCAGATGGCTCGCCTCGCGTACGTGCCGATGACGCTCAGCCACGAGCCCGCGATTCGGCTCGCGAGCAAACTCGTCGAGATGCTCGGCTATCCCGGAAGGGTCTACTTCTCGAACAGCGGTTCCGAGGCGAATGAAGCCGCATTCAAGATTGCCCGGCAGTACCAGGCACAGATCGGCAAGGCGGGCCGGTTCAAGATCGTCGCGCGCAATCGCGGCTACCACGGCGCCACGATGGGCGCACTGAGTGCGACCGGCCAGGCTGAGCGCCGATTCGGCTACGAGCCGCTCGTGCCGGGCTTCGTCTTTACCGAAGCACCCGATCCCTATCGCGAAGTCGGCGATTGCGAGGATGCGCTCGAGAAGACGATTCTCCGCGAGGGCCCCGATACCGTAGCGGCGTTCATCATGGAGCCCATCATCGCGGGAGGCGGCGTACTCGTACCGCCCGACGACTACTTGCCGGGCGTGCGCGAGATCTGCGATCGCTACGGTGTGTTGTTGATCCTCGACGAGGTCGTCACCGGCTTTGGCCGCACCGGAAGGATGTTCGGCCACCAGCACTGGGGTGTCACGCCCGATCTCATGACGCTCGCGAAGGGGATTGCCAGCGGCTACATGCCGCTGGCCGCGACCGTTGCAAAGTCCAAGGTCTTCGACGCTTTCCAGGGCGCGACCGGAGACCTCCGGCACTTCCGGCACATCAACACCTACGGCGGCCATCCCGTCGCGACGGCAGTTGCGCTCCGGAATATCGAGATCATCGAACGCGAGGGGCTCGTCGCGCGTGCCGCCGAGATGGGCCGCGCGTTGATGGCCAAGCTTCAGCACCTGGCGCGACATCCCAACGTGGGCGACATCCGTGGTAAAGGCCTGCTGATCGGGATCGAGTTGGTCGCAGATGGTGAGAGCCGGCAGCCGCTCGCGCCCGCACTCCTGGGCGCGGTCGTTGCAAGCTGTGCACGACATGGAGTCATCATCGGCCGTACCACCAATGCGACACCGGATCGCTCGAACGTGCTGATCCTCGCGCCCCCGCTCACACTGGGAAACGAGGAGGCGGATCTGCTGGTATCCGCGATCGAAGCGGCGCTGTTCGAGGAACTCTCCACTGATGACTCGCCGCGCACGACCGGCTGATGCGAATCGGCAGCGGCGAAATCCCGACCACTCGAAACGCGTGCGGCGTGGCTGGCCGGCCGTGAGGATTCTGGTCGTCAACTGCGGCAGCTCGTCGCTCAAGAGCAGTCTCTACAAAATGGCTGGCGAGGAGCTTCTCGCCAGCGGAGCCGTCGAGCGGATCGGCCGCCCGGAATCGACACTGCACTGCGAGGTCGCCGATCAGAGTCTGTCTCGACCGCTCGACGCCGCCACGCACGCGGGTGCGCTCGAAGCGCTGGCAGCTGCGATGTTCGAGCAGGTGGTCGATGCAGGGGAGCCGGATGTCGTTGCCCACCGCGTGGTGCATGGCGGTGAGCATTTTCGTGAGGCGGTTCGTATCGACGACGCAGCCCTGCGGGCGATCGAGGATCTCGCACCGCTGGCGCCGATGCACAATCCGATCTGCCTGCTGGGTATCCGAACGGCCGCGAATCTCTATCCCGCAGCGCAGCAGGTCGCGGTCTTCGACACCGCCTTTCATCACTCCTTGCCCGAGTATGCGTTCCTGTATGCGCTCCCGTACTCGTACTACGAACGTGATGGAATTCGTCGCTACGGCTTTCATGGCGCCTCGCACCACTACGTCGCGCAGCGTGTCGCGGAGCTGCTCGGGAGCGCAGACGGGCACTCGCGCATCATCAGCTGTCATCTCGGTGCGGGCTGCTCGATGGCGGCGATTCGGGACGGCCGATCGCTGGACACGTCGATGGGCATGACGCCCCTCGAAGGGCTCGTGATGGGGACACGCTCGGGGGATCTCGACCCCGGCGTCTTCGCGCATCTGGTAGAGCATCTCGGCATCGCGGCGAGCGATGTCGCGGTACTGCTCAACCACGAGAGCGGCCTGCTCGGAATCTCGGGCATGTCGAGCGACGTGCGCGAGCTGGAACGCGCGGCTGCGACCGGCCACGCGCGCGCCGAGCTCGCGCTCGAGGTATTCGCCTACCGCGCGCGCAAGTACATCGGCGCCTACCTGGCCGTTCTCGGCGGTGCAGATGCGGTGGCATTCACGGGCGGTGCGGGCGCGAACAGCGCGGGGCTTCGCCGTCGCATCCTCACAGGCCTCGAGGGCCTCGGGATGTCGCTCGATCCGGTCGCAAACCAAGCCTGCGACGGTTCCGAGGCTCTGGTCTCCTCGGGCGACTCGGCCGTGTCGCTGTTCGTGATCCCCTCGAACGAGGAACTCTCGATCGCACGCGAGGCATTCGGGGTCGTCGCCGGCTCTCCCGACCGAGGCCAATGACGCCGGTCTCTCAGGTTTCTCCGTCCTCTGTTCAGGGGATGCACGGCTGCGGCTTTCCTTTCATATTACCCAGGTATGCCAGAGAGGTGGTGATACCTCGGTGCCGCCTGTCTCTCGTATGACCGACTGATTCGAATTACCGCATAATTCGATTCAGCGGCCTTGGGGCCCGCTCTCGCGAGCGGGCCCCATTCATTTGGTCGACGCTATCCCCCTTTTGGGGGAGGCGGGCCTCCTTTCGACTCTGGTAAAAACCCTACTGACCGCGTGTGGCGTGGTGAGGAGCTTCCTGGTATCGACGGGAGAGGGCGAATCGCTGAACGGGCGCTTCTCGAGGCCTGAGAGTGAGTTCCTTTTCTCGAGCCAGTAAGACCCTGAAACCTGAAGCGGACCCCAAGCGACGGCAGCAAATCGGTTCCGCGGGGTCGCATGGTCCGCGTTCACCGGATCTGAGGACAGAAATGCACGATGCGGAGGTGATGCGTACGGGGTTCGACCTCATTCGCCTGATCTACGCGACGACCGTCGGAGAGGTGCACCCGCAGGAACTTGCGGACGAGCTGTCGGCAGCGCTCGACAACGCGGGCGTGGTCTGGCTGTGGCTCAATTCCCCGAACGAGCCCGGCGTCGAACCGCTGATCGTGGCCGGCGCCGATGCCGACACCGCCCGACATCAGGGCGACGCGCTGCTCGATTCGATCGCGCGATCAGCCGAATCGCGACGGCAGGCTCAGCTGGGCTTCATTTCCGTCGAGGCGGAGTCCGGTGCTCCGAATCTGGTGCACCTGACTACGGCCGCGCTCAGTGGTGGTGTGGCTTTGGCAGTCATTGCGTTTCGCACGCGCGGCGAGGACGACTTCAGCAGCGACCAGCGCGCGCTCGTCGACCGACTGGCGCCCCATCTAGACCGTTCGTACGAGACAATTCGGAATCTCCTCGAACTATCACAGCAGAACACTGCGCTGGCCGAGGTGATGGATCGTCTGCCGGCCGGCATTCTGCTGCTCGACGGGGGCGCGAACGTCGAGTTCAGGAACCGCGCCGCGCGGCGGATGCTCGGGCGGTGCGACGGCTTCGAACTCGTCGACGGGGCTCTGAGTGCGGTAGACCCGGACAGCGACGAGATCCTCCAGAGCCTGATCGACGAAGTAATCGCGCCCTCCGCCGAAGCCGCCGCGGGCGGCGCCCTGGTCGTGCAGCGCGCGTCGGACGAAGCCGCCTACCCGGTTTCGGTCTCGCGACTGTTGCCCGGGGAAGCGCTCCGCGACATCGTGGCGTGTGTCCTGGTGAGCGATCCGGACAGCGGTGTCGAGCCCGCGGTCGAGCTGGTGCGGAGCATTCACAACCTCACGCAGGCCGAATCCGATCTGGTCGAGCATCTGGCGCGCGGTCAAACACTCGAAGAAGCCTCACGGACCAGAGGCGTTTCGATCAACACGATGCGGAGCCACCTCAAGCGGGTGTTTCGGAAGACCGGAACCAGTCGGCAGGGCGAGCTCGTGCAGCTCGTGCTTCGCAGCTTCGTCCCGATGGCGGAAGAATGAACACAGATCTCGCCCATGCATTGGTCGACCGGATCTACGCAACGGCGTCCGAGCCCGAGCGCTGGCAGGACTTTGTCGATGAACTCTCCGTGGCGCTGGGTGGGCCCGCGATCATTCTGGTGTTGCAGCTGCCCGGTTTCGCGGTTCCGGTCTGGTCCTTTCGGGCCCACCTGCGTCCGATGCCCTCGCAAGTCCTCGCCGAGGCGTGTCGGAATCAGCTGCCGTTGATCTCGGGCGCTAGCCGCGCGATCCAGACCGGATTCACGCCAATGAACGAGCTGTTGTCCGTCGAGGATCTCGCCGGCAGCGACTTCTGTGCCGAGTGGCTGGAGCCGCAGGGGCTGCTTCCTCTCGGCGGCGTCGGCTATTGCTTCGCGTCCGCGAATGGCAAACCGATGGCCGAGATCATGATTTTCGAGCGGCGCGGATGTCGGGCGCTCGGCCCGGCCGACCGGGCGCTCTGCGACGTGCTGGCGCCCCACCTGGCCTGCGCCTACCGCCTGCATCGCCGCATGGGTGGTGAGCAGCACGAACGCGTGGCTCTGGCCGGGGTCATGGACCGCCTGCCCATCGGCCTGGTGCTGCTGGATCGCGAGCTGCGTCCGGTTGTTACCAACCGCACCGCGGATCGCATTCTCGCGCTCGACGACGGCTTTTCACTCGGGCCCGACGGACTGCGGGCGATGAACGTGCGCGACGACACGGTCATGCAGGAGATTCTCTCGGAGTTCATTGCGGGCAAGCGCAGCGCGGCGGATGGAGAGAGTCTGATGGCGGTTTCGCGCCCGTCGGGCAAGCGGGCCTTCCCGCTGCTCATCGGCATGCTCGACGACGCTGCCGCGGGCGACGTCGCGGAAGATGCGATCATTTCCCTGATCTTCGGAGATCCCGAAACCGGACAGGGCATCACTCCCACGGCGATTGGCTCCGCCTACGATCTCACGCCTGCTGAATCTGAGCTGGTGGGATTGCTCGCCGAGGGCTATTGCCTCGCTGAGGCGGCCGAGAAACGCGGCGTGAGTGTCAACACGGTACGCACCCAGCTCAAGCATGTGTTCGCGAAGACGGACACCAACCGCCAGGGTGATCTGATCCGGCTCGTCCTCACGGGCTCTGCTTCCTTCCCGCGAAGCGGAGCTTGACCAGCTGCGCGTAGGCGGCTTTGCGGCCAGAGTATCCGCGACCAGTTCGAGACCCTGCGCCGTCATCGGCCGTGCGGACCTTCCAGCCCTCGCTTGCCAGCAGCCGCATCATCACGTCGCCCGAATTCGGACAAATTTGACGCACCCGTCATCCTGCTATTCAATTGGTGACGGATGCGTCAAGTTTTGGAGAACCCCTCATGCCCACTCCCATGCCCGACATCGAAATCGGACTCAGCGACGAAGAGCGGGAAATTCGCGATGTAACCCGCAAGTTCGTCGAGGAGGTGGTCCGCCCCGCCGGCATCGAACTCGACCGGCTGCACGATCCCGCCGATGTGATTGCGAAGGATTCCGTGCTGTGGCGGGTTTTCGAAAAGTACCGGGACCTCGGGCTGCACGCGCTCGAATCCGGTGAGGCGGGCGTGGACCCCATGTCGTCCGCACGCATTCGCTATCTCGTGAACGAAGAGATCGGCTGGGGCGATTCGGGAATCGCAATCAGCCTCGGTGTTGCGGGCTTCCCCGGCATGTTCGCGAAGCTCGTCGGCCGCCCCGAACTCGTCGAACGGTTTGCCTCGCCCGAACGCCCCGAGATCGGCTGCTGGGCCATCACCGAGCCGGATCACGGCAGCGATACGCTCGCGTTCGATCAGCCGCACTTTGGCGATCCGAGCATCCGGGCGAACTGCATCGCGACGAAGGACGGCGATGAGTGGGTGATCCGCGGGCAGAAGGCAGCCTGGGTTTCGAATGGAACCATTGCCACAGTGGCGGCACTGTTCTGCACCATCGACCCGAGCCAGGGCTTCAAGGGCGGTGGTGTTGCGCTCGTTCCGCTCGACCTGCTCGGTGTGTCGCGCGGAGCGCCGCTCGACAAGCTCGGGCAGCGCGCCCTCAACCAGGGCGAGATCTTCTTCGACGATGTCCGGATTCCCAGCGAATACATGGTGGTCGGATCAGACGCCTACAGCACGATTGTCGAGCTGGTCCTCGCGACCGCGAACGCCTTCATGGGCACGACCTTCGTCGGCGTCGCGCGCGCGGCCTACGAGCATGCGCTCGAATATTCGCGGCAGCGTGTGCAGGGCGGCGTGCCGATCTTCCAGCACCAGAACGTGAAATCGAAGCTGTTCCGGATGTTCAGCCAGGTCGAGGCGGCGCGTTCTCTCTCGCGTCGCGTCATGCTCTACAACTCCACCCAGCCGCCGCTGGTCCAGTACTCGATCGCGTCCAAGACGTTCTGCACCCAGACCGCATTCGAGGTCGCGAGCCAGGCACTCCAGATCTTCGGCGGGAACGGGTTGAGCCGGGAATATCCGGTCGAGAAGCTGCTACGTGATGCCCGGGCCTCGATGATCGAGGACGGCTGCAACGACCTGCTCGGCCTGGTCGGGGCCGAGAAGCTCTAGCGTCGACTCTGGCGGGGAGGTCGATGCGGTGTCTCGATCTCTGAGGCGCGAGGTCGGAAGAGAGGCGTGATGTCGTCCGGTGGATTTGCAATGGGAGCCGTCGAAGGAGGGAAACGCGAGCAGAACACTTCGCGAAACCGGTCGGCGATTCTGCGGGCTGCGCGCGAGGCCTCCTGTGAGATCGGCTTCGGCGCCACGACCGTACGCGACATCATCCGCCGGACCGATCTCGCAACCGGGGTCCGCACGCGCGCCGACGTCGATGCCGCCACGGAGTTCGCCACCGACCTCTTTCTGGGCGGGATCGAACGCATGAGTCGCAAGTTCTGACGGAAGCGCAAACCGCTGCTACACCCCCCCCTCAATCTGGTTTCACGGAGGCACCTGCCATGACGCTTCGACCGCCCCGGCTCGAAGGCACCGTCGTTCTCGAAGACGATCGCCACCTCGGTTATGCGGAGTACGGCCCGACCACCGGCCGGCCAATGCTCTGGTTCCACGGCACCCCGGGTGCGCGCCGGCAGATTCCCCCCGAGGCGCATGAGGCCGCTCACGAGCGCGACGTGCGGCTGATTGCGGTCGAGCGGCCCGGTATCGGCGCCTCCACGCCCCATCGCTATGCATCGCTGCTCGAGTGGGCGGCCGACATCGAGTGGCTGTGCAACGCACTCGGCGTCTCGCATTTCGCGGTGGTGGGCCTCTCGGGTGGCGGCCCCTATGCGCTCGCTTGCGCGCACGAACTGGCCGGCCGGATCGTCGCCGTCGCGGTGCTCGGCGGGGTTGCGCCTGCGGTCGGTCCCGAGGCCGCGTTGGGTGGTACTTCGACACTCACGCGCTGGTTCTCGCCGATCTTCGCCTACACCCACAAGCCGCTCGACCCGATCATGCGCAATCTGGTCCGCGTGCTCGAGCCCTTTGCCGACCGCGCGGTGGATCTGTTCGCGAGCATGATGCCCCCGGGCGATCAGCGCGTCTTCGCCGACCCCGCAATTCGGCAGATGTTCCAGGAGGATCTTCTCCGCGGCAGTCGGCGACACATGCAGGCGGCCTTCCTCGACGCCATATTGTTCGGTCGCGAATGGGGTTTCTCGCTCGAGGCGATCCGCGTCCCGATCCACATGTGGTATGGCGATGCGGACAATATCGTCCCGGTTGCGCACGGCGAGCACATGGCGGCGAAGATTCCGCAGGCGACGCTGCGTGTGCGCGCGGAAGAGGGACACCTCGGCGGACTCGGGGCTTCCCACGAGATCTTCGATGCACTACTCGACCACTGGCCCGAAGCCGATGAGGCCTGCACAGACGCGGGCATCGGCTCCTCATCCGACACGCGTTAGCTGCACGTTGGCAGCAACGCGGCCAAGGCTTCCGCATCATCGTGTGAGGCGTTTCGCGATTCATGCTCCTATCTCGCTAGCATCGGGGAGCGTCGGGGCTTAAGATTCGGCCGGTGCGAACTCTTCTCGCGATTGTTCCCATCGTGTTGTGGATGGCGGCGTTTTCGGCTTCCGCAGGCGATGAACCGTTCGGCGTCCAGGTGATTCCCAGCACCGGGCGAACGGTGACCGCCGAACTCACGGATCTCGACGGCGACGGTCGCGTCGATGTGCTCCAGGCGGTGGTCTTCGACATGCCGCCGAAGGAGCGTCGCTTTTTTCGTGTGTACCTACAGCATTCCGACGGCACGATCCCTGAGAGCCCCGATCTCGAAGTCGCGATTCCCGGCTCGGTGGCGACCTACGATATTGCGAACGTCGATGGCGTGGCCGGCGACGAGGTGTTGCTGTTGCAGCCGCGCGGTATCGGCCTCTTTTCCTTCTCGCGCGCCGAAGGCGGCCAACTCGTCGCGCGCCTGCGCGAGGCCCTGATCCCCGAAGACCTCACCATGGCCGCTGCATCCGACGAGCGTGGCCTCGATCGCACGGTGATCGCGCGCTTCGAATTCGGGCCGGCCCCGTGGTTGATCGTGCCCGGGATCGGTGAGACCTTCTTCTTGTCGCCGGACGGCGCGCTACGGGCGCGCATCCGCTCCGGCGCACGCGCGAACTACTTCATTCAACCTCCCGGCCCGATGCTGACCGAGAGCGACATCCAGATATTCCTCGACGCGCCGCGTATTTCGATCGGGGACATCGACGGCGATGGACGCCCCGACATCCTGGCGTCTTCACGCCATGAGCTGCGGCTCTTCTTCGGGCGCGCCGACGGCAGCTTCGGGCGTACGCCGGACCAGAAGATCGCTCTCGAGCGGATTTCGCTCGAAGACCACATTCGGGGCTCGGGCTCCGCGCGCTGCATCGGACGTGATATCGACGGTGACGGTCTGATCGATCTCCTGGTGTCGGTGACCGAGGGTGGTGTGATGAACGCGAGTGCCAACAGCTACGTCTACTTCAACCGCGGCCGCGGCTGGAATCTCGATACACCCGACGCGTCCTTCGAGAGCGCCGAGGTGCTGTCCGCTGACCAGTTGATCGATCTCGACGGCGACGGGCAGCTCGAGATCGTCCGGATGGGTATCAAGATCAGTATTCTCGAGTTGGTCGAGATCTTCGTTCAACGTGCGCTCGACGCCTGGTTGAACGCCTATACGCTCGCCCCGGCTCCGGCCGGATCCCCGTCACCCGCAGCGGAGCCGCAGCCGATGATCACCAAGAAGTTCGCTGTGAAGCTCGACTTCGAAACCTCCCGGACGGCGGGTTTCGTTCCGACGATCAACTACGACGTGAACGGCGACGGTTTCGTCGACTACCTCGGTGCAGCGGACGGTACGAAGATCGAAGTCTACCTGGGGAGTCGCGAAAAGGGCTTTCGCATCGCCGCAACCCAGAAGGTTCCGTCCGAGGGCCGGATCCGCGGCGGCGATCTAAACGCGGACGAGCTGCCCGACTTCATCCTGTTCAATACACGTCGACTGGACGAGCCTCTCAGGCTCATTACCAACCTGGGGACGCTTCCCGGCACTCCGAAGCGCGTGTCGATCGAAGCCCGCGATGATTGACTTGCTCGTCGATCACCCGGCCGGCGGTGCCGGGTTCGGCCGGTCCACGAAGATCGGGGAGGACCAGGCGCGTTCTTCGGTTTCGGCCAGGCAGTCGTCTTCGTACGGCTTCTCCGAGCAGGGTGAAATTTCGATGCAGCGTCCCGCGGTGTCACGGGTGCAGCCGATCGGATCGGCTGCGACGGCGAGGCTGGGGGATTCGATCGCTCGCACGTAGTAGAGCGCGTCGCGGGCCAGCGTCGTGTACTCGGGGTCGGTGAACGCGGCTCGGCAACCGTTTCCATCGCCGCGGCACGGAATCACCCGCCACGGGTCTTCGACGAGGCCTCCGATCTCCTCACTGTCGCTCAGCTGCGGCGTGACACGTACGACTTCGATGCGGGTGATCGCGCGTCGCTGGTCGGACGGGTTGTAGCACTCGCCCCGGCACAGACGCTGGAGTCGGTCGGTCGACATCGCGTCGACCGCGTCGGCGGGGCAGCCCGGCTTCTGTTCGTAGGAGCCCATTGCGCGAACCTGGAAGATCGGCGCCTCGTCGAGCGTCACCTCGCCGCCCATCGGCACCGGCCGTCCATCCGGGCCGTTCAACAGGTCGAACCACAGCAGCATCCGCGGGCCGCTGGTGCCATAGACCTCACGGTTCTTCATCGCCTCCCATATCGCTTCGCGACTTCGGCCCTGGCTGTGAACCGCGGCGAGGCCGCCGTTCAGGAAGAACGACGCCGCTCGTTCCGTCTCGAAGATCGTGAAGATCGCGGTGCTGAACTCACGAGTTGCCGGCTCGGCGTGGGCGACGGGTTCGCGTTTCTTCTTACGGCCTATCGGCGTATTCAGGAACTCGGCGAAGCGTGCCTCGGTGAATTCGCGGCGGCTGACCTCCTTGTAGCCGGTGCCCGGTCGCGCCGAGTGGTTGTCGCTGGCGGCGATGAAGCCGAAACGGAAACGGCCGCTGCCCTCGTCGCGGCTGGTTCGCCCGAGTGCGAGGATGTATTGGGCGGAGCTTCGCGGGCGGTAGTTGAAAGATGGCTGGAAACAGTCGCGGCATTGGCCCGAATCCTGCCAATCGGCGAGCACCGCACCCGGCACGACGTTGCCGCCGCCATTGCGATAGGCGTCGACGTAGTACTGTCGTGCCGTTGCAGCTCGCTCCGCGCACTCGTCTGCGTCGGCGCCCTCGCCCCGGCAGCGTGACTCGATGATCTCGCCCGCGCGCCAGCAGGAGGGCCCGCGCGCCAGCAGGAGGGCAGGTAGTTTTTGTTCGGGGGCGGGCAGCTCTTCGAGCCGTCGTCGTCGAAGATCACCTCGCGGTAGGGCCGGAATTCTTCGGAATTGCCGTGGCCGCTGAATACTTCGATGAGGCGTTGGCGGTCCGGGTCGTGCATGCCGGGTTCGAGTTGCTTGTCCCACGACGAGCCGAGCGGCGTGTAGAGGCCCCAGGCGGTTCCGTGCGGGATCACCAGCGTCTCGTGACCCCAGTCGTCGAGCTTGTCGAACAGGATCTTCGGCGTCGTCGCGTTCTCCTGGCAGTCGAGCGGCAGATCACGGACAGGGACGCCGTCTTCGCACGGCACGTTTTCGGCAAGCTCGGAGACGTAACGAGCGAGCTCCGGACCGCCGCTGTTCCACTCCGAGACGGCCATCGCGCCCACGAGGGCGGTAGCGGGCAGAACCTCCTGCGCTGTGGGTGTTCCCGGTGGCAGGCCCGCGGTGATCGGTCGGGCCGGGATCGAATCGTCGTCGAGATCGCGCACGATCACGTTCTTGTGTCCGTAGTGCTCTTCCGGAACCCAGCCGACCTGCGTCCACTCCCAGCCGAGGTAGGCGACCGTGTCCGGGTTCTGGGGGTCACCGGAGACCTCGTTGCATTGGCGGATCGAGTCGACCGTCTGCGCCCAGCGATCCGGTGTGAGTGCGATGCCATGGTCGTTGATCGACCAAAAATCCAGTGCGGCGCAGTGCCGCGCAAAATCGCACGCGTCCGCGACCGGGTGCGCCCCTTCGCCCTGCGCCATCGGCAGGCTCATCTGGAACGCATCGAACGAGAAAGTGGAGTGGACGTGAAGGTCGCCGAACAGGATCTGCTTCGGTTGCGCTACGCCGATCGCCACGCCCGCCTTCCGAACACGCTCGGCACGCTCGGCGACGACGGACGGGTCTATCGCGCGCGCCTCGATCGTTCCGGCGTTCGGGCTGTCGGACAGCAGGCCGGAGCCCGCAATGAAGAGGACCGCGTAGAGTGCGGCGGCGAGTAGCAACACGACGATGAGAGCGCGTTTGAGCATCGTTCACCTCGACCGTTGGAGATGGGTTGGGCAGAGCCGCCCGGCTCGTAGCTTGGCACGAAGTGCTACGCACGCCAATGGCACGGGCTGCCTGAAACCGAGTTACCGCATATGCCGCATGCAGGCGCGGACCTCGTCGACGAAGGTTTCGGGTTGCTCGAACGCGGCGAAGTGGCCGCCCTTCTCGAGTGTGTTGAAGTAGACGGCGTTCGGGAAACGCGCCTTGAACCAGCGCTCCGAGCTCCGGAAGATCTCCTTCGGAAAGATGCTCGCGCCGACCTTGACGTCGACCGCGTCGAGCGGTGGGCTGCTGAAGCTCTCCCAGTACAGCCGGGCCGAAGACGCACCGGTCCCCGGGAGCCAGTACAGCATCACGTTGTCGAGTAGTTCGTCGCGGGTCAGCACGTTTTCGGGGTGACCATCGCAGTCGGTCCAGCTGTAGAACTTCTCGAGGATCCAGCCCGCCTGCCCGGCGGGCGAATCGACGAGGGCGTAGCCGACGGTCTGGGGCCGCGTGCTCTGTTGCTTCGAGTAGCCGCTACCCTGCTCGCCGTAGTCGTTGATGCTCGCGAGTGCGCCCTGTTCGAATTCGGTCAGGTTGTCCATCGACTCGGGTGTCGGCGGGGCAATCGGCATGTTGAGATGAATGCCGATGCAGTGCTCCGAATCCTGTGCCCCGATGCAGGTCGTGACCATCGCGCCCCAGTCGCCCCCCTGCGCGACGTACCGGTCGTAGCCGAGCCTCAGCATCAGTGCGCCCCAGGTGTCCGCGATCTTGGAGACGCCCCAGCCCGTGGTGGTCGGTTTGTCGGAGAATCCGTAGCCCGGAAGCGAGGGGCAGACGACGTGGAACGCGTCTTCGGCACGGCCGCCGTGTGCGACCGGATCCGTGAGCGGGCCGATCACCTTGAGGAACTCGACGATCGATCCCGGCCAGCCGTGGGTCATCACGAGCGGTAGTGCGTCTTCCTCCGGCGATCGGACGTGGATGAAGTGGATGCCGAGTCCGTCCACTTCGGTCTTGAATTGTGCGAATGAGTTCAGGTGCGCTTCGCGCGCACGCCAGTCGTATTTTTCGCGCCAGTACGCAACCACCTCCTGGAGGTAGGCGCGTGGGATGCCCTGCGACCAGTCGGACACGGGCTCTTCGTCGGGCCAGCGCGTGGCTTCCAACCGGCGCTGGAGATCCTCGAGTTCACCCTCGGAGACCTGGATCTGAAACGGCGTGATTTCTGCGGACATCATTGGCTCCTACCAAGGGTGAGGCTCGGTCCGCCATGGTCGACCAGCCGGGCCGATTCGTCCAGCGCCGCCCGAACTCAGGTTGCGATCGCGACCGGTAATCGCCCCGGTACGCGGAATAGCGATGGGCCGAGTTCGAGTGTCTCGGACTGGAGCTGGAGCCGCGGGAATCGGCGAAACAGGCCGCCGATCGCAGCGCGCGCCTCCATGCGGGCGAGATGGGTTCCCAGGCAGAGGTGCGTGCCACCTCCGAACGCGATGTGGGGGTTCGGATCGCGCGTGATGTCGAAGCGCTCGGGTTCGGGGAAGCGTTCCGGGTCGCGGTTTGCTGCGGCGAGCAGCACCATCACCGTGCTGTCTTTCGGGATGACCTGCTCGCCGAAATCGATGTCCTGGTGTGGAATCCGCAGCGTGAGTGGAATCGGCCCGTCGAAGCGCAGGCATTCTTCGATCGCGCTCTCGATCAGTCTCGGGTCCGCGCGCAGCTTCGCGAGCTCGTCCGGGTGGAGCAGCAGCTGGCGCGTGCCGTTGCCGATCAAGCCGATGGTCGTTTCGAAGCCCGCGATCAGGAGTCCGATCGACTGTGAGATGAGCTCCTGGTGGCTCAGAGTATCGCCGTCCTCTTCGGCTCGGATCATCCCGGACAGGATGTCGTCACCCAGGGAGCCGCGTCGCTCCTCGATCAGGTTCTCGAAGTAGGCGCCGAGCGAGAGGCCGGCTTGGCGCGCGCGATCGAGCACGTCGGGTGGCGCAATCTGTGCGGCGAGGCCGTGGGTTGCCTCCGCAGTCCAGACGGTGAATCGGTCGCGATCGCCCCGGGGCACGCCGAGCATCTCGCAAATCAACGTCGCTGGGACCGGCAGAGCGAGGTCGGCGATCACGTCGAACTCGTGCCGCGTCTCGATCCGGTCGAGGCATTCCGTGACGATGCGATCGACCGCGGGCTCGAGCGCAGAGACCGTTCTCGAGCTTCGATTCGTCCACGCCCGGCAGCGTGCCGTCCGTGCGGCGTACGCCCACGGGCAGATCTCGAAGCATGCGGACGCAGTCGCTGTAGCGAGAGAGGCGCCAGATCCCGAGCGGTGTTTCGTGAACGGGTTCGATTTCGCGCAGCCGCTTCAGCGCCGGGTACGGGTCCAGGCGGAAGGCCGGGTCGAGCGGGTTGGCCCCGCGCCAGGGATCGTCGACGGTGGTGTCCACCGCGCCGGTTCTTTCGGGTCGAACTTCCAAGCTTCCCCCGACTTGCCGCGCTTCAATCCGTTGTCAGGACACTCCGGCGTCGTCGATTCGCTTCGACTCGACGTAGAAGTCGTAGCAATCGTCCTGGACCTTCGTGTTTGCTCGCTGCTTCATCGCATCGCGGGGGTGTTGATTGAGCGTTCCGCTGACCCCGTAGATGTCGTTGTAGCCCCACTCGATCTCCTGTCGCAACGGCACGAAGGCCTCCTGGATCGCTTTGTAGATCGGACGCACGTCGAACTTCGGATTCTTCAGGAAGTTGAGCAGCAGCTCGAGATTGCAGTTCCCCGCACCTCGACCGATGCCGTTGATCGTCGCATCGAGCAGGTTCACTCCGTCGATGATCGCCTGCTGGGTGTTCGCGAACGCAAGCTGCTGGTTGTTGTGAGCGTGGAAGCCGAGCTCCTTCGAGGGAGCGTGCGTGCGATACATCTCCACGTAGGCGGTCACCTGCTCGGAGTAGAATGCTCCGTAGCTGTCGACGAGGTATAGGAAATCCAATTCCGGTACCTCGTTCACCTGTTTCAGCCCCTCGACGAGGTCGGTTTCGATTGCGACGGACGGTGCCATGATGTTGAGCGTCGTTTCGTAGCCGAGGTCCTTGGTTCGTTTTACCAGGTCAAGGCCCTTGTCGATGTCGGCCACATAACACGCCGTCCGGATCATGTCGATCGGGCTCGCGTCGGCGGGCTGTAGGGCGGCGACGTCGACCCGCCCGACGTCGTACATCACGGCCACGGCGGGCGGATTCTCGGTCGGGTAGGAGTCGATCACGCCGCGCAGGTCGTCGTCGTCGCAGAAGTTCCAGGGGCCCCACTTGTCGCGGGTGTAGTCGTCACTCTCGGCCAGCTTCTTGCCGAGTTCGACGTAGTCGACGCCGGAGTCACATGCGGCCCGGTAGACCGTCTTCACGAAGTCGTTACCGAACTGGTAGTTGTTGATCAGCCCACCATCGCGAATCGTGCAGTCGAGGACCTTGATCTCTTTGCGATACATCGGAGGAATTCCCATCTAGCTTCTCGAGGGTTCATAGGCGCGCAGGGCTGTCACCCGGTTCGCCCAATTTCGCCGTGGGGGACGGCCATCCGCCGCGGTGCGAGACCACCAGGAGCGGGAATCGAATTCTCCCCGAAACGAAGGGACCGTGCAACGTGGGCCCCCGGGGCCTGCCTGGAGGCTTCTCAGGCGCCGCGCAGCGACTCGGCGTAGCAGCGGCAGGCGTCGGTCGTGGTGAAGATACCTGCGATTACCCCGTCCCGGGTCACCAGGGTCGCGCCCAGGTGACGTTCCGACATCGTGAGCAGGATCCGATCGAGGTGTTCGCCGACTTCGGCCGAGTAGACGTCGAGTGAGCAGATTTCGCGCACCGTGAGCTTCGAGCGGATGGCGAGCCCCGCGGAGTTGGGGGTGAATGCGATGTCGCGATCGGAGATGATGCCGACGAGAGCGTCGGCATCCATCACTGCGAGGTGTCGGATGCTGTGTTCGATCATCAGGTCTTCGGCGACTTCGACTGCTTCGTCGATGTCGACGGCGTAGACGAGCGGCGTCATGACGGATTCGATCGTGGGGATGTTCCGGGTCATTTTCGGAGTCCTCGCTCCGCGGTCAAGCGCGTCGGGGTTGTCGGCCGTCGTGGCCCGCGATCCCGCTCCACTGCGACCACAGGATGCGCTCGGCTTCGAGCGGTGCGTTGGCGAGGTAGCAGTCCCGCCCGAACACCATCGTCGCACGTGTGCTCGCGTCGTATGGCTCCCAGTCCGGAAGCGTCAGGTGCGCGGGGCTGCCCGTCCGTGCGAACGCCGCCCAGGCGTTCTGCATGCGTCGCGAGAGCCGCGTTGCCGAAGGCGCCAACCCCGTCAGGGGCGCGGCGACCGGGTGGCTGGTAATCCCGAATACGAAGGGGATGTCGATACCATGGAAGGCGCCGAGCATCCGGCGCAATGCCGGTGGGCGCCAGGTGAACAGGTACGCATAGGCGGTTCCGCCGGCATTGCTCTGGCTTTCGGCCAGCACCGAGGCCGGGTAGTGGAAGACCCGTGACGATTGGAATGCGCTCCAAACTTCGGATGCGCTGGTCTTGCCGCCGCGCTGGCGGACCGCTTCGCGGTATTGCCAAGCTGCGGCCTCGTGCTCCGGAGCCAGGCTGGCCACGTCCGGCAGCAGATCGCGGAAGCGTTCCGCCAGCGACACTTCCCCCATCCTGGGTAGACCAGAGTCGATCGCGGTGAAGAGCTTCCACTCGTCGAGAGTGGTTCCGATCAGCAGCGGGATGTCGCGTGCGGCGCCACGGCGAATTGCGCTGATCGGCTGTTCGGGAATCAGGTCGCCGTCCACTACGGGCAGGAACGACATCATGTCCTTCAGGTTCGCGAGCCGGCGGTTTACCGCGCCCTGTGCCTTGAGAAGGCGTTCGGCGGGAATCTTCGCGAGTGCGTCGATGGTGCGCGGTGGGCCGCCGAGTTCGCCGAGGAAGATTTCGGCGACTTCGTTGGCGCGCTCGGGTTCGATCACGTTGTGCGCGGCACCGCTCTGGCAGATCCCGCGGTGGAACAACTTGCGCGCTCGGGGCGCGCCCAGGAGCGCGCCGATGCTCATTGCGCCCGCCGACTGCCCGCATACCGTCACGTTGTCGGGGTCGCCGCCGAACCGCTCGATGTTTTCGTGGATCCATTCGAGTGAGGCGATCTGGTCGCGTACTCCAGCATTCGATGCGCCCGCGAATTCGTCGCCGCCGAGGCCATTCAGGTGCAGGAAGCCGAACACGCCGAGGCGGTAGTTGAATGTGACGACGACGAGGTTGCCGCGTTGGGCGAGACTGTGGCCGTCGTAGACGCGCGTGGATCCCGCGCCGATCAGGAAGCCGCCGCCGTGGAGCCACATCAGCACGGGCCGCTTCGCACCGTCGAGGCCGGGTGTCCAGACGTTGAGATGCAGGCAGCTTTCGGACTGGCGGGCGCCGCCGGCATTCATGAACGACAGCAGCGGTAGACTGGCCTGGTGTGCGACCGCACCCGGCCGTGTCGCCTCCAGGGTTCCGGTCCAGGGCTCCGGTGCGTCGGGACCGTGGAAGCGCCGCGCGCCGAGCGGAGGGCTGGCGAACGGGATCCCGCGGAACACACGAATTCCTCGCACTTCGGCGCCGGCTACCCGGCCCTGTGCGGTCTCGACTTCGGGTCTCACGCCCATCTCCGAAGGGGGGACGGACGTGCTCGTCCGCAGGCCTCACGAGAATAGGCGATCCGGCCCGCAGCTGCCGTCCGATATCCCTCGATGCGCAGCTTCTACGGTTCGTCATTCGTCCTCACGCCGGTACGACCGTGGCACAGCGAATCTCGTGAAATCGCGTCGAAATAGGTGTGGCGTTTTCACGCATCTGGGGTGATTCGGGCAAGATCGGGCCAGAGTGCATCGGAGTGCCCGACAGCGGCAAACAACACGCTACTCTGCGGGGTCCAATATCCACTGGCCACCCCGGAGGCGACTGCTGTATGCGAGGCATCATCCATCTTCTGATCACCGTATCGCTCGCGGTTCCCGCGGCCGCGATTGCAGCACCCGAACTGGAATCCGACGACGACAAGGTCATTTACGTGATGGGGATCGCGATGGGTCGGAATTTTCCCTCACTGGGCCTGACCGAGCGCGAAACGGAGATCCTGTACCGGGGCCTGTCCGACCAGCTTGCAGGCCGCGAACTCGCGGTCGAACCGAACGAGTACGGCCAGAAGGTTCAGGCACTGGTGGAAACCCGGCTTGCGGTGATGGCGAGCGAAGAGCGCGATGCGTCGAGTGACTTCGTGAAGCAGGCCGCCGCGGTCAAGGGAGCGCGCACCACGGAATCCGGCCTCATCTATCTCGAAGCCAGCGAGGGCACCGGTGAGAAGCCGGCCGTGACCGACTCCGTAACGGTCCACTACACCGGAACGTTGCGGGACGGAAGCGTTTTCGACAGCAGTCACAAACGCGGCGAGCCCGCGAGCTTCGCCTTGAACCGGGTCATTCCGTGTTGGACCGAGGCGCTCCAGCGGATGAAGGTCGGTGGCAAGGCGACGATCGTATGTCCGTCCGACATCGCCTATGGCGACCGCGGAGCACCCGGCGGGTTGATCAAGCCCGGTGCGGCACTGAAGTTCGAAGTCGAGTTGCTGTCGATCGATCAATAACTCTTTCCCCGTGGGGATTCAGCTGCCGGGGACGCTCGTGGCGCAAGGGCCGGCATCGGATTTCCATTGATTTCTAAGGGTTTCAAGCGGCTGGACGGCACCCGGCCGGGGTCGGTAGAATGGGGTATTGGCGGGTTGTCAGGAGGTAGCGGCATGCGAGAGGCACATCCGGGAGACGAGCTCTATTTCGAGTCCCGCGAATCGCGAGTCGGCAGCAGCTTCGACGCTTCGCTGCTCCACGAGCCTGTGAGCGTGCTGCGTTCGCGCCAACCTCTGGTGCTTTCGATGACGTCTACGGTCACCGAGGCGATGCGAGCGATGCAAGCCGATCACACCGGTTGCGTCGTGATTACGGACGACGGCACGGTCAAGAGCAAGGTGAACGGAGTCTTCACCGAACGCGATGTGCTGTTTCGGATCGTCGACCGCGGCCGCAATCCCGCGCAGTTGCCACTGCAGGAAGTGATGACGCCGAACCCCGAAACGCTCTCGGTTCGTTCCACCGTTGCCTATGCGCTGAACAAGATGTCTGTCGGCGGCTTTCGCCACATCCCCGTGGTCGACGACGAGTACCGCCCGGCGTTCGTGGTTTCGGTTCGCGACGTGGTCGAGTTCCTCGTCGAATATTTCCCACGTGAAGTCTTGAAT
Source organism: Deltaproteobacteria bacterium (assembly GCA_019310425.1). Classification (GTDB taxonomy): domain Bacteria; phylum Myxococcota_A; class UBA9160; order UBA9160; family SMWR01; genus JAFDEI01. The sequence continues at coordinate 17,398 of JAFDEI010000031.1, read as the reverse complement.
CTGCCGCCACTCGAAGGCGTGAAACCCCAGAAGGCCCGCGAAGGAGCCTGAGCCTGGTGGCAAGGCTCCGCGTCAGCCACATCGGCATCTGCGTGTCCGATTGGCGGCAGTCGCTGCGCTTCTATCATGATGTCCTGGGCTTCCGATACCTGCATGAGCTCGAGGTCTCGGGCGAGCCTGCGAGCCATCTGCTGCAACTCGAGAAAGTCGAACTGCGAGCGGTCTATCTCGAACGCGAGGGCCTGCGGATCGAACTGCTCCACTACCAGCAGCCCGGCCCGGTCTCCGGTCCCACGCCGCGACCGATGAACCAGCTGGGCTTTACGCATCTTTCGTTGCGCGTCGACGACCTCGACGAGGTGGTGCAGGAGCTGCGTGAAGCCGGCGTCGAGGTCCGGGATGACACTCGGATCGATCTTCCCGCTGTACACACGAAGGCCGTGTTCATTTCCGACCCGGACGGCGCGTTGATCGAGCTGGTGGAGCAGCCGGGCGATTGAAGCGATTGCCAACGCGATCTCCCCTCGCTTCCGTGGCACGAGTCGGGACGCCGCGATGAACGCGGCCGTTTCGAATGCCGCAATCGAGATCTCCACGTTGTCGGAGGCACGTCGCGAGAGCACGGCCAGGATGCTTGCCCGGGCGTTTCGCGACAATCCGCTGAACGTCGCGGTGGTCGGTTCGGCCGATTCCGCTCGCCGGCTGCGTTGCAACCTGCACGGGATGCGGGCCTCGCTCGCGTCGGCCATCCGCCACGGTGAAGCACTCACGGCCAGCCTCGGCGGCTGTGTCGCGGGCGGGCTGATCGCCGTGCCGCCGGGCGCCTACCCGTTGCCCGCTCCCGGCCCGTTGCGCCAGCTGCGTTGCCTGCTGGGCCAGGGCTGGGGCGCTGCGTCTCGCTGGGGAGAGGTCTTCGAGCTGCTCCAGGCGCACCACCCCGCTTTGCCGCACTGGTATCTCGGCACCCTCGGCGTCGACCCCCCGCTGCAGCGCCGGGGTGTGGGGGCGGCGCTGTTGCGGGCCTGGATCGAACGCGTCGACGGCAGTCGGATGCCGGCCTACCTGGAAACCGACCGCGAGTCGAATCTGCCGTTCTACGCGCGTGTCGGCTTCGAGCTGGTCGGTTGCATCGAAGTGCTCGGCGTGCCGATCTGGCGCTTGCAACGCCCCACTCCGGTAGCGATTTCGAATGGGCCGCGAGCGCAGTAGAATCGCCGGGCGGATGAGACCCGCCTGAGAGGAAGCGCGATGTTCGGACGGCGCCCCGACGCCACCCTGGTGCAAGAACTCTCGACGATGCGTCGGTTCATGCCGTACATATCGCCGCGCCGGAACGACTCGGTCTTCTACATGATGCAGGAGGTCGAGGTCGAGGCGGCACTCGAGTTTCTCGCGAAGAAGAACGTCGATCGGCCGACCGACCGACCGATCACTCTGTTCCACCTGTTCCTACGGTCGCTTTCGCAGGCGATGTACCTGCGGCCGGGAGTGAACCGCTTCGTGAAGGCCCGGCAGCTGTGGCAGCGCGATGGTGAGTGGCTCACGTTCAGCGCGAAGAAGGAGATCAAGGACGGGTCTCCGATGCTCACCATCAAGAATCGCTTTCACCCAACGACCGAAACGATCGAAGAGATGGTCGATGCGATCTACGACAAGCTGCAATTCGGTCGCTCGGGGAAGAAGACGACGAGCGACAAGGAAATGGGATTGGCGGTGCGGCTGCCCGGGTTTGCGATCATGGTCGTGATGGCACTGCTGGCTTGGCTCGACAATCGGGGCCTGATGCCGCGATCGATGATCGACGGCGATCCGTTGTTCACGTCGGCTTTCGTCGCGAACCTCGGGTCGATCGACTATCCGGCCGGCTTTCACCACCTTTGGGAATACGGGACCGCGTCGATCTTCGGCGTGATGGGGAAGATCGAGCCGGGCGCGAACGGTCGCAAGATGTCGATTGCATGGACCTACGACGAGCGGATCGAGGACGGCCTCTATTCGTATCACACGCTCGAGGGCATTCGTAAGCGGATCGAGGATCCCGAGCAGCTCCTGACGACCACCGGCGAGCCCGTCTGAGCGATGGCGGACGCCCCCCGAAAAGACCCTTACGCCGTACTCGGAGTTTCGCGGGACGCCGACGGCGATGCGATCCGCCGCGCATACCACAAGCTCGCGCGTGAGTTGCATCCCGACGTGAACCCCGACGACAAAGTCGCCGAAGAGCGCTTCAAGCGCGTCTCGGAGGCCAATGCGGTGCTTTCCGACCCGGAGAAGCGCAGCGCTTTCGACGAGTTCGGCGAGATCGCGCTCGACCCGAATTTCGACGCGGCACGTGCGCGACAGGCGAACGAGGCTTTCGGCGGCGGTTTCAGCGGCTTTTCGGGCGGCGCACCCGGCGGTGGGGGCATCGAGGATCTCTTCTCGAACCTGTTCTCGCGCGGCGGCGGGCCCGCGGGATTTCGCGGCGGTCCGTTGCGTCGTGCCGGATCGGATCTCGAGGCGACGCTCTCACTCGACTTCAGCGAGGCCGCCCTAGGCGGTGAGCAGCGCCTCACGATCAACCGCCCGACTGCGGACGGCGGTAGCCGAACCGAGACCGTCACGGTTCGGATCCCAGCCGGTGTCGCCGACGGTGGTCAGATTCGTCTGCGCGGCAAGGGGGGCGAGGGGCACGGCGGCGGACCGCCGGGCGATCTGTTCGCGCGGATCCGCGTGCGGCCTCACGCGCTGTTCCGGCGCGAGAAGCGCGACCTCTACATCGACGTGCCCATCACGGTCAAGGAGGCCGTCCTCGGCTCGAAGGTCGAAGTTCCGACGTTGACGGGGCGGATTACGGTCTCGGTCCCGCCCGGAACCGACGGCGGCACGAAGTTGCGCTTGCGCGGCAAGGGGGTTCCGAGCCCGTCCGGAGGGCAGGCCGGCGACCTGTTCGCGGTGATCCAGATCAAGGTGCCCGGCGACCTCGAGGACGACGCAAAGTCGCGGCTCGAGGCCAGCAGCGAATTCGACATCCCGGATCTCCGCAAGGCTTTCGAGTAGTGGTCGATGGTATATTTCTTGTTTAAATTCAATTAGTTGAAGGATCTGTCGGCTGAAGCTGACAAAGGCCAGAAATTTTGCGACCTTGTTCGCACAAGTGTCCGACGCAACCCTCGAGAACCGCGCCGTCCCCAGACCCAGAGCTCCGCTCCGTCCGGACGACGGCCGCCTCGCGCGCGGCCGTCGCAGCCGCGCGCGGATTCGCGCCGCCGCACGCGAGCTATTTCGCGAGTGCGGATTCGACGGTGCCACGCTGCGCGCCATCGGCGCGCGGGCGGGCATGGGTGCGAGCTCGATCTACCGCCATGTCCAGAGCAAGCACGAGCTGCTGATTCTCGAACTCGCCGATACGCAGGAGGAGGCTTGGACCCGCTTCCGCGAACAGGACGATCGCGATGCTCCGACCCGGGAACGCATCGCCAGTTTCTTTGCGGCCCAGCACGAGATGCTCGCCCGCGATCTCGACCTCACGGTGATCGCACTGCGCGCAACGACCTACCCCGAGGCGCGTGTCGCGCGTCGCGTGTTGACGCTGAACGATCGTACGGTGGGGCTGTTGACCGAGATTCTCCAGGTCGGCCGCAAGCGCGACCTCGCGCCCGACCTCGACGTGCTCGCGGCAGCTCGCGCGATCTTCCACATCGCGAGCGGAGTGCGGCTCTCGTGGGCGAACGGACTGGCGTCCGAGGAGGCTTGCCGTAGCACGATCGAGGCCTCGGTCACGCTGCTGTTCCGAGGCCTCGAACCCCGCCCCTAGCCCGGGGCTAGCGGTCGCGGTCCTCGTCCACCTCTTTTTCCTTTGCCGCGCGCCAAGCCTCGAACTCCGGGCCCTCCCAGGCGCGGAATTCACCACGGCGAGTGGCCTCGGCGTTGTAGTGGTAGAGCCAGGCGTTCATGCGGTTCGCACGCGCGCTGTCGCGCTCGCCGATCACCTTCGCGGGCACGCCGGCGATGATGGAGTTCGGGGGGAAGACCTTGCCTTCGGTCACCATTGCGCCGCCGGCGACGATCGAGCCCTTGCCGATCACGGCGTCGTCCATGATGACCGCGTTGATTCCGATCAGGCAGGCGTCCTCGATCGTGCAGCCGTGGATCGTCGTGTGGTGCGTGATGGAGCAGAAATCGCCGATGCGGGTTGGCGACTCATAGCCGACGTGGATCATCACGAAGTCCTGGATGTTGCTCAATCGTCCGATCGAGATCGACTGGCATTCCGCGCGCGCGACGACGTTATGCCATAGCGATGCACCCGCGCTGATCGAGATCCTGCCCGTCAGGTGTGCGGACGGTGCGATCCACGCGTCCGGGTCGATCTGCTGAAGGCGCGAGGTGTCTTGCGAGAGGGGTTCACGTGCCATTCGTCGCATTCGCCTCGAACCAGCTGCGCGAGCGCTTCTGGAGGTCTTCGTCGCAAAGAAAGTCGATCGCAGTCATCGCGAGTGCCTTTGCGCCGTCGAGCGCAGCCGAGTCGCCCATTTCCGATCCGGCCCATTTCGCGAATTCGGGGTTGTGGATCGTGCAGTGAATCGGCGCCGAGGCGATCATGGGGTGGATCGACGGCACGCGATAACTCACGTTCCCCATATCGGTGCTTCCCCGGAAATTCGACGGGAGCTTGTCCACCGGAAAGAATTCCCGCCCGAGTTGCTCGGCGTTTTCTTGAAAGCACTCGGCCAGCGGAGCATTGAAGTGGATGTCGCGGTAGTCGACGTCACACCAGTCGATTTCCAGCTTCGCTCCCGTCGCGGCGGCGCCGGCCTCGAAACAGCCCTCGAGGCGGCGCTTCAGCGCGATCAGTCGCTCGGCGTCGACTGCGCGCGCGTAGAATCGACCGATCGCGAGGTCGGGCACGATGTTCGGCGCCTGGCCTCCGTTGCTGATGATTCCGTGCAGTCGCTCGTCGCGCGCGATGTGCTGCCGCAGCGCGCCGATCGCCTGGTACGCGATCACCAGAGCGTCGAGGGCGTTCACGCCGCGCTCGGGCATCGCGGACGCGTGTGCGGCAGTTCCCCGGTAACGGACCTCGACCTCCGCCATGCAGATGCATGGCATGTTGATGAGGTTCAGCCCCGAGGGGTGGATCATCATCGCCGCGTCGACCCCGTCGAAAGCGCCACACCGCGCCATCAGTTCCTTGCCGCCACCGGTCTCCTCGGCCGGTGTGCCGAGAATTCGAATCCGCCCCGGCAGCGCATCGCCGAGGCGCGCGAGTGCCAGTCCGGCGCCGACGCCGGCCGTGGCGATCAGGTTGTGCCCGCAGGCATGGCCGATGCCGGGCAGCGCATCGTACTCGGCCAGCAGCGCCACGCAGGCGCCGTCATTGGCGCCGAAGTTGCTGCAGAAGGCCGTCTCGAGCCCGTAGGCGCTGCGTTCGACTTCGAGCCCGGCCTGTTCGATTGCATCGGAGAGCAGTGCAGCCGCCTGATGCTCTTCGAACGAGAGTTCCGGGTTCGCGTGGATCGCGTGGGAAAGGTTCAGCAGCTGGTGGCGCATCGCGTCCACTGCATCGCGGGCATCGCGCTTCAATCTCGCTGCGTCCATCGGAAACTCCGATCCCTCTCGGCGATTCGCGGTCCTGGTCGGCACAGTCTACCGTCCAGAACGGGTAGAATCCCGCTGTCCACTCGAGCAGGAAGGAAGCTTCGATGCGCGCCGTCACCGTCGACCGCTGGCTGGAAGCTGGCGAACTCACAGTCGCCGATGTGCCCGAACCCGAGGTTCGCCCCGGGACGGTCTCGATCGAGGTGCACGCCGCGGGCTGCAACTTCTTCGACATCCTGATGATCCAGGGGAAATACCAGGTCAAGCCACCTTTCCCGTTCATTCCGGGTGCCGAGATCGGTGGGATCGTGCGCGCGGTTGGTGAGGGCGTCGAGGAGTTCGCGGTTGGCGACCCTGTCTTCGCGTCGAATGGTCTCGGTGGCTTCGCCGAGGTTGCGTTGTCGCCTGCGTCATCGACATACCCACTTCCGGGCGGCATGTCGTACGCCGAAGGCGCCGCACTCCCGATCGTCTATCCGACCTCGTACGCCGGCCTCGTGGATCGCGGCAATCTGCAGCCGGGCGAAAATCTGCTGGTGCACGCGGCGGCCGGCGGCGTCGGCCTGGCGGCGGTCCAGATCGGCAAGGCGCTCGGAGCACGCGTGATTGCGACTGCGGGCGGCGCCGAGAAGCTCGAGATCGCACGCCGCAACGGCGCGGACGAGGTCATCGACTACAACGAGGAGGATTTCGTTCCGCGGGTGAAGGAGCTGACCGACGGCAAGGGCGCCGACGTGATCTACGATTCAGTCGGGGGCGACGTCTTCGACCGATCGCTCAAGTGCATCGCATGGAATGGTCGTCTGGTCGTGATTGGATTCGCAAGTGGTCGCATTCCCGAGGTGAAGGTCAACCGGATCCTGCTGAAGAACATCGCGGTGACGGGCTTGCATTGGGGTGCACACGCCGTGAACGACCCGGCGCGGATGGGCGAGACGTTTGATGCGCTCTTCGCGCTGTACGCCGAGGGCAAGATCAAACCGGTGATCTACAAGACCTTTGGCCTCGACGACGTATCGGTGGCCCTCGATGCGCTGGCATCCCGTAAGACCTACGGGAAGGTGATCATTGCGCCGTAGAACCGTTTCGGTCCGGTGGGGAGCTGTCGCAGCCCTCTTCGCGCTTGCGGCGGGGGTGGCCTGCCAGAGCAAGCCGCCCCCGCCCGTCCATACCCTGATTCCGCGTACGGGCGTGAGCCTCATCATTCCGGACGAATTTCGTCTGACCGAGGATTTCCCGGGCCTGGTCGCGTCCGACCGAATTTCCTCGGTGATGATCACCGAGGTTGCGCGACGGATAGAGTCCGTGCGTGCCGCGATGATGCCGTACGCGCTTGCCGAGCGCGGGATGCGGACACTCCGTTCCGAGAATGTCGTGGTCGACGGCCGCGCGGCGCTCTTCGTGCACGCGATCGATCAGACGTTTCCAGAGGGAACGATTCGTCGTTGGATGCTCGTATTCGGTGCCGGAGATTTCTCGGTCGTGCTGACCGCGTCTACGACGAAGGAGTTGTCGCCGAGCGTCGGTCCCGTGCTGGAGCAGATCCTGCTCAACGCACTCTGGGATCCCGGAATCATCAGCGAGATCTTCGCATCACTCGGCTTCACCGTCTCCGAGAGCGAATTGCTCAAGGTCTCCGATCGTCTGCCGCAGATGATCGTTCTCACCCGGGGTGGTCATCGCGAAGTGCTCGATCCCGAAGAGCCGTTGCTGCTCGTGGGGTCGACGAAAGCAGGGGGCGAACCGTTCGACCTCGCGACATTTGCGCGAACGCAGTTGTTCGAGATGCCGGAACTGCGCGACGCACGGATCGTCTCGGAAGGTCCGGTAGCGCTCGGTGACATGGGCGGGCATGAAATCGTCGCGAAGGCCGTGGATCGCGATTCCGGGACGGCGATCGACGTCTACCAGGCGTTCGCGAGCGATGGTGCGCGCTACTACCTCGTTCAGGGGCTCGTGGGCACCGCGAGCGCCGACGAATTCATGCCGCAGTTTCGCGAGATCGCGACGAGTTTCAAGCGGACCTCCGGGTTGGATCGTCCGTAGCAGGGCGGTCGGGTCTGCAGCCGCGGGCCAGCGCCCTAGCCGTCGGCCCCGAGCAGCAAGGCGCTCGTCGGTACGCCGGTGCCGGCGGTGACGACCATGTGCTCGGCACCGTCGACCTGGTTCACCGCCTTTCCCCGAAGCTGGCGTACCGCTTCGGCGATTCCGTTCATGCCGTGAATATAGGCCTCCCCGAGTTGACCGCCGTGCGGGTTGATGGGCAGGCTGCCGCCGGAATCGATGTGGCCGTCCTTCACGAAATCCTTCGCCTCTCCGCGCCCGCAGAACCCGAACTCCTCGAGCTGGGCCAGCACGAACGGTGTGAAGTGGTCGTAGATGATCGCGGCCTGAACATCCTCCGGGCCGATTCCCGCGGTGGCATATAGCTGCTTTGCTACCAGCCCCATCTCGGGAAGTCCGGTGATGTCATCTGCGTAGAAACCGGTCATCATCTGCTGCTCGTTCGTCGCTCCCTGCGCTGCGGCGCAGATGCGGACCGGCCTGCATCGTAAATTGCGGGCACGTTCGAGGCTCGTCACCACGACTGCGACGCCACCGTCGCTTTCCATGCAGCAGTCGAGCAGTCGCAGCGGCTCGACGATGAAGCGTGAACGCTGGTGGTCGTCGAGCGTGATCGGTTTGTCGAAGAAATATGCCTTCGGGTTCGTCGCCGCGAATCGACGCGCCGCGACCGTGACCCGCCCGAAATCCTCAGAAGTTGCGCCGAACTCGACCATGTAGCGACGTGCCACCATCGCCACCCACGACGCGGGTGTGAGTAGACCGTATGGCGCGTACCAACCGAAGTGGGCGCTCGCGGTGGTGGGTTCCGGTTGCATGTCCTGAATGCCGGTTCCGAAACGATTCAGCGACCGCTCATTCATTGCGCGGTAGCACACGACGGTGTCTGCAACGCCCGTAGCGACCGCCATCGCGGCCTGTTGCACCGTTGCGCACGCGGCGCCGCCTCCGTAGTGGATGCGGCTGAAGAAGGTCAGGTGGCCTCCTCCCAGGAAGCGGTTCACCTCGACTGCAGGGTTGTTGTCCATCGTGAAGGTCACCATACCGTCGACATCCGAGTGCTCGAGTCCCGCGTCTTCGAGTGCGGCACTGACGCATTCGAGAGCGAGCTGCAGCTCGCTGCGGCCGGAATCCTTCGAGAACTCGGTTGCACCGATCCCGACGATCGCGGCGCGATCGCGTAGGTCGTTCTCGTACCTCATCCGGTCCTCCAGACGGGCGGCTCACTGCCCGCGGCCTTTCGCATCACCATGTCTTCGAGAGATCGAGTTCGCGTAGGCGTTCGTGGCTGGTGTCGTCAATCATGATCGGGTGCCCGCGGCCGCGGACGGGGCGGTCTCACCCTCCGAGTAGGCGAAGTCCATCGGCGCGCTACTCCTCGACCAGCTCGAACTGCAGGAAGCGACGGCCGGCCTCGAGTTCGGGGAAAATGGCGCGAACGGGCATGCCGACTGCAACCTGGACCGGGTCTACGCCGATGAGGTTCGACACGATGCGGACGCCCTCGACCAACTCGATCAGGACGATCACGTTCGGGTAGTCGAACGGAGGGACCGGCGGGTGGTGGGCGACTACGAAGCTGTAGATCCGCCCGTCGCCGTTGGCGAGGATCGCGGTCCATTCGAGCGAGTGACAGCTCGGGCACATCGGGCCCGGCGGATGGCGCAGTCGCTCGCAGCGGCAGCGCTGAATCAGCAGCTTTCCCGCCTGTACGCCGTCCCAAAAGAAAGCATTGTCGCGCGTAACGGCGGGCCGCGGTCGGGGGCGTGCGATTCGAATGGCATCGGGCGCACTGGTTTCGTGGTTGGCAGGCATGGGTCTCGCTTTCCGTTTTCGCGCTCAGCCGGGCACGCGCGGCATTTCGAAGCCGATCGACCCGGCCCCGATCTCGCGGGTCGCAAGTGAGTCGAAATACACTCTCAGCTCGTACCGCACAGGGTCCTCTGGTCTCGGGTGTGCTCGACGAACATTCTCGCCGCGCAGTTTATCCGTTATTGTGCCGCAGGGTTACGCCTCTCCCGGTGGCATCGAATATTCCCGCTGTTGCATTGTCCCCACAGTGGTTCCGGGGCCCGCTCCGGGGCCGGGTTCAATCTCCGCGCGAGGTTGCCGATAAGGCGGATAGGAGCGGGGGGCGTGTTCTAGCTTCGATCAGAGTGTTCCCGCGACGGTCGAGTGATCGCCGTGGGCCTCGAGGTCGTTATCCGGTTGCTTTGGCTGCCCCGAAGTGAAATTCGTTCCAAGTCCTGACCGGGGCCGTTCTCCGAGAGGAGACGGCGTCTCGAGGATCTGATCGGAACCAAGTGGCTGTTGTTGCTGTCATTCTGCCTCGAGGCGAGACGAAACTCCGGTCGGGACTCCTTCGAACCGCAGCCCCGCGCGAGACCGCCTGCCGGCCTTGGGCCTTGGGCCTTGCCGCGCCAACGCGAGCGGCCGGACGCCAATGATTCCGACGACCGGCTGCTCGAATTCAGCGGTGCTTGCGATGGTCGAGGATCAGCTTGAACGTTTGAGTGTGCGCGCGATGATCTCGTAGGCTGCGGTTCCCAGCGGGAGCTTCTTCTGCTTCGCGATTCGCTTCAAGGCCTTCAATTCGTCATTGCTGAGCATCGCGACGACCCGGTTGATCCGTGCGCCCGGAGACGGCCCCTTGCCTGTTCCAGGCGGGCGTCCTGCGCCCGGGCGGCGTCCGCCCCAACCGGAGCTCTTCTTCTTTGTCGTCTTCTTCTTTTTCTTTGCGGCCATGGAATGCGTTTCACTCCCATTATTGCCTTGACGGCGGATGTCATGCCCTTATAGGGCGTTTACCGGCACCGAACCGCTCGGTGCTCGGTCGATGTGTTTACGGACCGGGTTCATCTCAGAAGGTAGGGGTGATAGACGTCTATGACGGCGACCCCAGGGGCGAATCAAGCCAGCAGGCAGCGACCCGGTAGATCCAATTAGTAGCAGGAAACTGTGCGCTCGTCTTGCCCCTATCGGCCGGATGTCGGCGGTGGGGCACCGGTCAGTGCCATGCAGACTCCTTGATTGCGAGCAACAATGCAATCCCGGCAACGAAAGACCAGAAATGCAGCAGGTTGATTCGGATGCTGTGGTGCTTGTTTACTTCAGGGACCAGATCAGAGGCGGCAATATAGAGGAAATTCCCGGCTGCAAATGGCACCAGAAATGCTACGTCGGTTCCTGCCGAGGCCACGTAGGTGAGCACGCTGCCCACCAGGAAGGTGAGCGACGACGCGACGCTGACGAGCAAGGCGCGCTTCTTGCTCCAGCCCCCGTGTAGCAGGACGCCGTACTTTCCGAGCTCCTGCGGGACCTCGTGGGCGGCGGCGACCACCCAGGTCGTGATGCCGAGGGAGACGTCGACCAGGAACGTGCCAGCTACTGCGACGCCGCCGAGGAAGTTGTGGATGCTGTCACCGGCCACCATGAGGTAGCTGAGTGGGCTCTTTCGGTCGGTTGCGTCATGATGCCAATGGTGCCAGTGCAGGAACTGTTCAAGCGCGAAGAAGGTGGTAAAGCCGACCAGCACCCAGAGATAGGTCGAATACGACCCGCCGGATCGCTCGATGGCCTCGGGAATCATGTGGAGCAGCGCGCCGCTGAGCAGCGAACCCGCCGAGAATGCGACGAGCGGGAGGATCAGTCGTTCCCGCGTGTTCTCCGACAGAGCCATCGTGACGGCTCCGATCAGCGCGATCGCGCTCATCGCCAGCCCACTTCCAACGATCCATCCCAACGTTTCCACGCGTCAGGCGTCTGGCTGCGATTCGAGTGCGGCCACGAACGAAACTCCAAGATTGCTCGAAACCTCCTCGAGAGAGTCGAGGAGCACGTTCGACAGGGTCCGGTAATACCACTGCACCGGCTCGGATTCGCTGCGTTCGACGACGGCCGCAACCTCGGCGTCGGACAAGCCTCGGAACGCGAACTGCAGAGTGACCGCAGACAGCTCCTCGAAGAACGGCGCGAGCAACTCGCTCTTCTGTTCCGCGAACCGTCTCAAGGCATCGATCCCGGCGCGCGCGTCGCTCGGTAGGAGCGCATCCGACATCAACCCGGCTCCGTAGATCGCCAGGCGCAGCGAACTGCTGGAATTGCTCGAGCATCGAGCGGCCCGGTCGTAGCGCTCGATCAGCGCGAGTCGTTCGTCAGACGGTTGGATCCGGTTTTCTACGGCCATGAAGACCCCGAGTTCTGCGGCGGCCTCGGCGTTCGTGGTGATGGTGGCCGCCGCGTGGACCTGGCGGACTTCGGGTGTCCGGAGCCACTCGAGGACTGTGTCCGTGAAGGGCGGATCCGGCTGTGTTTCCAGGCGATCGAGGATCATACGGGACAGATTCTCCGCGGCGAGGCGCTCGCCGATCACGCGGGTTGCGATGTCGAACTGCTCGGGTGTCCACGTCGTCCGGCGCTGCGCGATCTGTGCATCCAGAAATTCACGCACAGCGCCGAATTGCGGCGAAATATTGGACAGCGCTAACAGTTCCAGGGCCTCGTCGGTGCTGAGCCTTGCTTCACCGCGAGAGCATCCGTGGCCGACAATGAGTAGCGCGGCGAGCAGCGGTACGGCGACGATCCGACGGCCGGCGCTTGAGTTCATGTGCGTCTCCCGATGCGGTGCCCGACGAGTCGATCTCCGAGGATAGGTGATCTTCCCTCGTTCCGGGGCCCTGGCTGGCGTGTGGCGCGCGACTTCGGGCTGAGAATCAGGCTAGATTCCGTACCATGTCGAAGAGCCTGGTCTTCGTGAGCGGTGCGTCGAGTGGGATCGGGCTCGCCCTTGTGCGCGCTCAGCCGTTCGACGACGCGCGTACGATCGACATCAGCCGGCGTGGCGGTGCGGGCTGTGAGCACTTCGCCGCGGACCTCGCCGATCCGGCCGAGTGGCGACGCGTCGACGAACTGTTTGATCGCGAGATTCCGGGGTTCGCCGGTGAGCGTGTGATTTTCATTCACAGCGCCGGAACTCTCGAGCCGATTGGCTATGCGGGCGAAGTAGACGCCGGGGAATACCTTCGCAACGTGCTGCTGAACAGCGCCGCGCCGCAGGTGCTGGGCGACGCGTTTCTGCGCGCGGTCGCGAAGGGCAACACGAATGCCTGGCTGATCTTCATCAGTTCCGGAGCCGCGTCCAGTGTATATGAGGGCTGGACTTCGTACGGGGCGGGCAAGGCCGCGGTCGACCAGTGGGTGCGTGCCGCGGGCGCCGAGCAGGATCGCCGCGGTGGAGGATGCCGCGTCCTTTCGGTGGCTCCAGGAGTCGTCGCGACCGAAATGCAGGAGCAGATCCGCGCGATGCCGACCAGCGCCTTTCCGGAAGTCGGAAAGTTCGTCGCACTGCACCAGAGCGGCGAACTGCGCGATCCGGCCATCGTCGCTGGCGATCTGTGGGCGTTACTCGATGGTGGGCATGCGAACGGAGCGGTGCTGGATCTCCGTGATCCCGAAGAATAGCTCCGGGTCTGCATTGACGGAGGCAGCGAGATGGAGGACATCGTAGCGTCGCTTCGAAAGGAACTCGGCGAGCGAGTCGTTCGTACCGACTCCGAAGTCCTTTCCGCGCATCGCCGCGACACCTGGGTGGTCTCTGATCTTCGCGACCTCGAGGGCCGACCGGGCCCGGACCCGCTCGCGGTGGTGGAGGCCTGCTCGACCGCCGACGTGGTTGCGACCCTGCGGTTGTGTCGTGAGGCGCGTGTCCCAGTCGTTCCGTACGGCGGCGGATCCGGCGTCTGTGGTGGCGTGGTGGTGCCCGAGGGTGGGGTGGTCCTTTCGACACGGGAGCTGTCCGGGTTGCTCCATCTCGAACCCCACGATCTGACTGCAACGTTTCGGGCTGGAACCAACGGGATGGAGGCGGAACGGCTGGTGGAACGCGAGTGCCTGACGATCGGCCACTGGCCGCAGTCGATCGGGCTGTCGACCGTCGGTGGCTGGGTGGCGACGCGGGCTTCCGGCCAGTATTCCACGGCCTACGGGAACATCGAGGACATGCTACTCGATCTCGAGGCGGTACTTCCCGACGGCCGCATCCTTCGCACACGCAGGACGCCGCGCGCCTCGGTCGGCCCCGACCTCCGACAGGTCTTTCTCGGAAGCGAGGGCGTCTTCGGGGTCATCACCGAGGTGACCTTGTCGCTGCGCCGACGTCCGGAAGCGAGCCGCGGCCAGGCATTTCACTTCGAGAGTCTGCAAGTAGGAATCGAGCCGGTGCGCCGAATGATCGCAGCCGGATGGCGTCCGCCCGTGGTGCGGTTGTACGACTCTCGTGAGTCCGAACGCCACTTCCCCGAGGCCTGCCCGACCGGCCGCGCGATGTTGATCCTGCTGCACGAGGGGCCCTCGTCGCTCGTCGATGTGCAGTATTCCGCGGTCGGCGAGATCTGCCGCGAAGCCGGCGGAGTCGAAGCCGATGTCGCCGCCGTGCAGAAGTGGTTCGAGAGGCGAAACGACGTGCCCGGCTTCCGCCCGTTCCTCGAGCAGGGGGTCGTCCTCGACACCATCGAGGTCGCGTGCCCGTGGTCGCGGGTCGCGGAGCTGTACCAACAGGCGATCGGCGCACTCGAGGGGGTACCGGGAATCCTGCTCGCGAGCGCTCATTCGAGCCACAGCTACCGATCCGGAACGAATCTGTACATCACTTTCCTCGCGCGTCCCGAGGATCGCGACGACATGGAAGCGACCTATCGCGAGTGCTGGCGTCGCACCCTGGACGCCACCGTTGCTGCGGGCGGTGGTATCTCGCACCACCACGGCATCGGGCGGGTGCGTCGCGATCGGCTGGTCGACGAGATCGGTGTCTCGGGAGTCGCGCTGTTGCGTTCCCTCAAGCACGCTCTCGACCCCGACGATCTTCTGAACCCCGGCGTGCTGCTGCCCGGACCGACATCGGGTGGGGCGGCCTGACGCAAGTCGCATCCGCGCAGCCGCGCGGATGCGCTAGGCTGCTCACCCGTTTTCGACCCGGCGGGAATCCGGAACCGTACGCTGAGGCGTCCCATTCCAATGATCGATCCGAAGAGTGCAGGTGTATCGGACTCCGATTGGGCGGAGGCGACGGCGAATTGCTTCGAGCTGCGCGTCTCGAAGATTGTCGAGGAGATCCCCGATGCGCGTTCGATCGTTTTCGAGATCCCGGATGATCTGACACGGGCCTTTGGGTACGAGGCGGGGCAGTTCCTGAGCTTCAAGATTCCCTACGAGGGGAAGGTGCTCACCCGCAGCTATTCGCTCGCGAGCTCGCCTGTCACCGATGGCGAGCACAAGGTGACGGTCAAGCGCGTCGAGGATGGCCGGATCTCGAACCTGCTGAATACCCGCCTGGAGGTCGGCGATACGCTCATGGTCGTCCCGCCCGGTGGGCTGTTCGTATTGGGCGCCGAGCGGCGCGGAATCGCGCTATTCGCGGGCGGCAGCGGGATCACACCGGTGATTTCGATCCTCAAGACCGCGTTGGCGATCGGCGATCGATCGATCGCGCTTCTGTATGCCAACCGCGATCGGCGTTCGGTAATCTTCCAACAGGAAATCGACGAACTCGTGCAAGCGAACAGCGGCCGCCTCCGGGTCCGCTACAGCTTCGACGACAGCGACGGATTCCTCAGCGCGGAAGCGGTTCGGGAAATCGTCGCGAGCGATCTCGAGCGAGATTTCTACCTGTGTGGCCCCGGCCCGTTCATGGATGTCATCGAACATGCGCTTGCCGACCTCGGGGTCAACGGACGCGGGAAGATCCACGTCGAGCGGTTCGTTTCGCCGCACGACCCCGGGGACGATGCCGTGCCGGTCGAAGTCGCCACCGACGCAGTGCCGGACGGCACGCCGGAGTCGATCACCGTCGTTCTCGACGGCAAGACCCACGAGGTTCCGTACCGCGAAGGTGATTCCGTGCTTGCCGCGGCGAGGCGTGCCGGCCTCGATCCGCCCTTCTCGTGCGAAGAAGGCTACTGCTCGTGCTGCATGGCCAAACTCGCCGAAGGCGACGTGAAGATGACTGTGAACGACTGTCTGACTCCGAACCTGTTGGCCGAAGGCTGGGTGCTCACCTGCCAGTCGCGCTGCCAGAGTCGCAAGGTCCGCCTCGAATACCCGGACTGATCCCGTTACTAGAAGCTGTACTTCACTTCGAAGAAGATGCGGTCGTTCCTCGCGATGTTGCTGAACAGTGGTGTTTCGCCCTTCTGGTAGAAAACCATCCCCAGGCCGATTTCGATCCCGTCCATTACGTCGTAGCGCGCTTCGGCGCGAACGATGCTGCCATCCTGGGCCTTGGTGCCGAAGATGATTCCGAGCAACGTGACGTCGAGGCGTTCGTTCATGAAATTGCGGGTGATGCGCAGCGCGGTCTCGACCTGATTCTCGCGAACTCCGAAGATCGGGCGCATGTTGCGCTGGTAGTCGAGGATGTGTCGGTTCACGATTTCGATCGCGATGTTGGTGTTGTTGAAGCCGTAGTACTCGACGCCCGCCATGAAGTCGAGGCGGTCCTTCCGAACGGTCCCGGTCGGCACGTCGACCACGCCCAGGTCCAGGCCCAGGGCCGAAAGGTCGAACTCTTCGCTCGTGGTGTAATGAGTACCGTCGATCCAGGCGAACTCGGTCTTCAAGAGCCAGCTTCCGATGGTGTAGTTCGCTCCGGTGCCGGCTATCTGGACGCGGCTGTAACGCGTCTTGGTTCCCTCGAACGAGACATCCGGCAGGTCCGGCGGGGGACGCAGAATTACATTGATGACTGGGTCGAGGTACGGTGAATTCAGCCAGTGGTTCGCGTAGTGGAACGAGATGTCCCAGCCCGAGAAGATCCCCATCAGTCGGACCGCCCACTCGGTGTTCTTGAAGCTCACCTTCGGCTCCCATTGCGGTGCCACGAAGAATCCGGCGGTGCCGATGGATTCCGTGACGGGTGCGAAGTCGTTGCCGACCACCGGAATCAGGTCGAAGCGGAGCTCCGGAATCGCGATCAGCGACAGCGACCAGTCGCCGAGGTAGTAGTCGGCCTTGATCATGCTGGTCGGGCGGCGAATATCCTCGATGTCGGTCAGGCCCGGCTCGCGGTTGTCGAGCGGATTCAGCACGTCCAGTACTTGCAGGCTGTCGGAACGTCCCCAGTTCACGACCTGGCGCCCGACTTTGAGGTCGAGGTCGTCGAGCGGGCTGCCCTGGAGGTAGAACTCCTGGAAATCCACCTCCCACTCATACAGGTCGAGAACCTCGTCGCTGTAGTCGTTGCGGCCGTTAAGCAGGTAGGCCCAGTCGTAGAAGGCAAAGCCCGCAATGCGCAGCTTCCAATCCATGGGCAGGTCGAAGTCGACCTGGAGATTCAGGCGGGAGCGGAGTCGCTGGAGGCCGGTGTAGTCGGTGGTCTCGCCGGGCCCCTTGAATGCTTCGTGCGCGAGGTAGTTGACCGAACCGCCGAGGCTGAGGCTTCCGGTGATTTCCCAGAGCCGATCCAGCGGGGGCGCTGAATCGTCGCCCCCGCTGGCCTCGAAGTCATCGTCGAAGCCCCCGAAGACGTCGTCTTCTCCGTCGCCATCCTCATCGTCGAAACCATCGAGAGCGTCTTCCGGCTCCTCATCGTCGAAGCCCCCGAGAACGTCATCGAGGCCGCCATCGATGTCGTCCGCGAACGCGGGCGGCGAGGCAGTTGCGATCAGCAGCAACGACGCGAGCAGGCCGCGGGTGAAAAGTCTAGAGATCTTCAGCATTGCCTGTTGCCGGTCGGGGCTAGTGTTGTGTCCTGGGACGCGGC
>JAFDEI010000030.1 GCA_019310425.1 Deltaproteobacteria bacterium | reverse complement strand
GACGATGAGCGGAATCGTGCGATAGCTGGCGTTGTTCCGAACGAACGAAATGAGTTCGAGACCGTTGATGTCGGGCATGTTGATGTCGGTCACGATGAGGTCGTACGAATTGCGTGGGAGTTGCCGCAGTGCTTCGAACCCGCTGTCGGCTTCGGTAATCTTCACCGGGGCGTCGAGATCCTCGAGGGCCGACGTCAGCAGCGCCCGCATCGTAGGCGAGTCTTCGACAATCAAGATGTGATGCACGCTGCCCCTCCCCCGGGATTGACTCTGGATCCGGTCCACTTCCATATCGGTCGGCTCGGCGTTTTCTTGAGACGAGCTGGGGACTTCGGGGGGCCCCCCGCGTATTCCTACGAGGCCGCGACCGTGGCTGGGCCGGACTCGGCACTGTAGGAGAGGACAACACCCCCACGGGGCGGAAGCTGCGCGTATCTAGGCGCTACGATGCGCGCCGGAATCGGCCAGTGCGCGTTCGAGCAACGCCCGTTCGAGCGCAAGGCCGGCCTCGTGGAGCGCGATCTCGAGGGATGTCGTGTCGCCGATCGGGTCGTCGCCCGGGAGGTTGTCAGCGTAGACGAGCGCAACCACGTTCCGGCCGCTCTCGATCGGAGCGACGTAGGCCTTTTTGGGGATCGACGAGCCCAGGAGCGCGGCGAGTTGCCGGTCGCCGTCGTCCTGCGGCGGCGCCTGAGTCGCCTCACCGCTCTGCAGCACCTTGCGGAACCAGGACGGCTCGTTCGCTGGGATCGAGACCTGTCGGAACTCCGAATCGTCGGGGCCGCCCGCACTCGCCAGCCCGGATTGCGCCATCCCGATCGCTTCGTCGTCGCGTATCATGAAGATCGCCACGCGCGAGAACAATCCTGCCGCGTATTCGAGAATCAGCGACAGCACCTCGCCTCGGACCGACGGGTCGCGCAGCCGCTCGCTGGTCCGCTTGAGGCGTTGCAGGTCGGAATGTGCGTCATTCGGCCCGACCGCCGCTCGAGCCACTGATTCGGCTTCTGCGACACTCGCACATTCCCGTACAGGTGGATCAGGCTCCGAACGGTTGAGCAGCGCGTTGCGCAGACTCTCGCCGTCGCCTTCGAGCTTGCTCCAAGTGCGGCGGTTCGAAAGCTGATGATTGGCCGGCCGCTGGAGCGAACCGTTCGCGTCGCCGAGCGAAACCGAGGTTGCATCGGTGCCCGCACTCACCAGGTAGATCTGCATTCGCGGTGCTTGCGCGCGCATGCGGCGAATCAGGTCGGGCGAACCCTCGATCCCCGCGCGCGGGTCGGGAGGCAGGTCATCGGACACGAGCACCATGGGTTCCTCACCGCGTATCAGATACTGCCGCAGGCGCGAAATGCCACCCTCGGCGCGTTGGAAGACGTGGATCCGGCGACAGATCGGACCGAGCACGGACTTCTGCCACTCGAGCGCAGCGAGGTCGTGGTCGATCAGGATCAGCGCGGCCAGACCTGACGACTCCGGAGCGGAAGGGCCCGCATCGGGCTCACTCACGGGTTCAGCCTCGACCACCGAAGCGACCGGCTCGGCGATCTCCGCGACCGGTAGCGAATCCGGGGTCGGCTCATCCGGCTCCGCATCGAGCTGCAACTCAGAGGCCGCGGTCTCGTCGGCCCCGTCGCCGGCATCGTCCCCGTCGTTCGCTCCATCCGCTTCGGCGCGTTCGACCGCCGCCATCGCGAGCGCATCGGCAATCTCGCAATTCTCGACCTCGCTCTCGGCTGCGACCTCCGCCTCCACGATGTCTGCGCCGGATTCGCCGTCGACTGTGCCGAACTCGATATCGTCGTCGTCCCCGTTCTCGAATTCATCCCCGATGCGCGTGGCTTCCATCGTCAGGTATTGCGCGTTGATCCCGGTCGAGACCAGCAAGTCGCGGTCGCGATCGTCGATCGAGTCGCTGACTTCGAAACTGAACTCTCCGGTGGTCCAGCTGAACATCCGGAACACCGATCGCTCGACCTGTTCGCGACGCAGCGAGTCGATCCGCTCCTTGGAAATAGCCGACATCGTTGCGAGTACCTCGTCGAGCGCGTCGCCATGTGCAGCCGCGATCACGGCGGCCTTGTCGTACGCAGCCTCGGCGATGAATCCGCCGACGACGAGAAGCCCCTTCAGGTCCTCGACCTCGCCCTTCACGAAGCCGGCCCGCACGAGCCCTTCACAAAAGACGATCCGACCTTCACCCTCTTCCGAACGCAGCTGCAGCAGCCCCGACTTCCGGGACAGACTGATGATCTGCAGGATGTCCCCAAGACTCAGATCCTCGAGGCTTCCGACCAGACTCATTCAGCTCTCCGAAAACGACTGTCACCGTTGCGCATCGTCCGCTCGCAGACGGTGAGGCGACATCCCCATTTCCGGGAAAGCGTCCATCCAGACACCACACCGTCCAACTGCGATCCCACTTGCCCTGGCAGGCAGACCGACTGCTCGGTCACGCCTCCTAGGAAAGAATCGGTCAGCGGCCGCGTTACTTGACAAGTTGCGAGCGGCCGGCCGGACTCTCGCGTACCCCGGGGGGGGCAGGCAGGTCGGTCGCCCGACCTGTGCCTTCCAGCCGCAGCGCAACCGACGGCGGGTGCGGTTTCGAAGCCAGTGCCGCGGCAGCCTGGCGCACAGCCGCGACCTCCGCCTGAGACGGAACCAGCAGCAGCTTCAGGTCCGCGCCGAACTCGGCGATCGCGGCCATGACGCCGGCCACGAGCGCGTCGATCCGATCGGACAGCTCGAGATCGCCCGCGTGCGGATCCGGCAATGGCAGAGCGAGTGTGCGAGCACCGAGGTGGAGCGCGCGCCGGGCGGCATTCGCGCCGAGCGCTTCACAGGCTTCCGCGTCGAATGCGTTCCTCGCGCCGAGCCCGAGACCGATTGCCAGCGGCGCCGCGAGCCCGCCAGCCGACTGCAGCAGGACCGCCTCGCCGCTTGCGCCGCTGAGCTTCCCGGCGACCAGCAGCCGCGAGACCTGGCCGCACAACCTCCAGTCGACACGACCGGCGCCGCTCTGGAGCGGGCGATCGCTGTCGAAGAAGAAGAAGACGGCGATATCAGCGCGCGTGCGCTCCAGCGGGCCGGGATCGATCTCGACAGTGAGTCGCGCACTCATCCGGAATGCTCCGCCACCTCGCCGGGTGCCTTCTCCGCGCGCGCGGTCTCGCTGCGACCCACCGCGAACGACACCGCGTCGAGGATTCCGTTCACGAACGCGGGGGAAGGGTCAGCGCCGAATCGCCGCGCGAGTTCGATGGCCTCATCGAGAACGATTCTCGCGGGTGTATCGGTGTGGCTGAGCTCGTAGGCTCCGATCCGCAGCGTGTTGCGATCGACCGCGGCCATGCGAGACAAGCGCCAGTTCGTCGCGTGCTGGGACAGCAGCGCATCGAGCTCGACGCGATGCTCGATGATGCCGGCTACGAGCTTCGCTGCGAATTCACGCGCGCCTTCAGGCAGCTCGAAATTCTCCGCAACGGCCTCGAACACGCTGTCCATGTCGGCGGACGCACCGGACCGGGACGATTCAGCGAGATCAATCGCGTATAGAACCTGGAGTGCCGCCTGTCGCGAACGGCTACGCGGAGCGGCGCGTTTCGCCTTCACGACGGAGACTCGAAGCCTTTCGCAAGCTTCGGCAACAGCGTTGCCATCTCGACGGCGGCACGCGCCGCCTCGACCCCCTTGTTGCCCTCCGAACCTCCCGCGCGAACGAGTGCCTGTTCGGCGTCGTCCGTGGTGAGCACCCCGAACGCGACCGGCACCCCGGTGTCGCGCATGACTTCGCGCACACCGTCGGTTACGCCGCCACAGACGTACTCGAAATGCGGGGTCCCGCCTCGTATCACGACCCCGAGCGTGATGACAGCGTCGTAGCGGCCGCTCCTGGCCAACACCCGCGCGGCCTGCGGAAGCTCGAAGGCTCCGGGCACCCAGGCGATGTCGATCGCGTCGGGGGCCGCACCGCAGGCCAGCAGTTCCTCGGTACAACCGGCGAGCAGACGAACACAGAGCAGCTGGTTGAAACGCGACACAACCACGGCGAAGCGCAACTCGGCGGCATCGAGCGACTCTTCGAAACGGTTCATTGCTTGGCCCGGCGACCCGACGTCCGACGCCGCGGCACCTCGCCCTGGACGTGCACGTCATTTCCGGTTCGGCGGACGACGACGTTCTCGAGCGTGATCGCGTCCGCGAGCACAGCCGTCTGGAGTGCACCGAGAGCCGGTCTCCCGTCCTCACCAAGCAGCGTCGGCGCCACGAACCAATGCACTTCGTCCACCAATCCCCTGCTGAGCAGGGCAGCGGCCAGTTGTCCGCCGCCTTCGACCAGAACCTCGGTCAGCCCGGATCGGGCGAGCAATGTGAACGCGCGCCCGAGATCGAGGTGACGCCCCCGCATCCGGACGTCCAACAGACGTGCGCCCGACGCCACGAGGGCCCGTCGCTTGCGAGGCGAGGCCTGCGAAGAGCAGAGTACCCACGTTCCGTCGGCTTCGCCCTGAAAAAGCCGACTGTCGGGTGGAACCCGGAGCTGCGAGTCCACCAGGACACGGACCGGGCGGTGCACGATCCGGCCGTTCCGGCGCACGACGAGTTCGGGGTCATCCGCGGCCGCTGTCGCCGAACCGACCAGGATGGCGTCGCTCTGCGCACGCATGCGCTGCACGACCGCGCGGGACTTCTCACCTGTGATCCAGCGCGACTCTCCGCGGAGGGTCGCGATCCGGCCGTCGAGTGTACTCGCGAGTTTCAGGCTCACGAACGGTCGGTCCAGCTCGCAGACCGCCAGGAAGCCGCGGTGGAGCCGGCGGCACTCGGACTCGAGCACGCCGAGCTCGACTTTGATGCCGTTTCGGCGCAGCGCGCGCAGTCCGCCGCCCGCAACCTCCGGATGTGGGTCGCGGTGTCCGACGGAGACTCGAGCGAGCTCCGCTCCGATGATCTCACGTGTGCACGGGCCCGTCCTGCCGCTGTGGCTGCAGGGTTCGAGGGTCACAGCCATCGAGGCACCACGTACGGCGCGCGCGCCGAAGCGGCGCACCGCAGCCCGGATCGCGACCACCTCCGCGTGCGGTCCACCAACGGGCCGGGTGTAACCACGGCCGAGCACATGATCTCCGCGGTAGACGACCGCACCCACGCAGGGGTTCGGATACACCCGCCCGCGCGCTCGGCGCCCAAGCGAGAGAGCGAGACGCATCGCGGCCTCAACCTTCATGATTCCCGCCGTGCCCCGCCTCGGCCACCGATTCGAAGAACGCAACGTAGTCTTCTGCACCCTGGAAGTTGCGGAAGACTGATGCAAAGCGCGCGGCCGCGACCGGATCGAGCTGCACGAGTTCATCCATCATGCGCTCACCGATCAGACGACTCGTAACTTCTTTCTCGCCAAGCTCCTGCACCCGGCGTTCGACGCGGTCGACCAGCCGGCCGAGATCGTCGACACTCACCGGGCGTTTCTCGCAAGCCTTCTCGACCGCGATCAGCAATTTGCCACGGACGAACTCCTCGCGACGTTCATCGCGCTTGACCACCTTCGGCAGGACTTCGTCGACACGCTCGCGAGTGGTGAAGCGACGGCCACATTCGATGCACTCACGCCGGCGCCGGATCTCGGTCTGATCAGGACCGAGACGGGAGTCGATCACCTTGTTGGTCGAATCGGAGCAGTAAGGGCAACGCACGGTTCAGACAGTGTCGTCCCAGTGGCCGGGATAGAGGGGAAACGAGCGAGACAGCGCCTCGACTTCGGCACGAACGGAGTCGAGAGTCTCCACGTCTCCCGGCCGCTCGAGTGAGCGCGAAATCAGCTCGGCGATCTGATGCATCTCGGCCTCGCGCATGCCACGCGTCGTGACCGCTGGGGTTCCGATGCGGATCCCCGAAGTCACCGCCGGCTTGCGCGGATCGAACGGCACCATGTTCTTGTTGGTCGTGATCCCGGCTCGCCCAAGCGCGATCTCGGCGGCCTTTCCGGTGGTATCCCGGTCGACCAGTGAAACCAGGAACAGGTGAGTATCCGTCCCACCTGCAACGATCTTGAGCTCTCGCGTCCCGAGCGCATCGGCCAGTGCCCGCGCGTTGGCCACGATCTGCACGCAGTAATCCTTGAACGCGGGCTCGAGAGCGGCCTTGAAAGCAACCGCCTTGGCGGCGATCACGTGCATCAGCGGGCCGCCCTGCCCGCCCGGAAAGACCGCGCTGTTGACCTTCTTGGCATAGGCCTCGTCGCAGAGAATCAAGCCACCACGCGGTCCGCGCAGCGTCTTGTGTGTCGTACTGGTAACGATGTGCGCCTTGCCCACCGGGCTGGGGTGCACGCCGGTCGCGACCAGACCAGCGATGTGCGCCATGTCGGCAAACAGCACCGCACCCACCTCGTCCGCGATTGTGCGAAAAGCATCGAAGTCGATGATGCGGGAGTATGCCGTCGTTCCGCATTGGATCAGCTTCGGACGATGCTCGCGAGCGAGGTCGCGCAGGGCGTCGTAGTCGATTTGTTCGTCATCCTGACGAACACCGTAGGGCACGATGTTGTAGAGCTTCCCGGAAAAGTTGACCGGGCTTCCGTGCGTCAGGTGGCCGCCGTGGTCGAGGTTCATCGCGAGCACGGTGTCACCGACGTCGATGGTCGCGCGGTAGACGGCTTCGTTCGCCTGCGAGCCCGAGTGTGGCTGCACGTTGGCGTGATCCGCTCCGAACAGCTGCTTCGCGCGTTCGATTGCGAGCGTCTCGACCTCGTCGACGACCTCACAACCGCCGTAGTACCGCCGCCCCGGGTAGCCCTCTGCATACTTGTTCGTGAGCACGCTCCCGGCTGCCTCGAGTACCGCCTCGGAAACGAAGTTCTCCGAGGCGATCAACTCGATGCCGAGTGCCTGGCGCCGAGCCTCGCTGCGAATCAGGCGAGCGATCTCCGGATCATCGTTGGCCAGCGCCGAACCGCCTGCGCCGACGCCGCGGTGCGCGAGCACATCGATCATCTCGACCCTGCGCGCGTGTCGACCAGCTTCGAAATCGCTGGCGAGCCAAGTCTTGACGAGATCCCAGGCGCTCTCCGCACTCAGCCGATCGGCGGGCAGCGCGAGCATGTTCGAGTCGTTATGGCGGCGGGACATTTCTGCGGCCGGGGCGTCCTGCACCCAGGCGCAGCGCACACCCGCGAAGCGATTCGCGGTGTACATCACACCGAGCCCGGAACCACAGATCACGATGCCACGCGGCACCTCACCGTCCGAGACCGCGCGCGCCGCGAGCGCCGCGAATTGCGGGTAGTCGACCGATGCATCGCCGTGGGTTCCGACGTCGCGGACTTCGTAGCCCGCCGACGCAAGCTCGCTGCAGAGCTGATCCTTGAGGAACGCACCCCTGTGATCGCTGCCGATGATGATGGGGTCGCCCATCGCTGCATTCCTCCGCACAAGCCCGACTCCCGGGCCGATCATGTGATATTGCCAGAACTCCGCTGCAAGTTCCGGCGGAAAAGTCCAGTATCGGGCAGAACGGCGTTAGCCGGCTTCGCTCGCGAGAATCAGCGTCGCGTTCGTCCCACCAAATCCAAACGAATTCGACATCGCGACCCGTGCAGACTGCTCCCGCGCGACACCCACCACATGGTCGAGGTCACACGCCGGGTCGGGCCGGTCCAGGTTGATCGTGGGCGGCATCCAGCCGTGCCGCAGAACCTGCACGCACAGCAGCGCCTCGAGCGCTCCCGCGGCACCGAGCAGATGTCCGGTCATCGACTTCGTCGCCGAAACCGGCAGCCGGTCGGCGTGGCTGCCGAAGACGCGCCGGATCGCCTTGGCCTCGGCGAGGTCACCCAGCGGCGTGCTGGTCGCGTGCGGATTCAGGTGCTCGACTTCTTCGGGCGACAGGCCGGCATCCCGCAAGGCGAGTTCCATGCATCGCCCGGCACCCTCACCGTCCTCGGCGGGCAGCGTAATGTGGGTCGCGTCCATGGTGCTCGCATAGCCGCGCAGGTGAGCGAGCACGCGAGCGCCACGCGCTGCCGCGAACTCCTCGGCCTCGAGCACCAGCGCCGCAGCTCCTTCCCCGACCACGAAGCCGTCGCGGTCGAGGTCGAACGGGCGGCTCGCCAGCGTGGTCTCGTCGTTTCGGGTCGACAGTGCCTTCATGTTCGCGAAGCCCGCCACCGCGAGCTCGGTCACGGGCGCCTCGCTCCCGCCGGCGACCATCACGTCGGCATCACCGCGCTCGATCACACGCGCGGCCTCGCCGATGCCCTGCGTTCCCGACGCGCAGGCTGCCACCACGCACAGGTTCGGACCTCGCAGTCGGTGCTGGATCGCGGCGACACTGCCCGCCATGTTGCAGATCGCCATCGGGATCGTAAAAGCCGACACACGACGCGGACCCGAGGAGAAGAGCGCACGCCAGGAATTCTCGAGCGTGCCGAGACCGCCGATTCCGGACCCGATCGCGACACCGACCCGGTCCTGCGTCTCCGGCGTGCTCTCGAAACGCGCATCTTCGAGCGCCTGGCGGACCGCATGCAGCGAGAACGCGGCGACCGGGTCGAGGCGCCGAGCGTCTTTCGGCGACAGGTCACCGAGGTCGAGATCACCGCTGCACTCGGCCGCAAAGCGAACCGGGAATTCCTTCGCATCGAAGCGCGTGATCGGCCCGATGCCGGACCGACCCGAGAGCGCCGCCGCCCAGGTCGAGTCGACATCCGCACCGATCGGACTCACGCATCCCAGGCCCGTCACGACGACGCGGCGCCGTTTGAACGGGGGGTTGGTCATCGAATTCAGGACCCGAGCCGTTCCTTCACATAGGAAAATGCGTCGCCGATGGTCTGGATCTTCTCGGCGTCGTCATCGGGAATTTCGATATCGAAGGTCTCTTCCATCGCCATGACGAGCTCTACGATGTCGAGAGAATCCGCGCCGAGGTCGTCTATGAACGACGCTTCGGGAACGACTTCGGGCTTCGCTATTCCGAGCTGCTCGATGATGATCTCGGTCACACGCTCTTCAACGGCTGCCATCCGGGCCCCCTTCTCCAGTTACGAATACCTCGACATCTGCCAAGTCGGCTTGCGAACTCAGGTTCGCTCGAACGAGCCTCCGCCCGATCCGCGCGACGAGCCCCGTCAGGACCCGGCCCGCGCCGATTTCGAGAAATCGATCCACGCCGAGTTCGGTCAGATTCAGCACCATCTCACTGAAGCGAACCGGCGCCGTAACCTGCGCGGCGAGTAACTCCGGCATACGTGCCGCGGTAGAATTCGGCACAGCTTCGACATTGGTCACGACCGGGGGGTGTGCGTCTCGGAAGCGAACTCGCGCGAGTTCCTGCTCGAGCTTCGCGGCCGCAGGCGCCATCAGTTCACAGTGAAAGGGAGCCGACACTGCCAGCGGAATCGTCCGCTTCGCACCCTCCCGGCGCGCCCGCGTGCAGGCGACCTCGACCGCGGCCGCGTCGCCCGCGATCACCGTCTGCTTCGGGGAGTTGTAGTTCGCCGCGGCGACGACCTTGCCAGTGGCCGCCCGGGCTCCCTCGCACGCCTGGTCGACCTCGATGGCCTCGAGCCCGAGCACGGCCGCCATTGCGCCATGCCCTTCGGGAACGGCTTCCTGCATGAATCGCCCACGCGCATGGACCAACCGCACCGCATCCTCGAAATCGATCGCACCGCTCGCAACCAGCGCCGTGTATTCACCGAGACTGTGCCCGGCTACAAAGGCCGGCATGATTGCAGTGCGCTCCTCGAGCGCGCGCAGTAACGCCACTCCGGTCGTCAGAATCGCGGGCTGTTGAATCTCGGTCCGCAGCAGCTCCTCTTCAGGTCCTTCGAAGCAGAGCTTCGAGAGCGGGAATCCGAGCGCTGCATCGGCCGCGTCGAAGACCGCACGCGCCACAGCGGACGCCTCGTAGACGTCGTGACCCATCCCGACTTCCTGGGAGCCCTGCCCGGGAAAGAGCAAAGCGAGCACCTGGATCTAGTCCTCGTCGATCTTCAGGATTTCACGGCCTCGATACGTGCCGCAACTCGCGCAAACGCGATGCGGCAGCTTCGCCTCGCCGCACTGCGGACAGTTACTACGAGCCGGTGTACCGATCGCATCGTGCGCACGACGCTGATTTCGTTTCGCCTTCGACGTTTTCTGCTTCGGAACCGCCATCCGTGATTACCTCCTGTCGGCTCCTTTCAGAGCCGCTAAAACAGCAAAGGGAGAGTCCACCCTGACCTCGCCGCAGCCACAACTTTTTCCGCCGAGTTCCGCCCCACAGCTGGGGCACAACCCCGCGCAATCCTCATTGAGCGACACGACCTCCCGGAAGAACGCCCCCAGATCGATCTGATCGCCGCGAAACCAGCCCGCCTCGATCTCGTCTCCCAGGCAGACTCCGTCTCTCGCGAGCGCCTCCGCCGCTTCGGGATCGGCAGGCAGTCTGTCGCCCGCCGGTTCGAGAATCAGGCGAAAGGTCTCGCGAAGGACGTGACGATAGCGCGCGAGACAGCGACTGCATTCCAGTCGCACCTCACCCTCCGCCACACCCTCGATATAGACATCTTCCCCCATCCAATGCGCACGCAAGCGCAGCTCGATCGGCCCGAGCGCGAGCGACTCGACGTCACCGGATTGGCGGATCGCGTCCCGCCACCAACCGGGATCGGCCTCCAGGCGGAACTCGGTCGCCGTGGCCGTGAGTCGATCGACAAGGAATTTCATGGGGGCTTTCTTTTCAAAGGAACGCCAGAAAAAACAAACACTTAGGCGCGAATCGGAGATAGCAGAGCCGAGCCGTACGGGCAAACGCCGCCACCTCTCCCCGTGGGGTGTCGGAAAGACGAGCGGTCGGCGGCTCTCGCGTCGGCTGGTATGCTCCGCCGCCATGTCCGAGATCCGCACCCGCTTCGCCCCGAGCCCGACCGGATTCCTGCACCTCGGATCCGCGCGCACAGCACTGTTCAACTGGGCCTACGCCCGTCGGCACGGAGGTAAGCTGATCCTGCGCATCGAGGATACCGATCGGCTGCGCTCGCGGCGCGAATCGGAGGAGGCGATCAACGACGGGCTGAGATGGCTCGGGATCGAATGGGACGAGGGGCCCTTCCGGCAAAGCGAACGAGCCGAGCGTCACGCCGAAGTGATCGCTTCACTGGTCGCGAGCCGACAAGCCTATCGGTGCCGCTGCACACAGGAAGAGCTCGAGGAGCGCAAGCAGCGGACCATCGCGGCGGGCGGCAAGTGGACCTACGACGGTCGCTGCCGCGATCTCGATCTCGGCGAGGAGTGCGGACCGCACACGGTCCGCCTGCGAATCCGAGAAGGCGCCGACCTCAGCTGGAACGACGGGGTCTTCGGGCACAGCGGGCAGGATGCACGCGAGATCGGTGACATGATCATCCGCCGCAGCGATGGCAACGCGCTGTTCAACGTCGCGGTCGTGGTGGACGACCTCGACATGGGGATCTCGCACGTGATTCGCGGCGCCGACCACCATCCCAATACACCGTTCCAGATCGCGATCTACCAGGCGCTGAACGTCGAACCTCCGCAGTTCGCCCACGTCCCGCTGATCGTCGGGACGGGCGGGAAGAAGCTCAGTAAGCGCCGCGACCCGGTCTCGATCCAACACTTCCGCGCAGAGGGCTATCTCCCGCAGGCCGTCTGCAACTGGCTGATCCGACTCGGCTGGTCACACGGCGACCAGGAGGTGTTCTCCGCCGAAGAGATCACCTCACTATTCGATCTCGAGGCAGTGAACCGCTCGAGCGCCCAGGCCGACCCCGGCAAATTCCAGTGGCTGAACCAGCACTACCTCAAACAGCTACCGGGCAACCAGCTGCTGCGCGAGGTGCTGCCGTTTCTCGAAGCCGAGGTCGACGCCAAGGTCGAAGTCACGCCCGGTCTCGAGCGGCTGCTGGACCTGCTACGCGAGCGCAGCAAGACACTCGTCGAGATGGCACAGCAGGCGCGATTCCTGGTCGTCGACGCCATTGAAATCGACGAAAAGGCCGCTCGCAAGCACCTGAAGCCCGCAATCGCCCCGGCGCTCTCGAGCCTCGCCGAGGCGCTCGACGAACTCGGCGACTGGTCGGAAAGCGAAATCGAGGCCGCCTTCGAACGCGTCCTGGCGGCGCACGGCGACCTCAAGATCGGCAAGCTCGCGCAGCCGGTACGCGTCGCGATCACCGGCGGCACGATCTCACCCGGGATTTTCGAAACGCTGGCAGCGCTCGGCCACGAGAAGGCTGTGCGCCGTATCCGCGCTGCAATTCGCGGCGTCGAAAGCACGGCGGAGAGCCGGACGGATTGAGGAAACGGCGCGCCTCCGTTATAGAAGAGGCGCGGCAGGCCGTTCCCCGGTCGTTCAATGGTAGGACAGCAGGCTCTGAACCTGTCAATGGAGGTTCAAATCCTCCCCGGGGATCCAGCCACCCACACTCGCCCGGCACCGGAACTCAGCTCGGAATCATGCCCGGGTGCGGGACCAGCAACACCAGCAGCGCTCCCACCGCAATCGCCGGGCCGAAGCCGAACGGGGTCGACCAGCTCCGGATCGTCGCCGCCCAGATCAGCCCGCCCAGCAACCCCACCAGCGAGGACGCGAGGATGGTTTCGAGGACGCCGATCGGGCCGATCACGGCGCCGATCATCGCGAGCAGCTTGACATCGCCGAAGCCCAGGCCCGGAAACCAGACCCAGTAGTCGAGGCTCGACGGCGTCGGTAGCGACTCGCCCTCGCCCGGCCAGTGCTCGAACTCACGCCCCATCGCGACTGCGACGCGCGCGTGCACGAAGCCGACGAGCCACAGCAGCCCACCACCGAGGCAGGCACCCGAGAGCGACCACATGACCGCGACTCCGAACGACTCCCCCGCATAAGCCTGGACCGCCGGCACCGCAACGACGGCGACGACGAGGCCGCCTAGCGAGATCTCGTCTGGGATGATTCGGTGGTCGATGTCGATGACCGAGACGGCGATCAGTGCGGCGGCAAACACACACCACAGCGGCGTCATCGGATCGGCGCCATAGCGCAGCGCAATGGCTGCGAACACGCAGGCGGTCAGCAGCTCGATGGCGGGATAGCGGAGCGAGATTGGAGCGGCGCAGCCTCGACAACGACCGCGCAGCCAGAGGTACGAGATCACCGGAATGTTCTCGAGTGCGCTGATCGCGTGTTGGCAGTGCGGGCAGCGAGAGCGCGGTTTCACCAGCGATTCACCA
Source organism: Deltaproteobacteria bacterium (assembly GCA_019310425.1). Classification (GTDB taxonomy): domain Bacteria; phylum Myxococcota_A; class UBA9160; order UBA9160; family SMWR01; genus JAFDEI01. The sequence continues at coordinate 19,573 of JAFDEI010000030.1, read as the reverse complement.
AGCGGCAGTCGATGAATCACCACATTCAGGAACGATCCGATGATCAGCCCGAAGACGAACGCGACAGCCGCGAGCGCCCCCGGCGAAAAGATCTCGAACGGGTTCATGGAATCAGGCTAGCCGCAGCGCTCGAGATTCGCATTCAGCGCAGGTCGCGGCGCTCGAAGATTCCGATCGCGGCGACCAGCAACACGCTGACGTACCCCACGCCGTAGAGCAACGGCAGCCATACGTCCGATGCGGCGAAGGCCAGGCCATGCGCGGCCTCGGTCGCGAAGTTGAAGCTCTCGAGGTCGGGCATCACCCGGTGAATCAACGCCGTGGTGGACTGCACCGATTCCGAGATCGAGCTGGCGCCGATGTCGCGCAGGTCGCGGGTCATGTGGCCGAGCGCCCAGATCCCGATCGAGAAGAACGACGCCAGCATCGGGGTCGTGAACGCGCTGAAGAACGTGGCGACCGCGACGATCACCGCGAGCTCCGCTGCAATCAGCGCGAAGGCAGCGGCGTGCCCGGCGTCGAGCGGGGCACCCGTGACGAGCGATACCGCCACGAAAAACACGACCATGATCGCCATCTGCAGCCAGATCGTCACCAACAGCCCGACGTATTTTCCCAGCAGGAATTCGGCGCGTGACAGCGGTTTGGACAGGATCGCGTACACGGTCCGACGTTCGACCTCGCGGTGAATCAGCGTCACGCCGACGAAGATCGCGATTGCGACGCTGAACAGGCGAATGGCCGCGAAGCCGAAGTCCTGGAGGATGCGTTCGCTCTCGACATAGGACAACGCCGACAGCACGACCCCTGCCAGGATGACCGCCACCCCGAAGAAGAGCAGTGCGTAGAGCAGCTTGTTGCGGACCGCCTCGCGCAGCGTGTTCATCGCGATCGTCCAGATTCGAGCCAACGATTTCATTCTCCGATCTCCGACCCGCCTTCCACCGTGGAAAGAAAGAAGGACTCGAGCGAGACGCGGTGGCGCGTCACGCTGACGACCTCGCCACCGGCGGCGAGTACGCAGCGCAGCGTGTCGTTCACTTCCTTCTCCGCCACGCGAATTTCGACCCGCTCCCCGACGCCTCGCAGCTTCGCCGCAAGGCGATCCTCGAGCTCGAGAACCGTCTCTGGCGACAGGTTCGCCGCCACGATGTCGACTTCGTGCAGGCCGCTGCCGACGAGATCCTCGATCACCCCCTGGTAGCGGATCCGCCCCTCGACGATGATCGCCACCCGGTCGCAGAGCATCTCCACATCGTGGAGGATGTGGGTGTTCATGAATACGGTCTTGCCCTCCGAGCGCAGACGCAGCACGAGGTCGCGAATTTCGACGCGGCCGATCGGATCGAGGCCGCTCATCGGCTCGTCGAGGAAGACGACCCGCGGGTCGTGGACCAGCGCCTGGGCGATCCCGAGTCGCTGCAACATGCCCTTCGAGTAGGTTTCGAGGCGTGAATCGGCCGCGTGGTCGAGCCCGACCCATTCGAGCAACTCGCTGATTCGCGCCTTGCGGCGGCCCCTGGTGACACCCGACAGCTTCGCAAAGAACCCGAGAATTTCGCGACCGGTCAGGTGGGAATAGAAATACGGATTCTCGGGCAGGAAACCGATTTCGCGCCGGAAGGCGGTTTCGGTCACGGAGTGGCCGAGGATCGTCGCTTCACCAGAAGTCGCACGAATCAGTCCCATCAGGACCTTGAGTGTCGTGGTCTTGCCCGAACCGTTCGGCCCGACGAAGCCGAAGATCTCGCCGTCGTTCACGTCGAGCGAGATCCCGTGCAGTACCCGCTTCACCCGCAGCCCGAAGCCGGGCCGGAAATCCTTGACGATGTTCTCGATACGAACGATCCGTCGCTCGTGTTGTTGCATCAACTCGCCCTCGCATCCGGCTCTTGCATGCTTCGCCAACGCTCCCTTCGTTCTTCATCGTGATCCGCCCGGTGCAGGTGGTAACGCGAGCGGTAGAACGAAGACACGATCTGCCCCGATTGCTCGTCGATCCGCCAGACCGGGAAATCGAAATGCGGGTGAGCGGGTGGAAGCTGTGTGAGGATCGGCGCAGGCCCGCGCAGCAGATCATGGACGTCGCGGATGTCCTCGCCGTGGCGCCGCCAGTATTCCTCGCGCGCAGCGTCGAGCTTCCGAGCGCCGCGTTCGGTTTCGACCTCGTCGAGTGCTTTCAGGTATTCCACGCGCGTGAAGTCGTCGGAGGTCGTACGCGCGAACTCGGCCAGAAAATCGGCGGCCATCTCGAGGCCGCCCTCGTTCATCCGCAGCCGCGCGGCCAACGCGCCCAGGTAGCGCGGTACCCCCTCGAGCCCCAATGCGGCTTCGAACGCATCGGCGGCCTTCCCGTTCTCCTCGAGGTAGAAGAAGTAGTTGAAGCCGAGGTAGTAACGGCTGCGCCAATCGGTCGGGATGTGCGCGATGCTGCGCTCGAGCAGACGGTTTGCGGTCCGGACACTCTGCTTGCTGTCAGTCATCCAGATGGCGGCAAAGCGGTACGGGCCACCACCCCAGGGATCGAGGGTCGTGATCAACTCGACCATCTCCCCGATCATCGCGATGTGCTGCGCGGTGTCGCCTCTCTCACCACCGACGAGCTGGAGCGCCTGGAGCCAGTAATAGTCCGCCAGCACGGTGTCGAACCCGAGGCTCCAGAGCTGCGCGTGCGCGGCTTCGGGCAGAAAGATCCGGCTCAGATCGTCCTCGGCAGAGGTGTCCATCGCCGAATGCGCGAAAGCGGTCAGCGAAATCGCGATGACCGCAACGATGTAGCGATGCCAGCTGTGGATCCAGTCCCGCACGCTCCCCCCGAGCGTCAATGCAGTGGAGTGACCGAACCGCCCCTCAGAACTCGTCGGTCTGACGATTGACTTCGACCTCGTTATAGACCGGCGCACTGCCGTGCTTTCGCGTCGGCGTTCCCAGGCCCAGGAGCTTCGCTCCGCACACCGAGGTCACGCCACCCGCGACATTCGGCTGCACGTACATCACGGCGGAAGTCAACGAATCGCTGTCGGCGTCGCCGTAAGCGGTAATGGTAAAGCAGAGCGGGCAACCGCCGCAGTTGTCCGTGGTGTTGCTCTCGTAAGCGTAGATCACCGGACCTTCGGGCTTCCAGCCGAGCGCGTTGAAGCTCGCCTGCGAGTCGGCGTCCCAGGTCTGCTTGACGGTGCTGAGCCCGGCGCTGGCGGGGTACGCGTTCCCGGAGTCGTGGTAGATGCTCTTCTCGGCGAAGTAGGACTTCTGGGCGCTCGCGATGGCCCTCACGTTGACATAGGCTTCGGCGCGTCGCGAACGCGCCTGGTAGGACATGAAATTCGGGATGGCGATCGCCGCCAACGCACCGATCATTCCGACGACGATCAGCAGCTCGACGAGAGTGAAGCCCGCCTGCGGTCGAATTCTGCGACTCATGTCTCACACTCCTCGTCGGATGGAACTGGAACGAAGTGAGGGGGCCGCCGTGCGGCCCCCTCGTCGTTCGTGGACTCGACCTAGAAGACGCTCTGGCCGGAGAGGGTGTCGCACGGGCCGACGGTCTTCGTCGTCAAGCCCGACTCGGCACAGGTGCCCGCGTTGTGGGTCTTCGCACTCAAGTTGCTCGGGTCGGTCGAGTAGCCCCAGGTCTGCGCATTACCCGAAGCGTCGATATTCGCCACGGCGGCCGCGGTGTAGTTGTTGCCGCTCGTGGCGACCGAGTAGTTGAAGTAGACGTTGCCTTCCGGCGACCAGCCGAGCTGCGGGAAGCCGTCAGGGGCATCCGGATTCGTGAAAGGCACCTTCATGTTGTCACCAATATCGGTGGGCGACGCGTTGGCCGAGACGTACACGTTGTACTCCGCGAAGTACGACTCTTCCGCGGTTCGGATCGCAGCCAAGTTGGTCTTGCCTTCGCTCGACTTGGCCTTGAGCTGGAAGCGCAGGAAGTTCGGGATCGCGATTGCTGCCAGGATGCCGATGATGGCGACGACGATCATCAGCTCGATGAGCGTAAATCCGCCGCGTCGTGTATGGAGCTTCTTCACAATGGTTCTCCTTGTCTCTCGAGACTCCATCTCATCGGCGGAATCCAGCTCGTCGCTGCTTACGCCTGCCGACCATCGGCGAGGTTGATGGGCACTCGATCTACCGTTTCTCGGAGAGCCGTCATCGCAACCTGTGTGCCAATTTCGGTGGCGTCACTTCACGAATCGGCAGCCGAACGCCGGAACCTGAGCGTCCAGCTGGGTCTTTTTTTTTGTGGGCGGGCCGGGAACCCCTCGCCTGCGGCAGCCGAAACCCCGCGAAGTGACGTTTTTCGCGGTACGGAGTGACGGATTCCGTCACTTCGAGACTCCTGCGCGGCGCACAGACCCCCGGGAATGCAGCCGAGCATCGAGTGGCAACAGCGCGGCGCAACGGCTACGTTGCGCCGGCTTTTCCGGCGCGCTCCCATCGTCTAGCGGTCTAGGACGGGGCCCTCTCAAGGCTCAAACACGGGTTCGATTCCCGTTGGGAGCGCCAGCCACTCTGCTTCGCCTCGACCGCAGCCAGGGACTCCTTGTCGGATTTCATCTTCGCGTTCATGGACTGTGAGTTCGGGGGCCTCGACCCCGAATTGCACGACATTACCGAGGTCGCGATCGTGCTCGTCGATTACCGGCTCGCGGAGCTCGCCAGCGGCGAGTGGAAGATCGTGGCGCGGCCGGAGCGCATCAGCGAGGAGGGCGCGAGGATCGGCGGCTACTCGAAAGAGGGCTGGCGCGACGCCCTGCCCGTTCGTCAGGTCTTGAGCGAGATCGCAAAGATGATGCCCAAGGGGCGGACGGTCGTCCCGGCCGGGCAGAATGTTCGCATGGACGTTCAATTCCTCGAACGGGCGTACAAGAGCTGCGGCATCCCCTATCCGTTCGACTACCACGTGATCGATCTCGCCTCCCTCTTCTACGCGTGGTCGTTGGTGGCGGGAGAACAGGTGTCCGCGCTGTCGTTGCGCCAGGCCGCGACGACCGCGGGGCTGCTCGAAGGAGGAGTCCCCCACCGCGCGATGGCGGACACGCGCCTCACGCTCGACTCCTTCCGCTACTACATCGGGCGGCTGGCCCCGCGCCCGGTCTCCGACAGCGTCCCGTCGGCAGCCACCGCAGAAGATGGCTGAGCGCGCCCGCGCGCGACGCGTCGCTCCCACTTCACGAGGGCACGCTCGTCGATCCTGCGCGCCAGCGGAAACAACCAGCGCCAGGCCCAGCTGTGGCGCCGAAAGCACAGTGAGCCGTCGAAATCGATCAGCACCGGATGTCCGTTCGGAGCCGCGAGCACGTTGCTGCGGTGGGCGAGGTCGAGGTGAACGACACCACGCTCATGCAGTCCCGCCACCGCCTCGCGCAGCTGCGAGATGAACCGGGGCGAGAACAGCCACGGGCGGCGGAGCGAGAATCGTGCTCCCGGACGATGCTCGATGGCGAGGGCGAAGCGGTCGAGCCTTCCCAGCAGACGAGGTACCGCCGGGTGCCCCTCGAGCGCGCGGTAGATCTCGAGCTCCCGCCGGATCTGCCAACGGCCGAAGGTCGAGCGCAGGAATCGCGACCGTGGCCCGTAATCCTTCACCACCACGCGTCGCGGTCCGCATTCGACCAGCAACACGTCGGGGCTGTTCCAATTTCCGCGCGCGAGGGTGGCGAGCGTCCGTTCGTCCAGGTTCGACCGGCCCAGCTCCGCTACCACACCCGAGTCGCTCAAAAATCCAGGGCCGGACGCAGCGCAAACAGCAGGACCACGAGCACGACTCCGATCAGCGTGCCGGTCTCACTGTTGTCACGGAAGCACGCGAACCTCCAGCGCCGATCCCGCTCGTGCGCGAGTTCCGGCGGCAATCGGTAGGGAACGCGTGAAGGCAGCAATTTGGGCACCTGCGCACGGTACTGCGTATAGACGCTGCCGTAATGCCGCTCGAGGCGCGCCGACTCGATGCGGTCCTTGTAGGGCAGATAGTAGAGAAAGAAGAGCGGTGCGACGCAGAGGCCGACGGCCGCCCCCGCCGCCCCCCCGGCGAGCAACACGAACCCGGCGGCAAGCAGCAGCGTCCCGGCGTACAACGGGTGACGGAGGTAAGCGTACGGCCCGGTAACCGTGAGCCGATCGTTCTTGACCAGATGACCGGCGCCCCAGGCGCGGAGGGCCAGGCCGGCCGCCGCGAGCGAGCCACCGATCGCGAAGCCCGCCGGCGTCGGCTGTGCGAAGATGAACCCAGCGGCCGCTGCCAGATAGATCGGCAGCAGCCGCGGGCTCAGATTCTTGCGTCGGAAGGGGTGTTTCACCGACGGGGCCTCGGACCCGGGAAATCACGAGCGGCGCGCGGAAGTGGCGAGCCGACCAGCCCGTTCAACTTCTCCGCGCCTGGCTCGCTCGCATGCGGTTGCGAAACTGGACCAGGTTCCAGAGTCGACTGCGGAGATTCTCCTTGAACTCCAGGTCCACCGGAACTTCGGCCAGGTCGGCTTCGAGAAATTCCCGAAGCTCGTCGAGAGAACATTCGAGAGCTGCTGCGTCCACATTCACACCGCCGCTCATTTCATCACCGAGCGAGATCGACCGACGTCGATTCGCCCAAGTCTCGTGATCCTTCATACCCCCCCCCCTTGCAGCGAAGCCGCTCGAGCGGCCTCACCACCGGACTCGATCGCTTCGACGAGCATCCGCTTTACGCGGCAGAGGCTCGAACGAACCGAGTCGTTGGACCGTGAGGTCCGCGAAACGATTTCGTCGATGGGGAGGTTGTCGACGTGACGCATGACGAAGATCTGGGCCTGCCAATCGGAAACCGACTCCAGCCGGCTGCGAATGGATTCTTCACAGCGCTGGAGCCTCAGATGATCTTCGGGATCCGCCGCATACGTCGAATACAAATTCTGGATCATTTCCGATTCGGCACGCTCCACCCGCTGCTCGCGCGCGATGGCACGACGAATGCTGTTGTTCACGGTGTTCTTCGCGATTCCGTAGATCCACGAGATCACCGACGACTTCCCCTGGAAGGCGTCGATCGACCGAAACACCGCGGTGAAGGTCTCCTGAACAGCCTCTTCGGTATCCGCATGATTCCTCAGGCGCAGATAGCTGAAGTTGTAGACCCGCTGGTAGTACCGTTCGTAGAGAAGGGTGAAGTCCTTCTCGTTCGATTGCCGAATCCCGACGACGAGCTCGCCGTCGCTGCGATTTGCCGGTTGCTGCTTCCGTTCTTCGACCAGGGACAACGCATTACTCCTCGCGCTGGCCCTTCCCAGGTCGGGTGCCGACGGCGTCCCTTGCCCGATATGTGGTATCTCGACCCGATTCGTGGCAGGGGTCAGGAGAAATACTGACCCGATTTCATCCCAGCGGGGAAATAATCAGGTTCGGCGGGTAGTTAGCGGAGGGGTGGGACGTAACGAGACAGGCCGAGTGGCCTCACTTCTCGAGGACGGAGTCCAAGCCGGGCACCTGCTCGGAGATCGCTCGGCGGATCCGGTAGAGGTTGGCCTTGATGGCGTCCTCGGACTTGCCGAGCGCGACCGCAATCGCGCGAACCGGTTGGCATCGCAAGTGCTTCAGGTGAAAGATCCGCCGCTGGAGCGGCGTCAGCTTGGTTTCGATCACCCTCTCGCAACGGTCGAGCGTCCTGCGTGCGTCGACGACGCGTTCGTCGCCCACCGACGGGGCCCGCACTGCGGCTGCACCATCGGCATCGAGCGACTCGAGCCGCGGGCGGGCCTTGCGGAAGCGCCGGTTCACTGTGTTCCGCGTGATCCCGAAGATCCAGACCAGCAGCGACGATTTACCCTCGAAATTCTCGAGGGCGTTGAAGACGGTGAAGAAGACCTCCTGGGTCACGTCCTCGGCCTCACCGGGGTCACCGAGGCGCTTCAGCGCAAACCGATAGACCCGCGGGAAATAGCTCCGATAGAGCATTTCGAAATGCTCCGGGCTGCCGTCGAGGATCTGCCTGATCAGCTCGCCGTCGTCGGTCCATGCCTTCGTGGGCTGCGGCAATCGGTTCTCCGGCCGCTCTTTCGAGGATTCTGCACCAGGGGGGGGGGGCGGCGCTTTCAAGGCAGTCACGCCACACCCACTGCACCTGCCGCGCAGCGATCCGGGCATCTGACGTCCGTCAGGCCGTTCCAAGTCACCGTCGCCGAACATCGCTATATGCGGCCAAAGACCACACAGAACGGCGGGGAGCTTGGAGTGAATTGTCTGGGGAATAAGCCTTCTGGCGGGCGATTCCCTGACTCCCTGGTCTTCTCCTCACGAAAGAGTGGATTCTTCAAGAGTTTGGGGTCTCCCCCTGCCTGTTGAGGTAGCAATTGTCATGCCAGTCGTCTTACACGAGCTAAACAATCTTCCAACCATTTGAAAGTGAAACGTTTTCCAGCATATTCCAGCATGCGCAAGAACGTTCGTTCATAGCCATTCGAGAAGAAAAGATTTTCCACATCTGTGGACAATCATTCACTTCGACCACTCGGCGGCTGCGCGACCAACGGGCACGGGCTCCGTCGGTGGCTCAGAGCTTGTCCGGGGTCATCCACCAGCGACCGTCGAAACGCTCCCAACGGTCGAGTCGAATCAAAGCGGTTCGATTGGGTCGCAAGGGGCGATCGTCGTTGCCGACGAAGCGCACTTGCACCCGCGCAACGTTCGGTGTCTCGAAGATATAGGCCTGGAGATCGACCGAGACAGGCCGGCTGCGTTCGAAGTTCGCGTAGTCGAGGCTCTGTGCGAGATCCGCGTAGTAATCGAAGAAGCGGTTCTCGGTCCTGAACTGTTCGCGCAGCGCCGGATCGTTGAACGTCTCGAGGGTGTTGAAGCGGCGCCGAATCAGGTGCTGGTAGAATTCGTTGGCTTGAGCGTAGAAGTTGAGCGATGACTCCGGGCTGACCGGCACACTCCCCCCCGGGGGTTCCGGGATCGGCCCGTCCGAGGCACAGCCCACGAGTGCGAGTGCGAGCAGCAGCAGTACGAGCGGATTCATCGACGTGCCCCCGTGGCGCGGCGAGGGCCGGAGGCCGCAATCGCGGCCTGAGCCGCGGCCAGGCGGGCGATGGGAACTCTGTACGGAGAACACGAGACGTAGTCTAGGCCGACCCGGTCGCAGAACGCGATACTTCGGGGGTCACCGCCGTGCTCGCCGCAGAGGCCGAGCTTGAGTGTCGGCCGCGCCCCGCGACCGCGTTCCACTGCGACGCGCACGAGGGCCCCGACCCCGTCTTCGTCGATCGACACGAACGGGTCATCCGCGAGGATCCCGGACGCAACGTAGGCCGGCAAGAAGCCCGCAGTGTCGTCACGCGACATTCCGTAGGTCATTTGCGTGAGATCATTCGTCCCGAACGAGAAGAAGTCCGCAAACTCCGCGATCGCGTCCGCGGTCAGGGCGGCACGCGGCACCTCGATCATCGTTCCGATACGCACGCGGACACGCATGCGGAGATCCGCAAAGACACGCTCGAGCTCCTCGTCGGCGAGCTCTCGCAACAGCTCGAGCTCTCGCGGATGCGCGACGAGTGGGATCATGATTTCGGGCTTCACCGTCACACCCGCCTCCGCGACCTCGCAGGCGGCTTCAGCGACCGCGCGCACCTGCATCCGGTAGATCTCCGGGAAGGTGATCCCGATACGGCAACCGCGATGCCCGAGCATCGGATTCGATTCGCGCGTCGCCTCGACCCGCGACCGCACACTCGCGACGTCGGTCCCGAGCGCCTCCGCGACTTCGCGCATCTCGTCGTCGGAGTGCGGCAGGAATTCGTGCAGCGGTGGATCCAACAGCCGGACCGTCACCGGCAGACCATCCATCACGTGAAAGATCTGGGCGAAGTCGCTCTTCTGCATCGGCAGCAGCCTCGCGAGCGCACGCTCGCGCTCCGCGGCATCGGGCGCGAGGATCAATTGCCGGACCGCGAGGATCCGATTCGGCTCGAAGAACATGTGCTCCGTGCGACACAAGCCGATGCCTTCGGCACCGAACTTCCGCGCCGTTTCGGCATCGAATGCCGTGTCCGCGTTGCTGCGAACAGCGAGTTTCCGGGCACGGTCGGCCCAGCTCATCAACTCGACGAATGATTCCCCGAACTCCGGCAGCACCGTCGGCAGGGCACCGAGCATCACCTCGCCCGTCGTCCCATCCAGGGTGATGACGTCGCCCGCCCGGATCAGGTGACTGCCGACCTGCATCAGGCCCCGGGCAGCGTCGATCTCGAGCGCGCTACAGCCCGCGATGCAGCACTTCCCCATCCCGCGCGCGACCACGGCCGCGTGAGAGGTCATGCCGCCGCGTGCCGTCAGGATGCCCTCGGCGGCGTGCATACCATGGATGTCGTCCGGTGAGGTCTCTGCCGTGACCAGGACGACCTTCTCGCCCACCAGCGCACGCGCTTCGGCGGCTTCCGCCGAAAACACGACGGCTCCGACGGCCGCGCCGGGCGACGCCGGCAGGCCGCGGGCGATGGCGTCACGCGGCACACTGTCGTCGAGCATCGGGTGGAGCAGCTGGTCGAGCGAGCGAGCATCGATCCGGCACAGCGCTTCATCCCGCCGGATCAGGCGCTCCTTGACCATGTCGACCGCGATTTGAACCGCGGCAGCGGCGCTGCGTTTCCCCGTGCGGGTCTGGAGCAGCCACAGCTGCCCGCGCTGGATCGTGAACTCGATGTCCTGCATCTCGCGGTAGTGCTTCTCGAGCCGCCGCGAGAGACGATGCAGCCTGCGGTACGCCTTCGGCATCTCGACCTCCAGCGTCGCGAGGCCATGTGTGTCCTCGGCTCGGCTGGCTTCGTTGATCGGCTGCGGCGTGCGGATTCCTGCAACGACATCCTCGCCCTGCGCGTTCTTCAGCCACTCGCCGAAGAAGACGCGCGCACCAGTCGCCGGGTCGCGTGTGAAACAGACGCCGGTCGCGGAGTCATCGCCCATGTTCCCATAGACCATCGCCTGGACGTTGATGGCGGTGCCCGGCGATTCGGGGATCCCGTTCAGCTCGCGATACTTCACCGCGCGAGGGTTGTTCCACGACCGGAAAACCGCGCCGATCGCCCCCCAGAGCTGCTCCTCTGGTTTCTGTGGGAACGGGCGGCCTGTCTGCTTCTCGACCAGCCCGAGGTAATCCGCCACGAGGTCACGCAGATCTTCCGCCGTGAGTTCGGTGTCGAGAGCCACACCGCGCGCATCGCGCGCCGCCTCGAGTCGCGCCTCGAAGCGAGCCTGGGGCAGCCCGAGCACCACATCGGCGTACATCTGGATCAGGCGGCGATAGCTGTCCCAGGCGAAGCGCTCACCCGCAGACTCGATCAAGGCACCGACGCAGCGATCGTTGAGACCGAGATTCAGGATCGAATCCATCATCCCGGGCATCGAGACCGGCGCACCGGATCGGACCGAGACCAACAGCGGATTCTCCGCATCGCCGAAACGCGCTCCCATCCGCTTCCCCACCCGCTCGAGTGCCCGCGCCACATCGGCGCGAAGGTCGGGGTCGAAGCGGCCGCGGGCGGCCCGGAACTCGTCGGAGACCTGCGTCGAAATCGTGAAACCGGCCGGCACCGGCATGCCGATGCGGGCCATTTCGGCGAGGTTCGCCCCCTTGCCGCCCAGCAGGCTCTTCTGATCCGCGCGGCCCTCGGCCGTGCCGTCCCCGAAGCTCCACACCCGGCGGGCGGGTGACCTTCGCTTGCTGCGTGCGGGTTTGCGCCGGACCGGCCGCTTGCGCGGCGCCGACCGTCTACGAGTGGTCACGCCGCGGGCTCCACGCGCTCAGTCAGGTAGCGCGAGACCGCATCGATCGAGACGCGGTCCTGGCTCATGCTGTCACGCTCGCGAATCGTCACACAGCCGTCGTCGACCGATTCGAAGTCGTAGGTGACGCAGAATGGGGTTCCGACCTCGTCCTGCCGACGGTAACGCCGACCGATATTCCCGGCATCGTCGTAGAAGACGTTGAAACGCTTGCGCAGCCCGTCACTGAGCGTGTGGGCGGGCTCGGCGAGCTTCTTCGAGAGAGGCAGCACCGCGACCTTGATCGGCGCCAGGCGCGGATGGATCTGCAGCAGTGTCCGACTCTCTCCGCCTTCGAGTTCTTCGACGACGAACGCGTCAGCGAGGATCGCCAGGCAGGTACGATCGATCCCCACGGAGGTCTCGATCACCATCGGAACGAATCGCTCCTTGGTCTCGGGATTGGTGATGCCGAGGTCCTTGCCGGAGTATTCGCTGTGGCGCGAAAGGTCCCAATCCCCACGGTCGTGGATGCCCTCGATCTCCTGCCAACCGAACGGGAATTCGTACTCCACGTCGACCGCCGCCTTGCAGTAATGGGCAAGCTCGTCGTCAGCGTGAGACCGCGTGCGCAGGCGGGCCGGGTCGAGCCCGAGGTCATGATGGAATTTCATGCGCTCGTCGCGCCAATGCTCGAACCAGCGCTCTCGCTCCGACGGATGGCAGAAGAACTCCATCTCCGCCTGCTCGAACTCGCGAGATCTGAAGGTGAAATTTCGCGGGTTGATTTCGTTGCGAAAGGCCTTTCCGATCTGCGCGATCCCGAACGGAAGCTTCTGTCGCGAAGCCTCACGCACGCGTTTGAAGTCATTGAATAGCGATTGGCAGGTCTCCGGTCGCAGGTAGGCCTGTGCGGCAGCATCCTCCGAGGCGCCGATCATGGTCGAGAACATCAAGTTGAAGCTGCGCGGCTCCGTCAGATCGTGCTCCGAGCTGCCTTCGCGGGCTGAGCACTTGCCGGCGTCTTCGAGCTGATCGGCGCGAAATCGCTTCTTGCAAGCGCGACAGTCGACCATCGGATCGCTGAAGTGTTCGGTGTGGCCGGAAGCATCCCATGTGCGCGGGTGCGCGATGATCGAGCTGTCGACGCCCTCGACATCGCTGCGCTCACGGACGACCCGCTGCCACCACCATTGCTTCAGGTTGTTCTTGAGCTCGACGCCGAGCGGACCGTAATCCCAAAACCCGTTGATGCCGCCGTAGATTTCGCTCGACGGAAAGACGAAGCCCCGGCGCGCACACAGGGACACGAGTTCGTCCATGCGCTCGAGGCGACGGTGGGTCGTAGCGCGATCGGATGCCATGAGGGGATTCCTGCCGAGGAGGGGTGGATGAGGCGCGCGAGTATATCCCGTTTGACGCGGGCCGTTACAACTCGGGCGCGCGAGGCTGTTGGAGGATCCGGTCGAGGAATCGCTCGCTGCGCAGCTCCACGCCGACGTGGAATCGCTGGAAGCGGCTGATCAGCTGCTGAGCCTCGTCGAGGGACTGCCCTCCGATGCCGAGCCGGTCGAGCCGACTGAAATCGAGCCGGAGCCCCTGCTCGAGCGCGCGCAGCGTCCCGAGGTGGACCCGCAGCAGCCCCTCCATCCGGGGGGCACAGGCCCCGCAGACCGCACCACCGTCGGCCACATGGAAATCGACCTCGGCGGTGCGTCCGGCGGACTCGCCGCAGCGAACACAGTTGCGCAGCTCGGGCCGCAAGCCGAGCGCGTCGAGCGCGCGCAGTTCGAGCAACGTGCGCAGGCGCAGACTGGGCTCCCAGACCGCGATCGCCTTCAGGGCGTCGAGCAAGAAGTCGAACAGCCGCCGCATGTCGGCGCGATTGCCGCCCTCGGGCGCGAGTCGGTCGAAGAGCTCGAGCAGATAGCAGCCAAGTGCGAACCGCCCCGGGTCGATGCGCAACGGCTCGAAAGCACCGATCAGCCGCGCCTGGTCGAGGCGGGCCATGCCGGTCTTGCGGCCAAAATCGACCTGTACGCAGAGATGATTGAAGAGATCGAGCGTACCGCCGAAGCGCCGGACGCTGCGCCGAGCGCCCTTCGCAATGGTGGTCAATCGGCCGGAGCCGGGAGTCAACAGATGGAGGATCCGGTCCGATTCGCCGAAATCGACGGAGCGAAGAATCAACGCCTCAGTCTCGATGCCCCTCACGCTGGGAATCTAGCGATTCCTTGCGCACGAAGGACTCACTCTGGCTGGCAGCGAGTTCCCGAACGACGTCTCGGCGGATGAAGACCTCCTCGGAAACCGGATTGGCGGTATTGCCACCGGTTCTGGCCCAGAGCGACCAGCCCCCGAGAATCAATGCGACCGAGCCGATCGCGAGAGCCGCGGCGATCATCCAGCGCTTGAGACCGTCGGACAAGAACACCGGCTCGTCTTCGGGGCCATTCGGCTCACCCAGCAGCCGCAATACGGCGTCCTCGGCATCGAGGCCGAGTGCATCTGCGACGGTACGGACGAATCCGCGCGAGAAGCCATCGACTTGTCGGTCGAACGCGCCGCCTTCGAGACGCTCGAGCGATCGCCGCGGGATCTGGGTCGCTCCCGCGAGCTCGTCCAGAGAAACCCCGCGCAGCTTGCGCTGACGCGCAAGATAACGCCCCACCGAACCGTCAGCCTCGCCGGCGTCACCGCTACCGCTCAGCGGAGGATCTTCAGATACTCCTCGGATTTTCTGCCCCATTTCCCTTCGGGCGTCTGGACGATGGCCGCCATCAAACGGTCGACCGCCTCTTCCCGCTTGCCCAGAGACACGTAGATCTCCGCCATCCGGTAGTTGGCTTCCGCCCGCGCCCCAGCTGTGGGCTTCTGCTCGAGTGTCCGCCGAAAGAACGAGATGGCTTCAACGGGCCGCCCCTCCTTCTGCTCCAGAATGCCGAGACTCAACAAGGCCGGCCAGTAGTTTTTGTTGTATTCGACCGCGAGATCCAGCTGCTCCCGAGCCACGGCGTTGTTGCCGAGCCGCATTTCCGCGATGGCTCGGTTGGTATATGCGCGCCAGACCGCCGGAAACGTCGCGTCGTCAACCAGGGCCTGGGCCTGGACGGCCGCATCCTGGTAGCGACCGATCATCAGGTAGAGCCCGGAGAGGTTCAGCCGGACATCGTGGTACTTCGGGTCGATCTCGAGCGCCCGGATCAGGTGGGCCTCGGCTTCGACCACTTTTCCCTTGCGCATGTAGGCCTCGGCGAGAGCGGCGTGGACACGCGGGTTCGTCGGCTGGAAGGTTTCGGCGACGAGGAGTTCGCGCAGCCCGTGCGCGTAACGCCCATTTTCCATGTGATCCACACCGAGTTCGAGGTGAGAATTCGCTTTTGCATCGCTGTGCTCCGCTTCGAGGCGGTCCGCCGCGGTCGTGGCACAGCCCGGCAGCGCGAGCAGGACCAGCAGTGCGACAGCGCACCGCAGCCCAACGCGGTGAGACGAATGGTTAGAATGCATCGACTTCTCCCCTGTGCGCTCAGTAACGACTGAGCAGACGAATTCGTGATTCTCGCGGCGGCTCAGCGACAGCCGCTCCGATTCCCGGACCGTTCCCGCCCAGGGTCAGACGAAATTTGGTCAATAGAGCCGCAGACGAGGCGGCGGAAAAGATCTCCACCGGCGGATCGGTCTCGACTGCGATCGCCTCGACATCCGAAACCAACTCCTGGATCGGCACTTCGAGGACCGAATCGCACGCCTCCGTGGCGGAGGGAGACGGAGACGACGCGACGGAGGCGTGGGTCCGGGCCCGTTCGGGCAGCTCCTCGACCAGATCGCACCACGATGCACCGGCCTTTGCGACCGCGTCGGCATCCCCGTTGGCAACCTCGTCCTCGTCGAACAGGAAACCCATGCCCTCCGCGTACGACAACGCGGCTTCGACCGCGGCGACCTCCTCGGGAAGGCCCTCCGAGTCCAGGTCACTCGCCACGGCAACCACCTCGCCCGTGCGAAGCGATCGGATCGCGATCTGGAGATGGAGCCCGCCGCTGGAAAGCGCGCGCAGCGCCACTCCGGCGCGGGCGGGCCCGACCGGGAGCTCATCGATCGCGATCACCGGCGCGTTCAGCGACAGATGCAGGGACCGGATCGCCCCCAGCTCGGACTCATCACGCGCCGCCATTGTGCAAAATTGCATTCCATACATATCGGCATCGGAATCGTCAGCTTGAGACTCATCCAAGCGCAGTGCGACCGCGGAAGACCCTGCACTCGCTGGGAATTCGGCACCGGCGGATAGCACGAATTCGCCCTAATAGAGGCCTTTCGCCGGCCCGGACGCCCGATACAATCTCATGGCCAGAATCGGGCAACCGCCCGGGGACACAGGTATGCCCAACAAGAAGACAGAAGAGCTCGAAGGTGTCGCAATCCGTTTCACCGGGGATTCCGGTGACGGCATGCAGCTCACCGGTACCAAGTTCACCGAATCGACCGCACTCGCCGGCAACGATCTCGCGACACTCCCCGATTATCCGGCCGAGATTCGCGCCCCCGCCGGAACGCTCGCGGGCGTGTCGGGATTCCAGATCCACTTCTCGTCGAAGGAGATCAGCACCCCGGCCGATCAGCCCGATGTGCTGGTCGCATTCAACCCGGCGGCACTGCGTGCGAACATCGACGACGTGCGCCCGGGTGGCATGGTGATCGTCAACACGGATGCCTTCAACGACAAGGCCCTCGCGCGCGCGGGCTACGATGAAGACCCCCTGCCCGCGCTACGCGATCGCGTGAAGCTGGTCGAGATCCCGCTCACCCGCCTCAATCGCGAAGCGCTGAAGGACCTGAACCTCAGCTACCGCGACGCGGACCGTTCAAAGAACTTCTTCGCGCTGGGGATCATGTTCTGGCTCTACCACCGCTCGATGGATCCGACGCTGCGCTGGCTCGAGAGCCGATTCAAGGGTGACATCCGCGAAGCAAACGTCCGCGTGCTGAACGCAGGCTACGCATTCGCCGAGACCACCGAGATGTTCCCCGTCTCATACGTGATTCCGAGCGCCAAGATCCAGCCGGGTACCTACCGCAACATCACCGGCAACACCGCACTCGCCTGGGGGATCGCTGCGGCCGGCACACTCAACGACTGTCCGGTCTTCCTCGGCGCCTATCCGATCACTCCCGCGAGCGACATCCTCCACGAACTCGCGCGCTATCGGCAGTTCGGCGTAAGGACCTTCCAGGCCGAGGACGAAATCGCAGCCATCAGCACGGCGATCGGCGCCTCGTTCGCCGGAATGCTCGGAGTCACGACCACCAGTGGCCCGGGCTTCGTGCTGAAGCAGGAGGCACTGGGCCTCGCGGTGATGACCGAGCTGCCGCTGGTCGTCGTCGACGTACAGCGTGGCGGCCCGTCGACCGGCATGCCGACCAAGATCGAGCAGGGAGACCTGTTGATGGCGTTGTACGGTCGAAACTCGGACTGCCCGGTGGCGATCCTCGCCCCCTCGTCGCCCGGCGACTGCTTCCACATCATGATCGAGGCGTTCTCGCTGGCGGTGAAGTACATGACGCCGGTCGTCGTGCTCTCGGACGGCTACCTCGCCAACAGCGCCGAGCCCTGGCTGATCCCGGACATCGCGTCGCTGCGACGCAGTCCCGTGAAGCACCACACCGAGATCTCGAACTTCCAGCCCTACGAGCGCAACCCGGAGACCCTGGCCCGCCCCTGGGCGGTCCCCGGGACGAAAGGTCTCGAGCACCGGATCGGCGGGCTCGGCAAGGACGAGATAACGGGCAACGTGTCGTACGACCCGCGCAACAACGAACGCATGATCGAGCTGCGGGCCGAGAAGGTCGCACGCATCGCGAACGACATCCCGCCGATCGAAGTCAACGGCCAGGACCAGGGCGGCCTGCTGCTGGTCGGTTGGGGCAGCACACACGGTGCAATCTACGCGGCCGTAAAGGAAGCGCGAGAAAATGGGCTCAATGTCTCGAACATCCATCTCCGACACTTGAACCCGTTCCCGTCGAACCTGGCCGATGTGCTTTCGCGATTCGACCAGATCCTGGTACCGGAACTCAACCAGGGTCAGCTTTCACGCATCCTACGTGCAGAGTTCCTGCTGCCCGCGGTGCCAATGATCAAACAACAGGGGCAACCCTTCCAGATAAGCGAGATCCTGGAGCGCATTCGCGCGATGCTGCGCGAGGAGAACTGACCATGGCCGACGCTGCCGTGAACCTCACCCAGAAGGATTTCGCCACCGACCAGGACGTTCGCTGGTGCCCCGGATGCGGGGACTATTCAATCCTCGCCAACGTCCAGCGCGTCATGCCCGAGTTCGGCATTCCACGTGAGAACTTCGTATTCATCTCGGGCATCGGCTGCTCGAGCCGTTTCCCGTACTACATGAATACCTACGGGATGCATACGATCCATGGGCGTGCGCCCGCGTTTGCCGCCGGCGTCAAGGCCAGCCGACCCGAGTTGTCGGTGTGGGTCGTCACTGGCGACGGCGACGGCCTGTCGATCGGCGGCAATCATCTGCTGCACGCAATCCGCCGCAACATCGACTACCAGATCCTGCTGTTCAACAACCGCGTCTACGGGCTCACGAAGGGTCAGTACTCCCCCACCTCTCGCATCGGCATGAAGACGAAGTCGACGCCGGACGGATCCATCGACTACCCCGTCGACCCGATCAAATTCGCCTTGGGCGCAAGCGCCACATTCGTTGCGCGGACAGTCGATGTCGACGCGAAGCACCTGCAGCAGACGCTTCGCCGTGCCCACGAGCACAAGGGCACCGCCTTCGTCGAGATCCTCCAGAACTGCCCGGTATTCAACGACAACGAGTGGATCGAGGTCGAGAACAAGAAGACCCGCAGTGAGGCCGCGCTGGTGCTGGAAGACGGTCAGCCGCTCGTGACGGGCTCGAAGGGACAGCGCCGCGGCATCCGGATCGAAAACGGCATCCCTTCTGTCGTCAAGCTCGGCGACGAGGAGGACCCGGTCGCAGCGGGTGTCGCGGTCCACAACGAACGGCACGACTCCCCCGCGTACGCGTTCGCGCTCGCGAGCCTCGAGCGGCCGAACTTCCCGATCCCGATCGGCGTTTTCCGCTCGGTCGAACGCCCCGCCTACGATGAGATGCTCTCGAATCAGGTCACGCAAGCAATCGAGAAACGCGGCGAGGGCGACCTGCACGCGCTGCTCCACTCCGGCGACACCTGGACCGTGGAGTAGCGCGAGAGCTGCCCGCTTCGCGGCTGCTTGCGTCGTCGCGGGACCCGACTCTAGATCTTGGCGACGATCTCGTTCAGGGTCGCACTCGGGCGCATGGCCTGGGCGACGAGCGCGCTGTCGGGCTTGTAGTACCCGCCGATGTCCTGGGCGGAACCCTGCGCGGCATTGAGCTCCGCCACGATCTTCGCCTCGTTCTCGGCCAGCGCCGCAGCGACCGGTGCGAAGCGATCTGCGAGCTGCGCATCGGCCTCCTGCGCGGCGAGCGCCTGCGCCCAAAAGAGGGCCAGGTAGAAGTGGCTGCCGCGGTTGTCCAGCTCGTGCACTTTGCGCGACGGGACTTTGCGGTTGAGGAGCAACGCCGCGGTGGCGTCGTCGAGAGTCTCTCCGAGAATCCGAGCACCCGCGTTGTCGTATCGCTCCCCGAGGTGATCCAGCGAGGCCGCGAGAGCGAGAAACTCTCCGAGTGAGTCCCAACGCAGATGGCCCTCGGCTTCGAACTGCTGAACGTGCTTCGGGGCGGAGCCACCGGCGCCGGTCTCGAACAGACCGCCGCCGTTCATGAGCGGCACGATCGAGAGCATCTTGGCGCTGGTACCG
>JAFDEI010000193.1 GCA_019310425.1 Deltaproteobacteria bacterium | reverse complement strand
CGGATGGCTGTGGTACCTCGTCACCCTCGTTCCCGTAATCGGCCTGATCCAGGTCGGCATGCAGGCGCGAGCAGACCGCTACCTCTACCTCCCTCAAATCGGCCTCACGCTCGCCCTTGCCTGGGGCGCGCGAAGCGCGTTCGCAAGCACGCGAAATGCTCGATACGCGCTGGGCGCTGCAAGCGGCGTCGCAGTCCTGGTACTATCCGGTGTCGCGTGGCGACAGACGTCGCACTGGCTGGATACTGCGACGTTGTACGCGCACGCCCTCGAGGTCACGAACGGGAACTTCCTGGCACATCACGGGATTGCATTCCAATTTCTCGATTCCGGAGACCCGGTAACCGCCGAGACCCACTTCGAACGTGCAGTCGCAATCAAACCGCTCTGGCCGAGCGCCCACATGGGCCTCGGCGACGCCCGCATCGCGCAGGGTCGGGTCGAAGAGGCGCTCAGCGACTATCGGCGCGCGATACCCGAGAGCCACCTCCACTTCGCTCGCGCGCTGGCAGACCATGGCAAGGTGTTTCGTGCAACGAGCCACTACCAGCGCGCGATCGACCTCTACGAAGACCCCAATGCCTACGCGCACGCGAGCCTCGCCGCCCTCCACGCACGCTCGAATCAGCTGGTCCCGGCCGAAGAGCAGTACCGGATAGCCATCGCGCTGAAACCGGATTTCGCCGAAGCGCAGACGAACCTCGCCTTCCTGTTGATCCGCCAGCAGCGTTTTGGCGAGGCCCGTGTTTCACTCGTTCGCGCCCAACAACTCGGGCAGGATTCCGCCGAGTTGCATTTTGCGGTCGGCGTCGTCGCACTCGAGCACGACGAACCCGCAGAAGCGGTCAGGCATCCCCGGCGAACAACCTCGCATGGCTGCTCGCCACCCACCCCGATCCGGACATTCGCGAGCCGCTGGCCGCGATCGAAGTCGCCGAAGGCCTCCGGCGCGACGGCGAGCGCCTCGGCTCCGACCAGCTCGACACCCTCGCAGCCGCCTACGCGGCCGCCGGACGATTCCCCGAAGCCGGGCTGACCGCCTCCGCCGCCGCTCAGCTCGCCCGCAACACGGGCCGGCCGGAACTCGCGCGGGAGATCGAGGCCCGTCTCCGGCTGTACCGCGCGCAACGCCCGTTCATCGATACGCACGTTCGCCCGGGTCTTTGACACCCGCCGGCCCGAGCATCAGGGAGCCCAGGCACGCGATTGCGAGATTCACCGCCAGACCGATGACGCCGACGTGCAGCCCCTCGATCCGCTTCACTCCGGCCATCGCGCCTGCCATCGCAATTGCACTGCCCACCGCGAGCCCAGGAACGCGGGAACGCACTGAATCAACAACTCCATCTTGAGTTCGATCAGCCCCCACAGGGTGACGTCCCGTGCCGCCATGGCGACGACTGCCATCCCGATCATCACCGCGCCCGCTGCGCGCTTCGCAAATGCAGTGGTCGAGGGGGCATCGCGCGGCCGCCCGAACAAGTCCTCCGCCAGCGAAGAGCCGAGCGACAGCAGGCACGAATCCGCTGTCGACATGATCGCAGCCAGCGCACCGAGAAAGACCAGGACCGCCGCTCCAGCGAAGACCGGTCCCGTACTGGCCCACTGCCCGAGCAGCAGCGGCATCACCCGGTCGGCTGCAACCTCGCCGAGATCCGCATAGCGCGGAATCGCAGCCAGACCGATGAGTGTGACCACCAGCGTGGTCGTGAGCGGCATGAAGCTCATCCATGCAAGCGATCGCTTCAGCGCGCGGCCGTCACGTGCGGCGTAAACCCGCTGGATCGCCTGGGGGTAGACGGTGCTCGCAAGGCCCAGCAGGACGATCGAACTCAACCAGTTCGTCCGCTCGACCGTATCCGGGACACGCCCGATCTCCGGACGCACTGCGAGGATCTGCTGCGACAACGCGGCGAGCCCGCTTGCTTCGCCGAGCAGCCAGGCCGCCAGCGCAGCCAATCCGACCATCATCAGGATACCCTGCGCAGCATCGGTCCAGGCCACGGCGCGCATTCCGCCAAGGGTTTCGTAGAAGAGAATCATCGCGGCGAGCAATGCAATCCCCATTTCATACGAAACGACTCCGCCCGTGACTTCCGTGGAGAGTTCTCCCATCGCCTTCAACTGTGCGAACAGGAAATTGGCGAGTGCGATCGTCATCAGCATCGAGACGCCGAAGAGGAGCAAACGCCCACCAGGTTCCCCGCGAAACCGGTATCGCACCCAATCACCCGGCGTAACGAATCGATGCCGCACCGCGATCGGGCGCAACCGAGGTATCAGCATGTGGAAGGCCACGATGATCGACAACATGAAGCCCGTCGCCATGATCCACGAGAAACCTCGGCGATACGCCTCCCCGGGATAGCCGAGCAGCGAATTCCCGCTATACGCGGTGGCGTACAGCGTGAGGAACAATACGAAGACGCCGAGTTCGCGCCCCGCGAGGAAATGGTCGGTGGGACTGTCGCTGCCGCGAGCGCGCCGCGCGACGAATGCGAGCGCCACGAGTCCGAGCAGGTAGAACGCAAGTCCCACCAAACCGAGCCGACCAAACTCCGTCACCGCGAAGATTCCTCAGGCGGGACGTCATCGGGAACCTCGGTGAGCAGCCACGCAAGCGCGTTCAACAGCGCAGCTCCTGCGTAGCAAAGCAACGCCACCGTGACCCAATCGGGAAGACCCAACCACAACTCAGCTGGATCACCCCCACGCCGATACCAGGGAATCGACAGCGCGTAGAGCACACCGACGAGCACCAGCAGGAGTCGACGCAGCGCCCGAGCCGAGCCGCCGCCCTTCACAGCAGCTCGCCCTGACGGGGCTGCGGCGGAGCCGGAGCGATGCACTCCGGGTCGTCGTTGCGGGTGCTGTTCACCCGCAGTCCGACGGTCTGCCGCTCGAGCCAAGCCTCGGGACTCGGCACCAGCAAGCTTTGAAGAGCATCGATGTCGTCATTCGCCGGGTCCAACCAGTTGGCGTAGTCGCGTGGGTGGAGGATCACAGGCATCCGGTCGTGGATCCCCGCCAGCACTCGATTGGCTTCCGTGGTGACAATCGTGCTCGATCGCACTTCGTCTTCCGCACCCACGTGCCAGACGTCGAACAGGCCCGCGAAGGCAAACAGCCCGCGGTCGGGCCGCGTGAACAGATACGGCTGCTTCAGCGACCCAACCGCCCCTCCCCACTCGTAGAACCCATCCGCCGGGACCAGGCAGCGTCGCCTTCGAAACGCCGAACGAAAAGCCGGCTTCAGAGCGACACTTTCCGAACGCGCGTTGATCATCCGAAGCCCGATTCCCGCATCCTCGGCCCAAGGCGGCAGCAAACCCCAACGGAAGCGTTCGATCCGGCGCGGCGCCCCCGCCGAGTCCGTGCGAATCGTCACCACGGATTGCCCCGGCGCGATGTTGTACCGCGCCTCCAGCTCCGGCGGGTCATCGAGATCGAACTGTTCCGCCATTGATTCCGGCGTCGAACGGAGCGTGTAACGTCCACACACGACTGCGGGGTCCCCCTCGCCGCCTGCTACAGTACCGCGTCCAGATCAGCCGTGGAGAACTCGTTGACCGATTCCGCATCAGCCACTTCCGAAGGTTCCAACGCACTGCTCCTGATACGCGGAGCCATCGGTGGCACGCTGATGGGGCTCGCCAATCTCGTCCCGGGAATCAGCGGCGGCACCATGCTGCTCGCCGCGGGCGTCTACCCGGGATTCATCGCGGCGATCGCCGAAGTCACCACATTGCGGTTCAAGTTTCGATCGCTGCTGCTGCTCGGGACGATCGTCGTCACGGCTGCGCTTGCGATTCTGCTGCTCGCGGGCACCGTAAAGGAACTCGTCGTCGATCATCGCTGGATCATGTACAGCCTGTTCATCGGCCTCACCCTGGGAGGAATCCCCCTGGTGTGGCGCATGGCGAGGCCGCTGAACCGCTCGCTTCTCGTATCCGCGCTGATCTGCTTCGGGCTGATGGTCGTGATGGCGTTATCCGGCGCAGGTGTGAGCGGCGATACCGGGCGTAACTACCTGCTCATCTTCCTCGCAGGACTCGCAGCCTCGTCGGCAATGATCCTTCCGGGTGTCAGCGGGGGCTATCTGCTGTTGCTGCTCGGGCAGTACGAGTCGATTCTCGGAACCGTCGATCAGCTGAAGACCGGCCTGCTCGGTGACGGGAGTGGTGCCGCACCGAACCTCGCGCTCGTACTCGACGCGATGCACGTCGTCATCCCCCTCGGTCTCGGCATCGTCGCCGGTGTGGTCGGGGTCAGCAACCTGCTGCAGTGGCTCTTGCAACACTACGAAAAAGCCACGCTCGGCGCGCTGCTCGGGCTGCTCTTCGGCGCGGTGGTCGGCCTGTGGCCGTACCAGCAGGCACACCCGCCGCAGCCGGGTGACGTGATCAAGGGCCAGGTGGTCACGCTCGAGAATGCCGAAACATTCGACGCCGATGATTGGCCGGTGCGTTTCTTCGAGCCAAGCGCTGCTGAGGCCGCAAGTTCGCTGGCCCTGGCCGGTCTCGGCCTCGGTGGGACCCTGCTGATCGGGCGACTCGGAAACACCGAAGGCAGCGACGACTGAGTTCTTCTCACAAACGGAAGCCGATTACCCAGTCTTGCCGCCTCGTGAGATTCATCGAGAAGAGGCAAGTACCAAGCGGTTCTGTCCGCCACAGCACTCGAATTCCGACATCTGTGTGCCTCGGTCGCATCGTGCACGATTCTTGCACCGTATACGGCCGGGGCGCTGAATCTCGCCCGAGGAATCAGGTATGGCTCGTGGTAGCTCCTCGTATCAGTACCGTCTTCCGCGAATCGCGATCGTCCTGCTGAGCGCGAGTTCACTCGGCTGTTTCGCGATCAGCCGCGGCGAATCCGATTTTGACGAAAAGCCGGTCGTGAACACCGGCGTCGGCGCGATGATCATCCGCCCGAACCAGAGCCCGCCGACCTACTACCCACCTGGCACCCAACCGCCTCCGACTGCGCAACCGCAAGGCGCGGCGCCTTCCTACGGCAGCGCGCCGACCGTGACCACCGGACCAAACGGAGAACGACGCACAGGTGGAACAGCGGTTCCCAACCAGGTTCCGATCCAGATGCATTTCGGGTCAGAAAGCCTGGAAGCAAGAGCCCGTCTGGCTGAAGTACCTGGCGCTACCGTTCGCGATTGTTGCCGCGCCGTTCAAGGCCGCAATCAAGGAACCCGAAGCCGGCCCCGAGCTTCCGAAGTCTCAACCGCTCCCGCTAGGCGCGGAAGCTCCGCGCGCAGAGCCCCCGCCCCCGCCCAAGGTGGACTACGAGACCGCAATGGTGGATCAGCTCGAACAAGAACTCGACGCACGCAACCGCGCAAATGGCGTGCGCACAGAACCCCGGGTGACGAACACGCCCACGCTCGCCCGCCCCGAAACCGCTGGACCCGTCGGATCAGATTCGATCGCACAGGAGCTCGCAGCCCTTCAACGTGCCCCCCAACGTGCACCGGCTCCGAGCTACACTCCGCCCCCGACTCGCAAGTCCGAGCCCACGACGGCCCCGGCACCCCCGCCGGTGCAATCCCGAGCTTCGCAGCCCGCCGAGGCCAACGGCATCGTCGACCGCGACAGCGATGGTCGCATCGATCAGTGGATCTTCCGCGAACGAGGTGAGATCTCCCGTGTCGAGCTCGACGAGAATTCAGACGGGAGGCCAGACCGCTTCATCCACTATGACCTCACCACGCACCAGATTGCTCGTGTCGAAGAGGACACGAACACCGACGGAGCAAGCGACTCCTGGACCGAGTACCTGGACGGCCGGGTGGCACGACGTCGCGCAGACGGCGATTACGACGGCTCGATCGACACCTGGACCTTCTACCGCGCAGGCATCATCACACGCCACGAGCAGGACACCACCGGCAACGGATTTCGCGATCGTGTGGGCTATTACAGCAATGGCAAGATTACCCGCGAGGAAAAGGATCTCGACGGTGACGGGCGGACCGATTCCACGCTCTACTACGACTCGCTCGAACGCATCAGTCGCCGCGAAGAGGACAAGGACCATGACGGGAGACCCGATGTCATCTCCCACTACGAGGCCGGGAGGCTGTCGCGCAAGGAACTGATCCAGAACGTCAGCCCACCCGAGACCGCGAGTCCCTGATCGATGCCGCGCACCCTATTCCAGGGCATCGCCTTCCTGATCGGCTTCTGGATCGCGCTGGCAGTTTCGCCGATGACGGTGAAGGTCGCGCGCGCTGACGTTGCCGCGGAAACCGAATTCGCCGACCTCGAGGCACGCCTGTTCTCCGAAGTGAATGCTCTCGAAACTACATGAGCCATTTCTCTCCCGAAGGCAACAACCCGGTCGATCGCATCACGCAGTCGGGTCTGTCGGGTTTCACGCTCGCTGCCGAGAATCTGGGCAAGACCAATCGACGCGACCCCAACCGCGAGATCGTCGACGGCTGGCTGGCCTCACCAGACCACCGGCGCAACCTGCTCACACCGCCGTTCAACACCACCGGGATCGGAATCTCTCGCGCACCGGACGGATCGTTGATCTACACCCAGGTCTACGTCACCTACCCAAGGTAGACGGAAGCATGCGCATCGAGGCCTTCCGCGGAAGAAGCGTCACCGGCCCGGATTCGCGGGCGAAGCACTCAGCCGTCGGTAATCCCTAGAGCCTCGAGCGCATAGGTTCGTACGCCTCGGTAGTCGGCCTTGCCGTTGGGTGCACGCAACATGCGGTCGGTTGCCAGAACTCGCTTCGGTGTCTTGAATCCGGCAAGCTGCCGGTGCACGTGTTCCCGTAATCGCTCCTCGTCGAGCACCGCGCCGGGCGCAAGATGGACCACAGCGGTGACCGCCGTGCCCCAGCGTTCGTCGGGAACCCCTACCACCAGCGCGTCCTCAACGTCGACATGGAGTTTGAGCGCCTCCTCGACCTCCTCCGGGTAGACCTTCTCGCCCGCTGTGTTGATGCAGACGCTGCCACGGCCGAGCAGAGTCAGCGTGCCGTCGGTCTCGACGGTGCACCAGTCGCCCGGGATCGAATAGCGGACCCCGTCGATGGTCGGAAAGGTGCTCGCGGACTTCTCGGGGTCCTTGTAGTAACCGAGTGGAATCGGCCCGCTACGCGCGATGAACCCGCGTTCTCCGCTCCCGGGTACGACTTCACGATGATCCTCGGTGAAGACTCTACAGTCTTCTCCGATAGTGAATCGTGCAGTCTTCGTGGCTCCCTCTGCGCTCGTGATATTCGAACCGAAGCCGATCGCTTCGCTCGAGCCGAACATGTCCGCGAGGCGGAGTTTCGGCAGGCGAGCCAGCAGCGCCTGCTTGACGTCGCTGCTCCACATCACTCCTGACGACAGCACGACCTTGAGCGATGACGGTTCCCAGCGGTTCGGATTCTCGTCGAGCGCCTTCAACATCGGCCGGGCGAAGGCATCGCCGACGATCACCGCGGAGTTCGCCCGATTCTCACAGACGGCCGTCCAGAATTCTTCCGCGTCGAAGTTCGGGCTCGCTAGCGTGATGATGCAGCCGCCCGACGCGAGGGTGTTGATGGCCGTCAGCATTCCCGTTCCGTGCATCAGCGGGCACGCAACCACTTGCCGCATGATCGGACCGCATGCAACGACATTACGAACGTGCTCATCGAGTGAAGCCGGTGCTTCGCCGCGATTTGCAGGCGCATTGCGTCCCGCACCGAGCGCGCCCCAGAGGTCCTCGGCGCGCCACATCACACCCTTCGGCATGCCGGTCGTGCCGCCCGTGTAGATGAAGAGAAGGTCATCGGGCGATCGATCGACCGCGAGCATCCGCCCAGACCCCGACTCTGCGACTTCCTGGTAGGCTTCGGCCCAGTCCGGTGGCGTCCCACCAACCTGCCACCAACGCCGCACGCCCGGCAGGCGATCACGCAGCGCCTCCACGTGATCCACGAATTCGGCACTGAAGACGATCACCGCCGCGTCTGAATTTTCGAAGATGTACAGCAACTCATCGTCGAGATAGCGGTAGTTGACGTTTACGTGCACCGCGCGGGCCTTGAAGCACGCGACCAGTGCCTCCATGTAGGCCAATCCGTTACGGAGATAGAACGCAACCTTCTCGTTCGGACGCAGGGCGGACGCGACGTTATTGCTGCGCCGGGCGAGATCTCCCCAAACCCGGCGCTCTTTGCCGTGGACGAGCGCAATCGCGTCTGCAGGGAAGGCCGCGTCGAGGCCATCGAGAACATCGCCGTAATTCCAGCTCATGTCGGCTCGCGACTCTACACGACAGACGCCCGCCGGTCTCGCTGAATCTCGGTTCAAGCGGAAACAGCAATCCCCCCGAGTTCCCCTGCCCGGGCCTGTCAGGGGGCGACGTCGTCCCATGGCCCGCGCCACCTGGCCGCGGTCGCGAACACACCCCACGATCCGCAGCGATCGCAGTCGACGTCGTTTCCGTAACAGCAGAACGGGGTCGTGAAGTGATCCCCTTCGATGTAGAGCGGCAGCATGGTCTGCTGCATTGGGCAGTGATCGGTGACAATCTTGCAGACCGGTGGTCGCAGCAGCTCGAGGCTACGTGCCGAATTCCAGATGAAGTCCGGATGGCGGCGTTTCATTTCCACTACGAGATCGACCGCCTCTTCTCGGTCCTCATTGCTCGGCCATGCACGGGGTGAATCCTCCCCCGCGCGAGGCACATAGAAACTGAACGTCAACCCCTGCACGTTCGTCGGCATCAGTTCCAGGGCGAGCTCTTCGAGATGGTTCTGATTCTCACGGTGCACGACGCACTGGACCATCACGGTTGCCCGGAAGTCATCGGGGATCGCAGCCACCGTCTTCATCACACGGTCGAAAACGCCCTCACCTCGCACCGGATCGTTGACATCGCGCGGCCCATCGAGCGAAATCACATAGGTGAGATTCGCGCCAAAGTCCTTGAGCGGTACCGTGCCGTTCGTCGTAATGGTGTTCCTCTGGAACAGCTCGAGCCCCTTCTCGAGCACACGCCAGCGCAGCATCGGCTCCCCGCCCATCCAGAGCATCGAGACGATGCCGTGACGATCCCGCAGGCGGCGGAGCTCGCCGAGAATCCGGTCCGGCTTCATCTCGCCGTCGGGGTCGTTCGGATTCCCGTCGCGAAATACGAAGCAGTGGCGACATCGCAGATTGCAATGGTTGGTCACGTTCACCATCGCACCCAGGTATTGAGGCGGAGGCTCCATGACGAGCCTCGCGGCACCATGGGCGCCGGGCTGACCTCCGCCAAGGCCCGTCTGCGGGGCCGGAATCGTCGAGGTGATGAAGTTCGAGTCGCTCATCGCTGACTCCCGAGCAGCTGGCAGCGCCCTGTAATGTAAACCAAGCCCGCGTATCAGCCCACGCCCTGCCGGGGCAAATCGCCGCGACTCCCGGTCGCCGCTGGCGAGCTGCGGTTCCAGCGGGCACGCACTATCGTACGAGTCCACGATGACCGACCCCGGACGCGACTCCGACCAGAAGACCCCGGACGAAAGCGACGCGAGCAACGAGCATCTGGAACCCGCGCCGTTCTGGCGCAGCTCCGGCTTTGCGGTTGTCGCCACGCTGATCGCGCTGATCGGCGTGGTCTGGCGCTGCGCCTGATCTCCAGCGTTTCGATTGCTTTCGTGTCGGCAATGTCTGCAGCCGATGCTACGCGCGAGAGCTACTTGATGTCGGTCGGCAGCATCGGCGGCGGCGGCTCGCCCGCGATGATGGCCTCGCAGCGCTTCGCGACCATGGGTTCCATCTCGGGATGGGTGCGAATCCAGAACTGCCCGTTCACGACCGCGTCGTGTACCTGCTCGGCAA
This sequence comes from Deltaproteobacteria bacterium, assembly GCA_019310425.1. Classification (GTDB taxonomy): domain Bacteria; phylum Myxococcota_A; class UBA9160; order UBA9160; family SMWR01; genus JAFDEI01. The sequence continues at coordinate 4,186 of JAFDEI010000193.1, read as the reverse complement.
CGTCGGCCGGATCGATGCCGCCCGCGATAAAGCCATCCACCAGCTCTCGCATCATGGACAGCTCCTCACTCGCATCGGCTTCACCACCCGGACGGTTGCGATCGCTCTCGTGGATGCGGGTCCGGACCCAGCCGGGACACAGCACCGACACCCCGATCATTGCATCGGACATCGCGAGATCGCTTCGAAGCGTGTCTGATAACGCAACCACGGCGTGCTTCGTGACGGTGTAGGGGGACATGAAGGCGGGGCACGTGAGTCCGGCGATCGAGGCCGTATTCACGATATGACCCGGCTCCCCTGAGGCAATCATCTTCGGCACAAAGGCGCGGATGCCGTGAACCACCGCGACCAGGTTCACGCCGATCACCCAGTCCCAATCCTCCTCCGAGATTTCCCAGACCGGCCCACCGGAAGCAACGCCTGCGTTGTTGCACAGCACATGGGCGCCGCCGAAGCGCGAGAAGCAACGCACTGCGAGGGCTTCGAGTGCGGCGCTATCGCGAACGTCGAGCCGCTCCGCCTCGACCTCGCAGCCCCGCTCCCGCAGCGCATCCGCCACCACCGCGAGCGGTTCGGCCTCGATATCGGCCAGGGCAAGGTGCATTCCCGCCGCGGCGAAGCGCTCTGCCATCGCCCGCCCGATGCCGCTGCCCGCCCCGGTGACCACCGCAACTCGACCCTTCAGATCCATCGAGGGCCCCCCCTACATGCGTTCGAAGCATGCGAACGTACCACGTCGATACGCGAAATCACCGACACCGAACCCCGTGAAGCTGAAACTCGCGTCCAAATCAGGAGCGAGCTTACTCGAGGTTCGATGCTACGGACGAAGCGTCGCGGTCACCTGACGATCATCCCAGTAGATGTCCATCGGTTGGGAGAGGTCCATGTGACTGGGCAGCACCACGAAACCCAGCACGCCTTCGCCGGGCCCGAGATTTCCGAGATGTCCGTCGATGACGCCGATCTGCGTACCCAAGGACACTTCGGGGTGAAACGCCACGTGCCCCTGCACGAAGGTGAGGTTGGCGTAGAACGACGCGGACTCCCGGCAGCTTGCACGGAACAGCACGACCGGCCCTGCGATCGGAGTTCCGGCACGCTGTGCGGCATCGCGAAGTCGCGCCTCGAAGCTATTCGATTGCGCGATCAGGACCACCATTGACTCGGTTCCCTCTCCACCCCGCACCAGCATTGCGGGTGCTCGCTGCTGCGAGTACTCGACGATCAAGCCGAGGTCTCTCACTTCTTCGGGGGCAAGGCCGAGGTCCGGCGGACCCGAGTGCGGAGCCGGCGGTGGAGCCGGCGTCGGAGCCGAAACCGCGGGCAGCGGTTCGGGCGCATAGCCCGAGCCGACCTGCGGGGTCGGCGCAGACTCGGGCGCGCTGGTCCTGACGCGTGCCTGCCGCATCGGATCGAGGCGATCGACGTCTCGCACCGCACGACCGACATCGATGACGTTGTAGGCGTTGTTCGGATCCTTGCTGCGATTGAAGACTTCCCATCCGTAGGGACGCGGAAGATTCTGCGGTCGGATCGGTGGCATGTCGGAAGGATCGACCCGCTTCGAATCGCGGCACGGAATCAACTCGGCGCGCGGCACGATGTACATGCTTCCATCCGGGCAGACGCCCGTGATCGTCGCGTTCGCGGGTGGCCCGGCAATCGCCAACGCCAGCAGGGCGACACGAAACCCGGTTGAGATACTCTTCACGTCTTCCGTGACCTCGCCTGGAGCGCGCCGAACCCTGCACGCCCGAGGCTGCAGTCTAAACGGAAACCCGCTTATAAATCAACTAGATACGGAATTTTCGCATTCTGCTGCGGGTATCGCCACAGCAGTTTTCAGCCGTGCGTTCGAGTACTTGAACAAGCGGATGCGGCCATGTTGCCGACCGCTGAGCCTGTGGTTTTCTCGTCACCGCCGTCGCACTTCGGGATTCACCTTCGCGGCATGGGCGGAGAGTGCAGAGACCTCATCGTCGTCGAGTGGCCGCGCCTCACCCGCAGCCAATCCGCCGAGTTGCAGCGGCCCCATACGCACGCGCAGCAAGCCGATGACGGGATGACCAAGAAATGCGAGAGCGCGCCGGATCTGCCGCTTCTTGCCCTCGATTAGAATCAAACGAAATACGCTGGTGTCGTCCGCCACGCGGTAGCTCACCTGGGCGACTTTCGCGGGTGCGGTGAGACCGTCCTCGAGGGTGACGCCGGTCGCGAGATGTCGCAGCGTCTCTCTCGAGATACGGCCCCGCACCACGACCTCGTACTCGCGCTCACTCTCGAAGGACGGGTGCAGCAGCACGTGGGCGAGCTCACCGTCGTTCGTGAGCAGTACGAGTCCTTCTGTATCGAGGTCGAGGCGTCCGACCGGAAACAGACGTATCGACCGTTCAGGCAACAGATCGACAACGGTGCGGCGGCCGTGCGTATCGCGAACGGTGGTCAGCACGCCACGAGGCTTGTGGACCATCCAGTAAGCCCGGGGTTCCGCATCCAGCGCGCGACCATCGACGCTGACGGTATCGTGCTCCGGGTCGACCGAATCACCGACCGCAGCGGTCTCGCCGTTGACACACACACGGCCCGCACGCAGCAACTCCTCCGCACCTCGACGCGACGCGATGCCGGCCGCTGCGATCACCTTCTGGAGACGAACGCGGTGCTCGCGCGCTCCCGGACTCCCGGTGTCGCTCAGTGGGGCTTCCCGACCGGTTCCACGTCGTCGAAAACCGCTGCAGCGGCTTCGACGGTCGGGGCGAACGCGGGGCCCACGGGAGCTACTGACTCCGGCAGATCCGTGTCGAGATCCACATCGAGATCCGATTGAGTGGCCCCGCCATCCTCAGCGGATTCGGCGCGCGGCGCGAGTTCTTCGAGCTGACGCAGCGACGGCAGATCCTCGAGGGATTCCAGGCTGAAGACCTCGAGAAAACGGCGTGTGGTGCCGTAGAGCATCGGCCTCCCGGGGACCTCCTTGTGCCCCGCGAGTTTGACCAGCTTGCGTTCGAGCAGGCTGCGCATAACGGCGCCAGCGTCGACACCGCGCACGTCCTCGACATCACCGCGCGTGACGGGTTGCTTGTAGGCAACGATGGCGAGCGTCTCGAGCGCGGCTTTGGAAAGCCGGAGGGGCCGCTGAGGCTGGATCTGCTGCAGCTGAGTCGCAAACTCCGGCAGCGTGCGCACCTGGTAGCCGCCTGCGACCTCGACGATCTCGAAAGCCCGGTCCTGTGCGATGTACTCGGCATTCAGTTCGTCGACGAGTTTCTTGATCTTGGCGGGCTTCGCGTACGGAATCACTCCCGCAACGCGCTGCGCGGAAAGCGGTTCCGGCGTCCCGAGGATCACCGCTTCGACGATGCGCCGCTTCTCTGAATCATCCATGCTGATTCCTCACATCACATCCGAGATCAATTCGCGCCAATCGCTTTCCCCGGGCTGTCGGGTGCGCCGAAGATGGATCGGGCCCTTCGGGACCGAATCTTCATTCAGACTCTGGAAGATACGCAATACGGCAAGGCGCGTGAGTTCGAGGATCGCGAGAAAGGTCGTGACCAGCATCGCGCGGCTCGGGAGGCCATTGTCGGCCCGCGCGAAGACCTGTTCGAACTCGAGTGCATCCACGTGCTCGAGGGACTCCATCACCGCGACCATGCGCTCGTGAACCGTGATGTGCTCGGCCTCGATTTCATGGATCTTCGGTGTGGCCTTGGCGGCTTCGAATGCGTTCTTGAAGGCCTTCACGAGTTCGAACAAGCCGACTTCGATCTCGCGCTCCCCTTCCGGAACGTCACCCACATGGGGTGCGTAGGCGTCATAGACGTCGCGCCCGAGCAGCTGGCGATCACCGAGCTTCTCCGACGCTTCCTTGAAACGCTGGTACTCGAGCAACCGCGCGACCAATTCGGCACGCGGATCGATCTCCTCACCGTCGTCCCCGCTCGTCTCCGGCGGCAGCAGCATTCGCGATTTGATCCACGCGAGCGTCGCAGCCATCACGAGATAGTCGCCGACGACATCGAGGTTCAGTTCACTCATCACGTCGAGATACGAGAGATACTGCGCGCTGATCGCAGCCACCGGAATATCGGTAATCTCGACCTCGTTCTGCCGGATCAGGTGCAGCAACAGATCGAGCGGACCTTCGAACACCGACAGCTTGACCGCGTACGGCGCACCG
>JAFDEI010000029.1 GCA_019310425.1 Deltaproteobacteria bacterium | reverse complement strand
CGGCCATGTTTGCCGAGCTTCCGGTGGGCATTGAAGATGCAGTCCCGTGCCTGAACGCGATCAGCCGACAGATGAACGAGCTGAAGGAACACCACCAGGCATCAGCCGGAGAGATGCTGGTCTCGCTCTCGGGTCTGGCACCTCCCGTGCTACTCGCCCTTGGCGCCCGACTATTCGCAGGACTGGAGCAACACGCCGTGCAGACCGTCACGACCAACGTCCCGGGCCCGAGGCAGACCCTCTACGCTGCGGGGCGACGGATGCGCGGCGCCTACCTCTACGTGCCACTGGCCGGGTCGGTGCAGATCGGCATCGCAATCTTCTCCTACGCCGGCCAGCTCACCTTTTTCGTGACGGGCGACTACGACTACGACTACGCGCCCGACACCGAGGTCCTATGCCGAGGGCTCGAGGAAGGCATCGCCGAGCTTCTCGCTGCGAGATAGCGCCTGGCCGGCAGCATGAGTCCAGTAATCCGCCTCCGCGAAACCCAGGACACACCACTTCCCGATGCCGAAGCGTTGTGTGGAGCGTACCCGGGGGCCTTGGGCTACCGGCTCAGAGCCACTCGGTCCGAAAATCCCCAGGCAGGTCAACGTTTCGGGAAAGGTGCGGGAAGGTGCCGTGCCAATTCCAGGCCGAGACCGAGCGCGTCGGCTAACACCGGATTCGATTAAGTAGCGCACCAGGCCTCCCGGCAGGGAATAGGGCGCGTTCAGCTGCGGCCTTCGACTCTCCAGTAGCGCATCGGCGGACCGCCCTCGGGCGGTGGGTCAGAGAGGTCATACTTGCTCTTGTAGGCGGCGCGGATGATCTCGATCTGCTTCGCGTCTTCGACGAGGGCGAGCCTCCCTTCGAAGATCTGATCCGCGATCCGTAAGCGCACGTTCGGGTCGCGTTCGACCCAGCCCGGCCAATGCTTTTCCTCCGGGTTGCGGGCCGCGACGTAGAGAAAGTTGTTCAGGGCGGCACACCAGATCGTGACCGAGTGGGCGATGAAGTAGGGCGTCGCGACCTCGATCGCGATTTCGTGGTGGGCGTCGCTGAAATGCCAGTCACCTGGAAAGTCCGAGACCTCGCCTGCAAGCCGCATCCCGGGCCGTCGGCCCTCCGGCTCCACACAAGCGAAGAGGCTGAACCCAAACGCAATTGCGACCACGAGGTGACGGGCTGCGATCATCGCAATCTCCTATGCCGAATACGTGAATTCATAAAGGACCCCGGATTCACAACGAACGATAGCGTGAGACCGTTTGTCCGGCCGTCCTTGGTTCTCCAGAGTTGGGAATCCAAATCCTGAGAGACACCAATTCGAGAGAGAGCACCTTCTCCCCGAGATCGAAGTCGTGTGTGGAGGGTACCGGGGGGCCTCCGGCTCCCGGCTCAGGCGCGCGGACAGTCCGAGAACCAAAGGGGGCAGCACCAGACCGCGCAGCAGGTCGGCGAGGTCGGGGAGTTCCTACCCGTCAGCAATCCACGGGCCTGAACAGGCGGGACACAGCGGAAGAGGAGCCACAGCCATGCCCGGGGCGGAGACGAGAGCAGAGCTACGCGAAAGCGGAGAGAAGAAGCCCGGCCCTTCGGGCCGGGGCCAGGGCGGGTGCAGCAGCCGGGCCTTCGGGCTGGCGTGGCCAGGAGGAAGAGAGCAGGGGGGAGGAGGTCCGTCGGAAGAGGGGCCGTATAGGGCCGTGGGCCGTCACCGGTGCAGTCCAGTGCCGCCCCTTGCGCTTTCCCAAGCTGAGGGTCGCGGCGCGATTCCCGTTTCCCGCTTCAGGCTTTCGGCTCGGGGCGTTGTGTGTCGAAGTCAAACACTGCCCTCGACGTCGGGGATGCGAAGGAACGCCAGGCTGCCGACCAGATAGCAGCCCAGCGCCACGACGAGGACGACGCTGAAGCCGAAGGTCATCGAGAGGATGGTTGCGAGCACAGAGCTGATGACCGAGAAGAAACCGTTCACCGCCCACGACCAGGCCACGTATTCCGCGGGGTGTTGGCTGAGCCCCGCCACCGCGCGCAGGCCCAGCGGCATGAAGGCGCCGAGGCAGAGGCCGAGGGGGCTCAGCACGACCACGACGAGGGCGATGCGGAAGTGCAGGGGCCAGCCGATGGCGGACTCGACTAGCGGCGTCAAGCCGAAGAGCAAGAACACCACGAGCAGCCCCAGAACGCCGAGCAGGCGCCCCAGTACCACGTTGCGCGGCGCCCGCACGCGTTCACTGAGGGCGCTGCCGACTCCGGTGGCGGTCAACAACGCGAAGAGGGTCACGGTCAGGGAATAGGTCGGGTAGCCGAGGAACAAGGTGAGGCGCTGGATCAGGCTCACCTCGAGGAACATGAAGCCGACGCCCAGGCCCGCAAAGTAGACCGCCGCGCGACCCTTGTACGGAATCGTCCGCCAGAGCTGTCGACGAAGCAGTAGCGGGGCCAACAGGAAGATCGCGGCCAGAACCGTGACCAGGCCGAGCAGCAGTACCAGCAGCCGCTCGCCGATGCCGCCTTCGCGGCTGCGCGCGGAGAATCCCTTGCCACCCTGCAGCGCATCGCGGAACGAAACGAAGTGCCAGAAGAACGGTGCGTCGTCGTGAACCGGTCGCACGTCGAACAGGTAGTTCTCGTACCATCGCTCGAGCGCTTCGGGGTCGAGGCTGACGACCTGCTCGATCACCGTCTTGGAGGGTCGATCGTTCGGGGTGAAGTGGACCGCCCCCGTCTCGATGGATCCGAGCCGGGACTCGAACGACGCGACCTCTTCGGCACTGAAAGGGGTCTCTCGCAGCATGACGATGACGTTGGTAAAGGCCAATCCCCGGGTGGAGCCCACCAGCACGTGGCGCGAGAACGGCTCGATTCCGCGCCGGCGGAATGCTTCTCGCGCCGTAGCGAGATAGCGAGCGGTGCGGTTGGAGCGGCCGATGTTGCGTTCCCCGAATTGCGCGCAGATGATGCCGCCATCCGTGAGGTGATCGAGACTGTCCGTGACCATCTCGACTGTGTAGAGGTAGCTCTCGGAAAGCACGTAGGCGCCCGAGGTGGCGGCATTCATCGCGGCGTAGCTGTCCGGGGCCACGAACCACACCAGGTCGTAGCGACTGGGGTCGCTGCGCAGGAAGGAACGCCCTTCGGCATTCACCAGCGTCACGCTCTGGTGCTCGACGAAATGACCGGTGTAATCGGAAAAGTGCTCTTCGAGGAGCGAGACCGTGACGGGATTGAGTTCCACGCCGGTGATGTGAGAGGCTTCGAAGTAGATCGACGCCAGGATCTCGTGGCCACCCGCGGAGCCGATGATGGCGACCCGGGGGCCGTCGGGGAGCAGCGCGAAGGGAATCGAGCGCGAGTCGTCTTCGAAGCCGGTCAGCGAAGTCGGGTCTCCGTCGTAGCGGGGAATGATCGAACCCCACTGGCCATCGTGGGCGATCATGAGGCTCTGCGAGTCCGTCAGCGAACCCAGCACATCGATGCGAAAGACCGGGCTCCAGCGTGAGAAGAGCGTCTCGAGACCATGGTCGGGGCTCAACGTCTTGGAGCCATCGACGACAGGGTCCGGTAGCCAACGCGGAAAGACCGCCAACACCAGAAGCAGCCCCAGCAGGGCTGAGATCGGCGCCACCAGCGGCCGTGCCGTGGTGATGGCCATCTTGCCCCCCGCGGCGGCGAGCAACGCGCCCCCGAGAATCACGCAGCCCGGGGGGGAGAGGATCGTCATCAGGGGAACACAGAGCGCACAGCCGAGACCTGCGCCCATCAGGTCGGCAAAGTAGAGGCGGTGCACGTCGGCGGAACGGGTGGACAGGATCACGGCGACGATCACACCCGCGAGCAGGAACGGTGAAAACAGTCCCAGGCAGATCGCCGTCAGCTTCGCCAGCTCCAGCATCGGGATCGGTGCAGGGGAACCGATGGCCTGGGCGAGCACGAAGGCGTTGAGTTGAACCCGCGCCACGACCAGATAACCCAGCAGGACGGCCAACCCGCCGCCCAGGCTACAGGCCGGGATGAGCCATTCGATGGGAGTGCGCCGCAGGCGTGGCAGCATGGCCACGAGCACTGCGCCGGCGCCCAGGCCGAGCAGGGAGATGCCGATGACCACGTAGGTGAAGTAATAGACGAGCTTGAACGAGAACACGCGGGTGTAGCCCACCTCGAACAGGATCACCGCCATGGATACCAGGAAGATCTCGAGTGTGAGTTTGGTTCGGATCATCGAATTCGGCTGGTCAGGATTCACCTGCTCTATGTCTCCATCATGCAAAGGAAGGCCCGAGGGGCCGACGGCTCGGAACGGGTACCGCCTATTCCGTGACTCTAGCCACGCATTGGCCGCTTCGCGGCCAATGTTATGGAGTCGTTTCGTAAACCAGACAGGCGGCAGGCGCGTCCTATGGATACGACTGAAACCAATCTGCCCTCCTGGGGAGGAGAATCGTATGTCGAAGTTCACGAGCATCCTGGTCGCCATCAGTGTGTCGCAGCTACTCGGAGTGGGGATCGCACTCGCTGATGACGTGCCCACAACCGCGACCGGCCGCCGCGCCGATATTCTGGACGCGTATGACGCCGATGGAGACGGGAAACTCTCGGGAACCGAACTCGACGACTTCCGTGAGGTCCGTGGGGAGAAGCGCGAGCAGCGACACGCGCGAAGGATCGATCGGCATGACTCCGATGGAGATGGGAAGCTCTCTGACGACGAGCGGGAGGCCGCCCGCAGCGGTCGCAGGCTCGAGCGCTGGGACACGGATGGTGACGGCACACTCAGCGACGACGAACGGACAGCCGGTCGGGACGAACGAGATCTTCAGCGTGCGGCGAATCTCGAGAAATATGACTCGGACGGGGATGGGCACCTGGGCCGATCCGAACGGGCTGCCGCCCGCCGCGATGGCGCCAAGCTGGGGCGTCGCGGAGGAAAGGGCGGCGGCCGGCGCCACGGCGGCGATCGACACCGAAGGCCTCCGCGGGGCGACCTTCCGTGATGGCGTTGAACTCGCCGGTGCCGATCCCACGGCTCGGAAGCCACCGTTGGTGGCCTCAGGCGGCGCTCAGCCTGCCCTTGCCCGCCGCCGCCGGTTGAGCGCAGCAAGGCCGAACAAGCCGCTGATCAGCATCGCGGTCCCGCCCGGTTCGGGGATGGGGGTCGGGTCGCACGGGTCGCCCAGGCCATCGCTGTCGGTGTCCGTCTGGTCGTCGTTCTGCACGCCCGGGCAGTTGTCGAGGCCATCGTCGTACAGGTCGAGGTCGCGATTGATGCCCATGCGGTAGCCCGATCCCGGCGGAACTGCGGTGTAGGTGACCTCGTTGGCCGGGGCGCCGGCGAGAGCCTGCAGGGCCGCGGAGCTGATGTCCGCCGTACCGTCGTCGGGCGTGTATTCGTCGTCCACCGGGTCGTAGAGGTAGCCGCTCTCCTGCGTGCCGTCACTGTGCTTGGCGATGAGGTCACACTCGGTGATCGCTCCGCCGTTCAGGTCGAAGAGGATCTTGGAGTCGAAGGGGGTGCCGCAGCGGGTATCCATCAGGCCGATGCGCGGCAGCGCCACGCCGGAGTTGCTGTCGGTCAGCGTGACCTGCTGGCCCACGATGGGCGCGAGGTCGGTATCCGCGGCGATCATGAAGGCCTCGACTCGGCTCTGTTCGTTGTTGTTGATGGTGAACAGCGAGGCGCTGACGAAGCGGAAGAGGGTATCCACCGAGCCGTCGTGGGTGTAGCCGAAGCCCCGAACTTGATCGCCCGTGTGAGTGAAGGGCCCGTCGAACGCGGTGGCGCTGCCGATCAGCGGAAAAGTGACCACGTTCGGCTGCGCCTCACCGAACATGCCGACCTTCTGGTACATGTTCCGCAGATGCGGGACCTTGAATATCTCGGTTCCCCCATCGAAGGTCGAGCGACCGTCGCCGCCGAAGAAGCCGTTCGCGGGGTCGATGGTGTGGCAATCGTCACAGCTCGCCACCTGGTCCGTATTCGGATCGTTGAACACGGTCTGGCCCCGTGACTGGATCGTGGTCAGGCTGTTGTCGAGGTTGCGTGTGGGGTTCGGCGGATAGCGGAGCTGCAGCGCGAAATCCTTGAAGGCTTCCATGTCCGGGGGCGACAGTTCCGAGTTGCGGCCGACCAGCCCGGGAAAGGCGACGTTGAACGCCAGGAAGGATGAGGTCGCGTCGCCTTCGCGATCGCCTCGCCAGTGCTGCGGCCCCTGGAGTTCGAGGCCGCGCAGGCTCTGGGTGGTCATCGGCCCCTTCATCGGGTGGAAGTTGCAGCCGTTGCCGAACAGGGCACTCTGGATCACACATGACGAGTTGAACGGGGCCGTGATGTCCACAAAGGGTTCGTCGTTCATCGGGTTGACGTTGGGCTTGCGGTCGTCGTCCGGATTGCCGAGATCCCACGCCAGGTCGTCCATGTCGCCACCGATGTGGCAGCTCGAGCATGAGGCCTCGCCGTTGCTGCTGGTGAGGTTCGCGTCGTAGAGAAAGGGGCGACCGTCGACGACGCTCGTCGGCTCCGGGTTGTGGAGCGACTGCGTCTGGACTTCGAGCTTGCTCGTCTGGTTGACCACCGAGATGGAATTGTCGAAGCGCGTGAGCACGTAGAGATGGCCGTTTCCCGCCAGTGCGAGGCCGCTCGGGCCGCCGCCCGAAAGCGTGATGTGGTTGGCGGAGTCGGGGGTGAAGCTGTCGTTCTCGAGGGACGCGGTGTCGAAGATGCCGACTTTGCCCGACCCGAAGGCGGTGACGTAGAGGGTGCTGCCGTCCGGTGTTATGACCATGTCGAGCGGTGTGGCGAGGCTCTTTGCCTTCCCAAAGGCCCCGATGGAAGCGAGCGAGTAGTCGATGTGCTTGTTGAGATGGCGCGGCACCACGTTGGCCCCGTCGAGTACCGTGATCCGTGCGTGGGCCAGGTTGCCCAGTACGGTGTTCGGCTCACCCGGGGGCTTCTTGCCCGCGGCGTAGATGCCGGGGCCCTCGAAACGCACGTGGTTCTGTGAATCGGTATTCGAGACGTAGATCTTTCCCGAAGCGGGGTTCACCGCCAGATTGAAGAGGGTGGTCCCCACGCCCGACCAGCAGCCCGCACCGTTGGCGCAGGCGCTGCTGGCGTCGATCGCCACCGGTGGGTTCGCGTTGGCGTTGATGGCGAAGACGTCGCGGTCCGGCAGGTTGAACTTGACCCAGCTGTTCCAGTCGCGGCCGAGCTCGTCCTGCCACTCGTTGCTGATGCCATCGCGTTTCCACTTGACGATGATGCCGCCCTCGGGGCGATCGATGCTCTGCGGGAGCTGGTTTTGGTGCGGGGGCGGCATCCCGCCCGGTGATGTCCCGCCGGAAAGAGTGCACGACGGCTCGACGGTGCCGTTGTTCAGCGCGGTGGTTCCGGTGGGGCAGATGAAGCCGTTATTGAGCGCCATCGTCTGGTTGCCGGAGTGATAGATGGCGGCGTAGACGGTGGATCCGTCGTTCGAGACCGCGAGTCCGCGCGGCTTGTCGCCGAAGACGGTGATGATCGTCAGCTCGTCGCCGCCGAGTGAGTTGCCGAGCGCCGTGGCGTTGAAGACCCAGATGTCGGCGCGCCCGATGCCCTCGCTGTCGTACTCGCCATCGGGATAGGGGGTGTTCTGACCGCGATGCGCGCTGGTGATGAAGGCGCGATTGCCGCCGGGGCCCGCGAAGACGATGTCGCTCGGCTCGTCGCCGACATGCAGGGTGCGAACCACGCGCGGGACGGAGCCGCTGACGTCGATCACGCTCACGCTGTCCGAGAGGAAGTTCACCACCCAGACTTCGCTGTCGTTGCGCGCCGCCACCGCCGAGGGCTCCATGCCGACCTGCACCGAGCCGGCGTGCGCGAGCGTCCCGTCGAGCGCGATATCGAAGATTTCGAGTTGATTGTCGGGGGTATTTACCGCGAACAAGCGCGTGTTGTCCGGCGAAACGGCGAGCGGGCGTACCTGCAACGTATCGAACGTCAGGTAGGGGTTCTGCGCGAGCGCATTCGGCGCGGCTAATAGTACCGCGAGCCACATGCTGGCGACGAGCAGGGCGCAGAAGGAGCGGTAAGCTGCACGGATCGGTTGCATTCGAATTCTCCAGTGGCAAGGGGAGCTGCAACGTTCAGCATTCTATACGAAGAGATGTGCGCGCGGCGCAGTTGTCCGATTACCGGCTTGGATGCCGCCGAAGCCTGGCGAGGTTCGAAAAGAAGGCCCGGATGGGCAATATTCGCGCAATTCTCGCGACGATCTTGTTGATTCAGCGCCCGTTTGCCGATTACCCCGGGGGCGCAGAGGGACCGAAGAAGCCCTCGACTCCCGAATAGATGGACAGGAGAGACCGAGCATGGATGGATTCGCCGAACGCCCGGCTTCCATCTCCGTTTCGAGAAGTGTGCGTTGGGTAATCCTGCTCGCGATGGCCCTCGTCACGGCGGCTTGTGCGGAAGCGCCTCGCCCGCGCAACGCGATCCTGATCGTTCTGGATACTCTCAGAGCCGATCGTGTCTCGGCGTACGGCCACGAGCGTCACACCACCCCCGTGCTCGATCGCTTGGCGGAAGAAGGGGTTCTCTTCGAATCGGTCGTGAGCCATTCGTCGTGGACCCTGCCCGCGATGGTGGGTCTGCTTTCGGGGCACTATCCCACGGCTCGGGAATACGATGACGGTCTTCGTCGCTCGCTCGTCGAACCGCTACGCGATGCAGGCTGGCGGACGGCGGCGTTTACGGGTGGTGCCTGGGTCGGGGAGCAGTACGGACTGGGCCGCGGATTCGATGTCTTCGAAGACCAGGTCGCCGTCGATATTCGGCTCGCCCGCGCGCCCGAGCGTGCGGCGGGCGACGCGCCGGTGGTCGAGGCTTCCAAGGGAATCGAGAAGACCTTCGAAGCGGCGCAACGCTGGCTGGCGGCGAATGCAGACGAGCCGTTCTTTCTCTGGCTCCACACCTACGAGCCACACACTCCGTATCGCCGTCAGCTCTACACGCAGGGAATGGACAGCGGGAGGCTCGGGTCGACCTTCGAAGTGGCTTCGGCTGCATTGGCGGGGAAGGGCGGGCTCGGATTCAAGCTGGGCGAGACCGAGCTCGCCTTCGTCCGCGCGTTGTACGACGGTGGCGTGACGGTCAGCGACCAGTACATCGGCAGGTTGCTGGAGACCCTCGACCGGCTGGGTCTCGACGAGAACACCCTGATCATCGTCACGTCCGACCACGGTGAGGACCTCGGTGATCGTTCGCCGCCCCGTCCGGGGAATCACGGTCACGCGTTGTGGGACGAACTGCTGCTGGTGCCCCTCATCGTCTACGATCCGACTCGTGATTATCGAATTCAGCGCGTTCCCGCCCAGGTGCGGCTGATCGACATCATGCCCACGGTTCTCGATATTCTGGGTGCGCCGTACCCGGTTCCGCAGCATGCGGTGTCGCTGCTTCCGTTGATGACGGGTGAAGAATCGGGCGCTCGTCCGGCCTGGTCGGTGATCGACCCGAAGCAGAAGAGCGGGCGATCGCAGCAGTTTGCGATTCGTTCGGGAACCCACAAGCTCATTCTCACGCCTGCAACCAGCGAGAACGCCGATGACTCCATCGAGTTGTACGACCTCGCGGACGATCCGCGCGAGCTGCGGAACATCGCGGCCACGGTGCCGGCGCGAGCGAAAGAGTTACTCGGCTCGCTCGAGGAAATCCGCGCTGAACGTTCCGTTCGAGGTGATCCCGATTACCGATCGAAACGCGCACTGCCCCCGCCCGTGAAACGACGCCTGCGCGCGCTCGGCTACCTCGAATAGCGCCTACTGCTGTTTCTCGAGCCACTTGGCGAAGTCGCTTCCGAGTGTCTTGCTGCAGCGAGCGAGCACGGAACACGACCCCTTGAATCCGGCTCCGAATCCGCCGCCGGAATTCCTCGTGAAATCGACATGGCCCTTCGACGCGCCGTTCACGAACAGTTCGCCCCTCGCCGCCATCGACTTGCGATGACCGATGAACGCATTCCCGGCACTGAAGACATTCAGGATCTCGACTTGAAATACCGCGCCAGACGCATTGGGGTCGACCTTGTCTACGACGATGGTGGCGACGCCGTACTTGGCTGCGAACTGTTGGAGCGAGGTTGCGAGCCGCGTGCCAAGATCGGTGCATTCGTTCCGAATATTGTCCGCGACGGTCGCCTCGTTTGCATAGGGGACATTCCGCGGGATCTGGATCGCGCCTTCGGAACCCGCCGAGGCGATCGACGATCCGAGCACAAGAAGCATGGCCAGCGACGAAATGAATAAACGAAACATCGTACCCCCTCACCAATGTGTACGATCAGGCTAGCACCGAGATGGCGGTCGACAAACAGGCGATACCGCCGAGGCGCGTTGTTCGTGCGTACTCGCTGCAGTCGCTGCAGGGTCGGGAAGTTCGAAAGGGTGATCTGCCTGCCGACTCTGTCGTGCGGATCATGAGTGAGTCAGCTCCGGCAGCTCACTGCCGCTCAAGGTCTCGGCTTCGAGCAGGCGTTCGGCTGCATCCTCGAGTGAATCGCGGTGGTGCTCCAGGATTGCGACGGCTCGATCGAATGCCTCGCCGATGAGCCGTCTCACCGCGCAATCGATCTCCCGAGCGGTTTCCTCCGAGAAGTCCCGTCGCGTCATCGCGAGATCGACCGCGGTGTCGAGGAACGCGGAGCGTTCGCTCTCCAGCGACACCATGCCGAGCTGGTCGTCCATGCCGTAGCGGGTCACCATGCTGCGCGCGATGTCGGTGGCCTTCGCGAGGTCGTCGGCCGCTCCGGTGGAAACGTCGCCGAAGACGATCGACTCGGCTGCCCGCCCGCCGAGCAATACGGCCATCTTCTGGGTCAGCTCGCGGCTCGACATCAGGAAGCGGTCTTCTGTCGGGCGCTGGATCGTGTAGCCGAGCGCCCCGATTCCGCGTGGAATGATCGAGACTTTGTGAACGGGGTCGCTGCCCGGAATCGCGCGTGCGACGAGCGCGTGTCCGATCTCGTGATATGCAGTCACCTTGCGTTCGTGCGGGATGAGCAGGCGGTTCTTCTTCTCGAGTCCTGCGACGATCCGCTCAATGGCGCGGTTGAAATGATCCATCGTGACGTCGTGCGCCTCTTCCCGCGTAGCGAGGATCGCGGCTTCGTTGATGAGGTTCGCGAGGTCGGCCCCGGTGAAGCCGGGCGTGAGCGCGGCGAGTGCCTCGGGGTCGACGTCGCTCGCGCGATCGACCTTGCGCAGGTGCACGCCCAGGATCGCAATGCGACCCTGCTTGTCGGGGCGGTCGACGAGGATCTGGCGATCGAATCGGCCCGCGCGCAGCAGCGCGGCGTCGAGGATCTCGGGGCGATTGGTAGCGGCCAGCAGTACGACGCCTTCGCTGGGGTCGAAGCCGTCGAGTTCGGCTAGGAGCTGGTTCAGCGTCTGTTCTTTCTCGTCGTGGCCACCCGAGGCCGGCCCGATTCCGCGCGCTCGCGCGAGCGCATCGAGCTCGTCGATGAAGATGATGCAGGGTGCCCGGCTGCGCGCCTGCTCGAACAGATCGCGGACCCGCGCGGCTCCGACCCCGACGAAGAGTTCGACGAACTCGCTGCCGCTGATCGAGAAGAACGGTACTGCGGCTTCACCCGCGACGGCGCGAGCGAGGAGCGTCTTGCCCGTGCCGGGTGGGCCGACCAGCAGGATGCCTTTCGGGAGCCGCGCTCCGAGGCGCCCGTATCGCTTGGGGTCCCGCAGGAACCCGATGATCTCCTGGAGCTCCTCTTTGGCTTCGTCGACTCCCGCGACGTCGTCGAAGCTGACCTTCACCTCCTGCTCGGCATAGATCTTTGCCCGGCTCTTTCCGACCGACATCAATCCGCCGCCCAGCCCGCCGCCCGGGTTCATTCGGCGCAGCATGAAGAGCCAGAACAGGATGATCAAGCTCAACGGCAGCAGCCACGCCATCATTCGCGTGAGCCACGAGTCTTCGATGGTGCCGGTATACTCGAGCGCGCTGCCGATGCCGCCTGCATCGTCGTCGCCGCTTCCGAGTTCGAGCTCGGCGACGAGCGCCGGGTCGACGCGCACCGTGCGGAACTCGTCGGGTTCACCTTCGGTGGGCGCGAGGAGTCGACCCGTGATGACCTGGCTCCCGACGTGGAGGTCGGCGACCCGACCGGATCGTTGCAGCGAGACGAATTCGCTGTAGGGGATCGTGACGACCTGGGAATTCAGATACCACGCCTGGCCGATCAGGAACGTCAGCCATAGCGCCCCGATCAGGTACCAGAGCCCGCGGCCGCGCAACATCGAGAAGGCGACCGGCGGTTGTTTCTTGCGCTGGTTGCGAGACGAGTCGCCGGTCTGCGGCTCGCGAGAATCCGGATCGAGTTCCGGTGTCTCGGGCATGCCCCGGATCTCGCTATTCCCCGGCGAGTCCGGCGAGTGCGCCGAATGGCAGTTGCGCGATGTCGAATGCGGCCGCGAGCGGGTAGAGCACGATCCGGCCCGCGAGCGGGAGCCCTGAGTCATGCATGTGCCGGGTCAGTGGGAGGACGTAATAGCTGCAGTAGTGCCAGCCGTCGTCCTCGCTCGCTGTCGGGGCATCGGAGTAGCCGGTATCGGGTTTGGCCGGGGGCGGAACCGAGATCGATTCGCCTCCCATGTCGTCCGCCGAGGCGATGCTCGCGAGCAGGAAGATCGTGGCTGCGGTCAGGGTGGTGAGCTTCGCGAGTTTGCGGGGCATGGGTTCTCTCCAGACTGCGGTGATTTCGGGTGTCGCGAGTCTAACCGCTGACCATCGTCGAGGCTCACCGTATCGCCGATCGATTCAACCCACCGTCTCCGGTGTGTCGAGCAACCGGTCGAGCGCGCGTATCGCGAGCGGGTTGACGAAGAGCTGCCGGAGCTTCCAGATCGGCGAATGCCACTGCGCTTCCGGGAGTCTGCCGTCGAGCAGTTCCGTGATCGCCTTGGCACTGCCCTCGGCGAGTACGTCGAGGAAGCTCTCGCCGAGCTCCGCCGAGGCCTCGGCCGGGCTGCCCGAATAGGTTTCCTCGGCGAAGAACTTCAGCGTGTTCTTGAACTGCGCCACCATTGCCGGGATGGCGGCCGGGCCCGAGCCGCGGGCCTTCGCGTGGGTGATCCCGTTTTCGGCGGCCCAGATGGCGGTCGAACGTTTCGGGAGCGACTTGTAGGACGGGTCGACCCACTCCGGGTGCAGCGCCAGCAGCTGGCTCGTCTCGACCAGGCCGGCGTGGGTGTCGGCGTCGAAGTCCGTCGCTCGGACTCCGTCGATGTGGCCGAGCACATGCCCGAGCTCCGAGCCCTCGACACCGAGCCGCGTCAGCATTGCCGAGAAGAGACACAGCATTCGAATTCCGGTGGTCTTGGCGACCCGGTCGCAGCCGGTTTCGATCGCGAGGAAGTGCCGGGGGCTGCCGTGGAAGTTCGAGACGAGCACGTTCCGGAAGCCCTGGTTGGCGAGTGAGCGCCCGAGATCCTCGATGACCGAGATCAACGTCGAGGGGCGGAACCCGATCGAACCCGGCTGTGGCACGGGGTCGGCGGCGACGTAGATGAACGGGAGCGCCAGGAAGCTGCGATCGCAGTGGCGTTCGGGCAGGAACCGGAGCGCTCGCTCGGCGAGCCCGGCGCCTTCGAATACATCTGCACCGAGTGGCAGGTGCGGCCCATGGACCTCGAGCGGCGAGCAGGTGAGCATCACGACGGCGCGCTCCCGGTCAATTGCGTCGAATTGGTTCTTGCTGAGTGTCTCCCAATGTAGAATTCGGAGATCGGGCATCGCTACCTCCGCGGCTCCTCGATCACTCTATGATGCGATTCTAGCGCGAATGCGCTCGCCGCTGGGAGATTCGAGGGCGGAGCCGACCCGACGGATTACAATTCCGCTGGGCGGGAGCTGGATGAAACCCCTGAGAGACGAGTTGATTCGCACGTCTTCGGCCGATGGCCGTGTGTCCGTGCGTGTGCTCACGTCGACAAACCTCGTGCGCGATGCCGTACGGCGGCACGCGACCTCACCGATCGCTTCGGTCGCGCTCGGCCGAGCGCTCGGCGGTGGACTGTTGCTCGCCACCGAGGCGCAGAGCGGCGAACGCGTGCAGATTCAGCTGCGTGGCGACGGCCCGCTCGGGAGTGTGATCGTGACGGCCGATAGCGAGGGAACCGTGCGCGGCTACGTCCAGAATCCGGCAGTCGATCTGCCGTTGGAGGGACCGAAGCTCTCGCTAGCGCGCGCCATCGGCCTGGGGACCCTCGCGGTCGAGCGGATGCACCCGAGCTGGTCACAGCCCTATAGTGGCATCGTGCCGATCGTCTCCGGTGAAATTGCGGAGGATCTCGGCTTGTATCTGCTCGAGAGCGAGCAGAAGCCCTCGGCGATTGCGCTCGGAATCTACCTCGGGCCCGGTTCGCACGGCGAAGGTCGTTTCGAGGTCGAAGCGGCTGCGGGCTACCTGGTGCAAGGGCTCCCCGGCGCGGATGACGCGACGCTTTCGGATTTCGAGCGGCGAGTGGCGGAAACCGCCAATCCGTCCGAACTCGTGCGAGCAGGTGCGTCGGCGGAGGAGCTGCTGTCGCAGTTCGTCGGCGAGCTCGGGCATGGCGAGATCGAACGTGTGGAACCGTGCTTTCGTTGCGGCTGCAGCGAAGAGAAAGTCCGACTGGCGGCCACTTTGCTCGGGCGCGATGAGGTTCGCGAGATGGTCGAGCGCGGTGAGCCGTTGGAGGTGAGGTGCTCGTTTTGCGCGGAGGTCTACCTGCTGTCCCCCGAAGCCGTTGCGAGCGAGTTTCTCGACTCGTGAACGCAACGACGCAAAGCAATGGCCGCGGGCGGCTAGGGGACCCGGACTTCGGGCAGCGGGTGCCGGTAGAGTTTTGCAGCGTTCTCGTGGGTGATCATGCGGATCTCCTCGACCGGGAGTCCGGAGAGGAGGTTGTCGATTACCTGCTGGGTATTCGGCCAAGTGCCGTCGCCGTGCGGATAGTCGGATTCGAATAGGATGTTTTCGACGCCGATCGCATCCTTGGTGCAGATCGTCGATGGGTCGTCGATCATGCAGAACCAGAAGTTGCGGCGCAGTACGTCGCTTGGTGAGTGTTGCTTGTCGGGCCAGCCCTGGCCGTATCCCGAGCGGCTCATGATGTTGTCGACACGGTCGATCAGGCCTCCAACCCACGCGATCCCGCCCTCCGACATCGCGATCTTGAGTTCGGGGTAGCGCGCGGGCCATCCGCTCCAGAGCCACTCGGCACAGGATTCGAACGCCATGGCCTGAAACATGGTCGCGCCGAGCTCGAGCATCGGCGCTCCCGGCGGCATCTGGGCGAAGCCCGACGATCCGACGTGCAGGTTCAGGACGGTATCGGTCTCCGCGCAGGCGCGGATGATGGGTTCCCAGTAGGAGTCGAACACGGGCGGGTAGCCCTGGCGATGCGGCTGCTCGGGCATCGTCACCGCGGTGAAGCCGCGCGCCGCGTTGCGGCGGATTTCTTCGGCGCCTTTCTCGGGGTCGGCGAGAAAGGTGATGCCGAGCGGCACGATGCGGTCCGGATACGAGCCGTACCACTCCTCGAACAACCAGTCGTTCCAGGCTCGTGTGCAGGCGAGGCCCAGCTCCGGATCCTTGGCCTCGGAGAAGAGTGTGCCGCCGAAGCCGGTGACACCCGACGGGAAATTCACCGACGCCCAGATCCCGCCGATGTCCATGTCCTTGATGCGGTGGTGGATGTCCCAGCAGCCGGGCCTCACCTCGTCGAAGCGTGCGGGCTCGACGCGGTGATCCTCGGTGGGGCGGCCGGCCACGCACATGAAACCGACCTGGAAGTAGGGTGTATCCTCGAAGGTCCAGACCTCGTGGCCTTCTTCGGTCTCGATCACGCGTGGAGCCTGATCCTTGAACTTCTGCGGCATCCGCCCTTCGAAGGTGTGAGGCGGTTCGATGAGGTGGTCGTCGACGGAGATCAAGGTGTACTTGACCTCGCGCGGCTCCGGGTCGGGCAGCAGCGGACGGGTAGCGGGGCGTTTGATGCCGAGTTTTACGACGCGGGGCATGGCTTTCTCCTGGTGTCCAGGAGGGAATCGCACGCGTCGTACTCGGAGTCAAGCGAAGGGGACGGAGCGGGCCTGGCTAGTGCCGCGTCCCAGAGGTTCGAGATCGAAGGGTGCGGCGGAGGTTCCTGGGCCGATCAGTCGCCGTCGGCGTCCGCTACGGCCGCGACGAAGTCTCCCTCCGTGAGCACGCCTGCGAGCTTCTCGCCGTCCATCACGACCAGGCAGCCGATCTTGTGCCGGATCATCAACGCTGCGGCCTCGGCGAGCGGTACGTCGGGGCCGATCGTGATGGGCTCGTTCGTCATCACCTCTTTCACGACGAGCTGGCCGAGCAGTTTCTGCTGGGCGTGCGTGCCGTAGCCCAGTGCGCGGGCGAGCGCGCCGCGGAAGAGGTCGCGTTGGCTCACGATCCCGACGAGGCGCTGGTCGTCGTCGAGCACCGGCAAATGGCGGATGCGGCCGAGCCGCATCACATCATCCGCGATTACGAGGGCGTCGTTGTGGCGGAGGGTGGTGACCTCCTGACTCATCCGGTCTCGAACGCGTTTTGTTTTCGTCATACCGTGATTGAACAGCAAGCCGGTGCGACGGGCAACGGTTCGAGTTGCGGAGTCGACAGATGTCCGCGGCGTGCTCCGCCGCTCTCTCAGGCATCGGGTGAAGGCGCCTGTAGCGGGCTCGTCGATCGGACCGGATTCGAAAACGCAGTCCGAACGACCTGCCCGCACTCGAAATCATTTCCGAGACGGGCGCTACTTGACCTTCGCCTTGTAGCGGCCCTTTTGGATTACGACGGGTCCGACACCCTGCTGCGACCCTGAGATCCGCTCCAGGCGGTCGCGGAATTCGAAGAGGCCGAGGCCGCATTCCTCATCGATATTGTTGCAGCTGAGGTCCGTGTAGCAGGGTGGAATCGACTTTGGCGGCGGTGGCGGCTGCCCCGAGATCGCGACACAGGCGCTTCCCGCCGTGCATTGACCGCGAGGGCAGTCGCTGCTCCGGGTGCAGTAGCTGCCGGCATCGGGCCCTTTCTCGCAGGCGAAATACGCTGGCTGCGACCGCTTGATGCACTTGCCGCCGCCGGGACATTCTCCCTCCGTGTCTGGGTCTGGATCACAGGCCTGCCCGGCGTGGTTTCCGCCGTCGCATTCGTATTGCCACAGCTCGCGGCGAGAAATCCTGAGCACGGACTCGGACACGTCGCTGTCGCCGCGGAGCACGAGCCATTTGCCCTGTGAATGGGCTGTGAAGTTCGGTTTCGATGGCCACCCCGCACCCTTGGGCGTGAAGGAGCCCAGAAAGCCCGTCTTGGGAATCCGGATGCGCTTCTTCTTGACTTTGGTCTTGAAAAGATCGGTTTTGGCCTCGACGCCTCGTTTCTTCTTCTTGCCGGGAATACCGAAATCGTCTGCCAGCACCGCTGCCCAATCGACCGGTAACAGGACGTTTCCGGCCTTGTCGACGGTAAAGAGGACCTCGGGCTCCCGGTTGGTGCAATAGGGGGGCTGATCGGAGGGAAATTTCTCGCACATCTTCTGCCAGTCGTTCATCGGTGGCAGCGCGGTAAAGTGCGCGAAGGTGGGATCGAGGTCCGCGCGACTCGTCTTGCAGCCAACGGCATCGAATATTTCGTCCACGCAGGCGAAGAGGCTCGTGGTTCCGCCCCAGACCTGGCAGCGCTTGGTTGCCAACGTGCACGGCAGGGGTTCGTCGGATGGTGACACCGCGATGAGTGCGGGCCCCGTGAAGGGCTGGCCATCGCCCGTGGGCAGGAAGAAGTCATCCGTGTCCGGAAAACGGAAGCGCAGCGTATCGGTATTCGGGGGTACGAAGATTGCGGACTCCGGTGCTGGAACGCACAGGAAGCTCTGGTTGTTGTCGCAGCTCAGCGCCGAACAGTTCTGCGCCGTGGTCAGCACCACGACATTGGGTTTCCCGTTGTGGGGCGGCTTGAAGATGACCGTGACCGCGTGGTCTTTGTCGTCGAGTGTCCCCGGATTGCAGCTGCTGCTCCCCACCCATACGTCCCTGGGGTCGGGTGCCGGCATCGATGCGGAGGCGTCCGGACGACCGAAGACCGTGTCGACGGTTCCCTTGAATCCTCGCCAGGTCTGCACGGTCTGTTGCGGGATCTGGTTGCACCCGGCCTGCGCGGGTTCGGTTGGCAGTCCGATTCCGAGCACGGTTGCCGCCAACGTCGCAGAAGCGATCATGAGTCGAAGATCAGGCATCGGCAATATGGTCTCCCTTGAATGGGTGAATCCGGAAGCCGAAGGCGTTCCTACGAGGGCTCCCTTTGGTTTGCGAGCGCTACGCCGCTGGTCGAGCTTCCCCGCGCACCACCGTTACTATGAATGCAGATAGAAATGCAAGCAAAAGGACGCGCCGAGTAGGTACACTAGCTCGATGCGGCTGCTGGTGAGTTGTTGCGGTGGTTGCACCCGGCTGCTCCACCGGGATGACAACGGCCCGGTGTCCACAGCACGGAAACGCTCGGATTTCTTGCGAGACGGCCCCTCGCTCACGCCGTCGAAGTGTGGAATCCACCACGTAGGGATCTGTCGCAGTGTCGGACCGCGCTCCTTCAAGCCATACCGCCGAGACCGAACGGCGTCGAATCACCGTGATGTTCGTAGACATCGTGGGGTTCACGTCCCTGGTCGAGCGACTGAATAACGAAGAGGCCTACGAGGTGGTTACCGGCTGTCTCGAACTCCTCGCCTCGGTGGCTCGCAAGAATGGAGGGTCGGTCGACAAGTATCTCGGTGACTGCATCATGGCGGTCTTCGGTCTGCCAATCGCCATCGAGGACGCTCCGCAGGCCGCAGTGAACGCCGCTATCGAAATGTTTCGCCGCGTGGACGAATACAATCGAGAGCACACTCCCGGTGCACCGCTCGAATTGCATATGGGAATCAATACGGGCCTTGCGATTTCCGGCGATGTGAGCGGTCCGGTTCTGAGAGAATTCGCGGTCCTGGGTGATCCGGTGAACGTGGCGTCGAGACTGAAGGACCAGGCGCCGCCTCACCAGGTCTGGGTGGGTCGGGAGACATGGCGCTACACCCATGACCTGTTCGAGTACGAACCACTGGCTCCCCTCAAGGCCAAGGGGAAGCAGCAGGGGCTCCGAGCCTACCGGCTGCTCTCGCGACGTGAGCAGACGCGACGCCGAGGTCGGGCCTCCACTTCCATCTTCTCGGCGTTCGTCGGCCGGGACGCCATGATGGGCCAGCTGCGCTCGGCGCTCACGACGGTCATCGGGGGACGCGGGGCGACTCACATCCTGGTGGGCGAGGCCGGTCTCGGGAAGACACGGATCTTCGACGAGATGTCCCGCACTCCCGAAGCCGAGGGTCTCAGATGGCTTCGGGGAAGTGGTGTCGCGAACGGGAAAAACGTCGCATACCACGTCTTCGCTGATTTGATTCGAAGCTACCTCGAGATCACGGACGGAGACAGCCAGGAAGTGGCGCGAGGCAAGCTCGACCGTGGCCTGCAGGCTCTTCTGATGAACGAGGAAGCCCGCGAAGTCCAGCCTGTCGTCGCCTCGGTCATCGGGCTGCACCTGAGTTCCGAGGAGCGTGGGCGCTTGAGCACGCTGGAGCAGGATGCCATGGAGAACGTCATCCTGCGGGCGATGACAGAGCTGTTGGTGGCGTTGACGCGCAGCACACCGACCGTTGCCGTGCTCGACGACCTGCATTGGGCCGACGGTTCATCGCTCAAGCTGCTCGAGCGACTCGTCCGGGTGGGACACGAGCACCGGATGCTCTTCCTGCTCGGCGCACGGGACGGCTACCCCGATACGACGGGACGGTTGCTCGAAACCCTCGAGCGGGATCATGCGGGGCGGTTCCAGCGTCACGACCTGGACCCCCTGACGCACGAAAACTCGCGACGGCTGCTCCGGAACCTGGTCCGGCACGGCGATGTGCCTTCCGAGTTCCTGGCGCGCGTCGAGAAGAAGACCGGGGGAAATCCGTTCTTCATGGAGGAGGTCGTGCGCTCCCTCGTCGAGGAGCGTTTGCTGGTCGGAGACGCCGAGGGCATGAATCTCGTCGGGCGTGATGAGATGATCGAGATCCCGAACAGCGTTCACGACGTGATCATGACACGCATCGACCGGCTGCCTCGCGACGTTCGCAGCCTGCTCCAAGGGGCCTCGGTCGTTGGACCGAGCGTCTACGATGCGGTCCTTCGCGCCGCTCTCCCGGATGCGGGGGACATCGACGGCGGATTGATTCGTCTCGAGAGTGCCGGAATGCTGCTTCCGCTCCCCAGCCGTCGGTGCTGGGAATTCAAGCACCCGCTGATTCGCGAAGTCGCCTACGAATCCATCCTGAGTTCGCACCGTGAGAAACTCCACCGGAGGGTGGCGCGTGCCGTCGAGGACCACCTGAACGAAAGCGTGCCGGGTTTTCATGCGATGCTCGCCTACCATTGGACGCTCGGCCGAAACCTCGAGAGCGCCGAAGCGCATCTCTTCCGGGCGGGCGAGGAGGCGACGAAGATCGCCGCCGCAGACGAGGCGCTGAGTCTCTTCTACGAAGCGGCGGCCGTCTACCTGAAGCTGCACCCGGACGGCGGCGATCCCTCGAAGCGTGCGGTTCTCGAACAGAACATCGCTCGCGCGCACGCCAATCGCGCCGAACTCACGAATGCCATCGAGCATATCAACCTCGCCCTCGAGGCACTCGGCGAGCGCGTGCCGCACAGCAACCTGGCCCGTGCGCTCCACGCACTGCCCGATTTCTGGTCCGCGATGCGGATGCTCTATGTGCCGAGGAGGCGTGCAGCGCGTCCGGCGACCGAGAAGGAGCGGAGGGTGATCGGGCTGATGTTCGACCGCGCGAGAGCGCAGGTGACGACCACCCCTGCACCGACCTTCGTGTTCGACAGCTTCGACACCTTCCGGAAGATCGCGGCAGTGGATCCCCGCAGCGTGGTGGGGGCGGGTGGGATGCTCGCCGGCATGGTCGGCCCGTTGGCGTGGGGAGGCCTGTCGCTGTCTCTGTCGGCACGATTTCTGGATCTCGCAAAGCCACTGGTCGACCCGGAACACGAGGCCGAGACGTTCTTCTACCAGTTGATGCGCTTCGTTCACCATCATCAGGAAGGAGGCTGGCGAAACGAATACGAGATTGCTCCGGAGCGAGTCGAAGCGGCGGTGCGACTCGGCTTGCTGTGGGACGTCACGAGCTATCTGGTTCCATTCGGCGAGAAGCGGGTGGGGCAGGGGAGGTTCTCGGAGGCCGCCGAAGTCGTCGAGCAGCTGGAGAAGATCGCTGACCTCTTCGAATATGATCTCGGGCGTTCGTCCGAGCGTTGCGTGCGTCTCATGCTGGAAATCGAGCGCGGAGATCTCGCCGCGGCGGTTCGCACCGCCGAGCTGTACAACACCGAGCATCAGGAAAAGCACCTCAATCTCCTCGCGCTCGGAAACTGGGCGAAGGCGGAAATTCTCGCAGGGGAACTCGAGGCGGCTCGCTCGAGGCTCGCCGAGTCGGAGCGGGTCCTCGCAGCCGAGCGCTTCGTGCCGCCCTTCTATCAGTTCCCACACTGGCGATCGCACCTGCTGCTCGACGTGATGGAGCTTCGGACCGGGTCCCGCCGACGCGGGCTCGTGCAACGTGCACGGCGAAACGCGCGACGATCCCTGCTCTCTGCGGCCAAGGTGGCGATTCGGGCTCCGGAAGTATTGCGACTCGAAGCGGAGCGCCTGTGGTGGTTGCAGCGGCGATCGCAGGCCTGGCGTCGCGCTGAGGCCAGTCTCGCCGCAGCCGAGAACCTGGCCCTGGTTCCCGACCGCGCCCGCGCCCACTCCATGCTCGCCCGACTCCTCGATCGTACCAACCCGTCGTTGATCGTGGCGGGTCGGGATGCGGAGGGACACCGCCTGGATGCCAGACGACTCCGGGATACACACGAGCCGTTTTCATGGGCGGAAGCGGGACCGCCCGACGGCGACTCCGGCTCCGCCGTCGACGTCCACGGAGATGGCTTCTAGGATCGAAGGCGAGGGTGCGAGAGCACGAGGAGGGCGATCGCCGCGATGGCGCATCCCGATGCGAAGACGTCGCCAACCCGGCCGTAGATGCTCACCTCCCGACGCATGCCGATCGTTCCCCGGATGACGCGCTGCTCGTCTATCGAGGTGCGTACGATGATGCGTCCCCAGGGGTCGACCAGCGCAGACGGTCCGGTGGTCGATGCTCGCACGAGCCAACGCCGCTGTTCTACGGAGCGCAGGATCGCCATGTCGAGCATCTGCTCGGCGAAGACCGGCTCGGGTGCCCAGGCGTCGTTCGAAGGATTCAAGATGAAGGCTGCGCCCGCCCTCACGCGGCGACCGACGACCTCGGGCAGCATCGCCTCGTTGCATATTGCCACCGCTGCCGGGCCGATGCGGGTCGGCAGCACCGCGTCGGGTGAGCCTGGTTCGAACACGCGCACTCGTGCGAAGCGCCGCCGGAGAAATTCGATCGAGCGAAAGGGGAAGTATTCGCCGAAGGGAACCAGCTTCTCCTTGTCGTAATGCCGCAGG